>JAMNXS010000038.1 GCA_023653025.1 Burkholderiaceae bacterium
CGGCGGTCCAGCCGCCGCGGCCGGCGCCACCGAAACCGGCGCCAACCCAGCCTGCCGCCCCTGTTGATGAGAGGAGAGTCCCATGATGTCGATCGCCGACGCGCCGCGCACGATGATCCTGGAATCGCTGAAGCGCCGGCTGTTCATCTTCGACCGCTCGCTCACCATCATCCTCGGGCTGATCCTGCTCCTCGGCTGCCTTGCGGTGTCGTCCGCCGCCATGGATTATCCGGGCCGCTTCGAGGGACATGTGCGCAACATCGCGCTCGGCATCCTCGTGATGTGGGTGGCCGCCATGATCCCGCCGCAGACGCTGATGCGCTTTGCCGTGCCCGTGTACATGGTCGGCGTCGCCCTGCTGGTCGGCGTCGCGCTGTTCGGGCTGATCAAGAACGGCGCCCGCCGCTGGATCAATGTCGGCGTCATCATCCAGCCCTCGGAGATCATGAAACTGGCGGTGCCGTTGATGCTGGCCTGGTATTTCCAGAAGCGCGAGGGCATGATTCGCTGGCGCGACTTCGTGATCGCCGCGCTGACCGCGCTGGTGCCGGTTGCGCTGATCCTGCGCCAGCCTGACCTCGGCACCGCAACCCTGGTCGCGATGGCCGGCTTCTTCGTCATCTTCCTCGCCGGCCTGTCGTGGCGGCTGATCCTCGGCCTCGGCGTGGCCGGCATGGCGAGCCTGCCGCTGGTCTGGTCAATGCTGCACGATTACCAGCGTACCCGCGTGATGACGCTGATCGACCCGACCACGGACCCGCTGGGCAAGGGATTCCACATCATCCAGTCGACGATCGCCATCGGCTCGGGCGGACTGATCGGCAAGGGATGGCTGAACGGCACGCAATCCCACCTCGAGTTCATTCCCGAGCGCACCACCGACTTCATCTTCGCCGTTTTCTCGGAAGAGTTCGGCCTCGTCGGTAACGGGGTGCTGCTGGTGCTCTATCTGCTGTTGATCGGTCGTGGGCTGATGATCGCGGCCAATGCGCCGACGCTGTTCTCGCGGCTGCTGGCCGGCGCGATCACACTGTCACTGTTCGTGTACGCATTCGTCAACATGGGCATGGTCAGCGGCATCCTGCCGGTGGTCGGCGTGCCACTGCCCTTCGTCAGTTACGGCGGCACCGCGTTCGTGACGCTGTCGCTGGCCGTGGGCACGCTGATGAGCATCCACCGCCACCGCAAGCTGGTGCAGACCTGATCCGGCACCCGGTCATGCACATGCCGACCCACCGCCGCCAGCCGACGCTGGCCCTGCTCGCCGCGTCGCTCGTCATCGCCGGCTGCACGACGGTCGATCTGTCTGTGCGCGACGAGCCCGCTGCGCGGCCACAGCCGCCGGCCGCTCCTCAGGTGGCCCGCGCGCTGCCGGCCGCGCCGTCGGTCGAGGCGGTGCCGAAGCGGCCCGGCGGCTACTACCAGGATGACGGCCCGGCCGCAGTCATTCCCGAGGGGCTGATCGACACGCCCGACGCCGAGCCACGGGTCGAGCCCTACGCGAAAGGGCCGAGCAAACCCTATCAGGTGTTCGGCCAGACCTATGTGCCGATCACTGATGCTCGCCCTTTCGTGCAGCGCGGGATCGGCAGCTGGTACGGGAAAAAATTCCATGGCCAGAAAACTGCGTCTGGCGAAATCTACGACATGTTCAAGATGACGGCCGCGCATCCGACGCTGCCGCTTCCCTCGTATGCGCGCGTGACCAACCTGCGCAATGGTCGCCAGGTCATTGTGCGGGTTAACGACCGCGGCCCTTTCCACGCATCGCGCATCATCGACCTGTCCTACACGGCCGCGCTGAAACTCGACATCCTCCGCGGCGGCAGCACCGAACTCGAGGTCGAGCGCCTGCTGCCCGACGAGATCGTACGCATCCAGTCGGCGAAGCAGCATTCTCGATCCGACGTGCAGGCCATGCCGGCCTTGCCGGCCCCGCAAGCCGACATGATCGCCCGCGTCACGTCGCCGGCGGCTGGCGGATTCTTCCTGCAGTTCGGCGCGTATGCGAAAGAGCAGAATGCAGCGGCCATGCGGGAGCGGCTGATGGCCGGCTGGCCGTCGTCCCTGCCGCCGCCGGCGATCGTCGAGGCTAACGGCCAATTCCGGCTGCACAGCGGGCCTTTCAACAGCCGCGAACTGGCGGCCGAGGCGGCTCGGCAACTGAAAAGCGCAGCCCACATCCAGACCACCATCGTCCGGCGCTAAGGCGATACGCGCCACAGCCCGCCGGCGGCCCCGGTGGGCTAGCGGCCGCTGTTGTTCTCAGTCTCGTTCTCGCCCTCGCCCTCATCTTCGCCGGCCATCTGCAGCGCCAGCGGGTACAACGCGTTTTTCTTCAGGCCGGTGATCTTCGCCGCCAGTGCCGCCGCCTGGCTGACCGGGCAGGCCTCGAGCAGGATGGCGAGCAGACGGCGCGCCTCGGCCATGTCGTCCGCCGCTTCCGTCGCGCCTTCGACCAGCAGCACGAATTCGCCACGCTGCCGGTTCGGATCGGCCGCCAGCCACGCGCCGGCATCGGCCAGCGCACAGCGATGGATCTGCTCGAACAGTTTCGACAGCTCGCGCGCGATCACCACGCGCCGGCTCGGCCCGAACGCGCGCAGCAAGGCAGCGAGACTGTCGACGATGCGGTGCGGCGCTTCGAAGAACACCAGCGTGGATACCGATGCGGCCAGCGACGACAGCAGCGTGTCGCGCTGCCTGTCCTTCGCCGGCAGGAAGCCGATGAAATGGAATTGCGCTGGCAGCAGGCCGCTGGCCGACAGCGCGGCGATGGCGGCCGACGGCCCGGCGATCGGAACCACCGGCAGGCCGGCATCACGCACGGCATCGACAATGCGCGCGCCGGGGTCGGAGACGGCCGGCGTGCCGGCATCGGACACCAGAGCGATGCGTTCTCCGCGCTGCAGGCGGACGATGATCGACTGCGCTACTTCGCGCTCATTGTGCTGATGCGCGGCAAACAGCGTCGACGAGAGTCCGTAACGCGCCAGTAGATGGCTGGTGTTGCGCGTATCTTCACAGCCGATGGCATCGGCCATGGTCAGCACCATCAAACCGCGCACGCTGATGTCCGCCAGATTCCCGATCGGCGTGGCAACGACATACAATGCGCCGCTCGGAAAGCTTTGCCGGGACAGCTCGTCGGCCAGCGATGACAGCGTGGCGGCGATGGCGTTGGGTGAAGGAAGGTCCATGGGGGAGGGGCGATGGCGGGTAGGGAGGCATGCGCGTCATGCGCGCGTCATCGTCGTATTGTACAAAACGTGAGGTCCCGACCGTGAAGCCCGGGCGCGCAGCGAGCGGCGCACTGGCCGAAGACCGGGCGCTGGATTATCTGCTCGCACAAGGCCTGGTGCTGGTGGAGCGCAACGTGCGCAGCCGCCGCGGCGAGATCGATCTCGTCATGCGCGACGGCGCTACGCTGGTGTTCGTCGAGGTGCGACAGCGCAGCGGCACGCGCTTCGGTGGAGCGGCGGCCAGTATCGGGCCGGCCAAGCAGGCCCGCCTGTGGCGCGCCGCGCAGGTTTTCCTGTTGCGCCATCCGTCCGCGCCCGCCTGCCGGTTCGATGCCGTCTGCATCGACGGCAACCGGCTGCAATGGCTGCGCCATGTGCTCGTGCGCTGAACTCGGCGGCGCGGACAAGGCCGTATAATCCCGACCCATGACACGACAACGCATCCTCGATCAGTTCAACGAGAGCGCGGAGCTGAAAATCCAGGCCACATCGCTGCTCGCACAGCCGATCGCGGAGGCGGTCGACCTGATGTTCGGCGCCCTCGCCAACGGCAGTCGCATACTCGCTTGCGGCAACGGCGGGTCGGCGGCCGACTGCCAGCATTTTGCCGCGGGACTGGTCGGCCGCTTCGAGCGCGAGCGGCTGCCGCTGCCGGCCATGGCGCTATCGACCGATTCATCGATCCTGACGGCCATCGGCAACGACTACGGTTTCGCGGACATTTTTGCGAAACAGGTCCAGGCTTTCGGCCAGGCCGGCGATGTGTTGCTCGCGATCTCAACCTCCGGCAATTCGGCCAATGTGCTGGCCGCGATCGAGTCGGCACTCGAGCGCGACATGCGCGTGGTCGCGCTGACCGGCAAGGGAGGCGGCGCGACCGCGCGCCTGCTGACCGACGCCGATGTCCATATCTGCGTGCCGCACGATCGCACGGCACGCATTCAGGAAGTCCATCTGCTGATCGTTCACTGCTTATGCGACGGCATCGATGTCGCACTTTTTGGAGGAAATCCCGAATGAAGTCCGCTTTCCCTGTTGCCCTCCGTCGTCCGCTGGCAGCGCTGCTGCTCGGCGCCGCGCTCGCCAGCAGCCTCCAAGGCTGCTTCCCGCTGATGGTCGGAGCCACCGCCGTCGGTACGCTCGCCGCCACCGACCGCCGCACGCTCGGCGCGCAGGCCGATGACAAGTCGATCGAGCTCAAGGGTGAAGGCCGTGCGAAAAAGATCACCGGCGACGCCGGCCGGGTGGCCGTCACCAGTTACAACCGGACCGTGCTGCTCACCGGCGAGGTGAAGGACGAGGCAATGAAGGCCGATGTCCAGCGCCAGGTCGCCACCATCGACAACGTGCGCAGCATCGAGAATGACCTTGTCGTCGCCCCGGTATCGTCGGTCGGTGCGCGCTCGAACGACCTGCTGATTTCGAGCAAAGTCAAAGCCGCGATCATCGATACCAAGGACTTGTACGTCAGCGCCTTTCTCGTTCACACCGATCGCAGCGTGGTGTATCTGATGGGGCGCGTCACCCAGCGCGAGGCGAAGCTGGCGGCGGAAGTGGCGCGCAATGCGGGCGGAGTGCGCAAAGTCGTCACGCTGTTCGAGTTCATCAGCGAGGAAGAACTGGGCGAACTGCAGCCAAGGCCGACGTCGGAATCAACGAAGGGTTCGGCGGCGAAATGACGGGGCGGGTCGGCATCGCTGGCCTATAATGAGGCTTTCCGTCGTCAAACTCGAGCTTCTCATGTCCAAGCATTTCCCGCGCCGCCTCGGCGGCCTGACCATCATCCAGACCATGGCCATCCTGGCCGTGCTGGGGGTGGTCTTGTTCTTCGCGCTGTCCCTGTTCAAGAAAGAGTCGGCACCGCCGGTCACGTTCAAGACCATCGACGGCCAGCAACTGACGACTGAGTCCCTGCGTGGCAAGGTCGTGCTGGTGAACTTCTGGGCCACCAGCTGCAGCAGCTGCATCAAGGAAATGCCGGAATTGGTGCAGACCTATACCAAGTACCGCGAGCAGGGGTTCGAGATGGTCGCCGTCGCCATGAGCTACGACCCGCCGAACTACGTGCTGAACTACGCGCAGACCCGGCAGCTGCCGTTCAAGGTAGCCTTCGATGCCGACGGCAGCAATGCAAAAGCCTTCGGTGACGTGCAGCTGACGCCGACCACCTTCCTGATCGACAAGCAGGGCAACATTCTGAAACGCTATGTCGGCGTACCCGAGTTTGCAGCCATGCATCAGCTGATCGAGAAGGCATTGGCCGCCTGAGCCAGTTCGCTGTGGTCAACCTCCTGCCAGACGAACACGGCAGGGTTTCCCGCTGACGATTCGCCGTCAGGCCACCCCGGCCTGATGCGCCTGCTGGTCCGCATGGTAGGAGCTGCGCACCATCGCGCCGACCGCCGCATGCGCAAAGCCCATCTTGGCGGCTTCTTCCTCGAACATTCTGAACGTATCCGGGTGCACATATCGCCGCACCGGCAAATGATCACCGCTGGGCATCAGGTACTGTCCGATGGTCAGCATGTCGACATCATGGGCCCTTAGGTCGCGCATGACCTCGAGTATCTCTTCGTCGGTCTCGCCCAGACCCACCATCAACCCCGACTTCGTCGGCACGTCCGGATGCAGTTCCTTGAAGCGCTTGAGCAGGCTGAGCGAATACGCATAGTCGGAGCCGGGGCGCGCTTCCCTGTACAGGCGCGGCACGGTTTCGAGGTTATGGTTCATCACGTCCGGCGGCGCGGCCTTCAGTATCTCGAGCGCGCGGTCCATGCGGCCGCGGAAGTCGGGCGTCAGGATCTCGATGCGGGTGTTCGGTGCCAGCTCGCGTGTGCGCTGGATGCATTCGACGAAATGGGCGGCGCCGCCGTCGCGCAGGTCGTCGCGATCCACCGACGTGATGACCACATACGACAGCTTCAATGCGGCAATGGTCCTGGCCAGGTTCTCCGGCTCGTCGGTATCCAGCGGATCCGGGCGGCCATGGCCGACGTCGCAAAACGGGCAGCGGCGCGTGCACTTGTCGCCCATGATCATGAAGGTCGCCGTACCCTTGCCGAAGCATTCGCCGATGTTCGGACATGAGGCCTCTTCACACACAGTCACGAGCTTGTTTGCGCGCAGGATGTCCTTGATTTCGTAGAAGCGCGTCGTCGGCGACGCGGCTTTCACGCGGATCCAGTCGGGCTTCGGCAGCTTGTCGGCTGGCACGATCTTGATCGGTATGCGCGCGGTCTTGCCGGCGCCCTTCTGCTTGTCGGTCGGGTGGTAGGCGCTTGCTGCGTTGTCGTCAGGGGCCATGACTGCAGGTCAGTTGTTGTTCCAGGTGGTGAGCAAGGGCTCGCTGGACGTCGGCCAGCGGCGCGTCGATGCCGAGCGTCTTCATGTCGACCGTGGCCAGCCCCGCATAGCCGCAGGGATTGATCCACGAGAACGGCCGCAGGTCCATGGCCACATTCAGCGCCACGCCGTGATAGGTGCAGCCGCTGGCGCGGATTTTCAGGCCGAGTGCAGCGATCTTGGCGCCGCGCCATTTGCCGTCGGCAACATAGATGCCCGGCGCTCCGGTCTTGCGCTCGCCGCTCAGATTATACGCCGCGAGGGTATCGATCACGGCCTGTTCTATTCCCTGCACGAATTCGCGCGGCAGCAGCCTGCGGCCGGCGCGGCGCAGGTCGAACAGCAGATAGGCGACGGACTGGCCCGGTCCGTGGTAAGTGACTTCGCCGCCGCGATCGGTCTGCACGACCGGGATGCCGCGGGCATCGAGCACATGGGAGGGATCGGCGCCGAGGCCGAGAGTGAAGACAGGCGGGTGCTCGACCAGCCACAGCTGGTCGTCGGTGGTGGCGGTGCGGGCGTCGGTGAAGGCGCGCATCGCCGAGAAGGTCTGCTCGTAAGGCTCGATACCGCGCGCGACGACCAGCGTGCCGGCCATGCCGCTACAACACCACTTTGACCATCGCGTGCGACGATAACTCGCGATACAGGTTGTCGAGCTGCTCGCGGCTGGTGGCGCGCACGGTCACGGTCAGCGACAGGTAGTTGCCCTTGGACGAAGGCCGCATCGCCATTTTGCCCGCGTGGAACTCCGGATCGTGGCGGCGCACGACCTCGACCATGGTGTCGGCGAAGGCATCCTGCATCGCACCCATGATCTTGATCGGGAAGTCGCTCGGGTACTCGATCAGGCTGTCGCTGGGCAGGGGCATCGTGGACTCTCTCCGTTTTTCCGTTCAGCGCTGGAACAGCAGGCGAACCGAGTCGAACGCGCGGCCGACGATGGTCGCCTCGTTGACCTGTTCGAGCGCGAGCAGCGGCAGGCTGTTAACGAGCTTGTCGTCGGCCATCAGCTTCAGCGTGCCCACGCGCATGTTCTGCGCTATCGGGGCCACCAGCGGGTCGGTACGCTCGACCACCGGCTTGAGCTTCGCATTCGATCCGCGCGGCAGCGTCACGTAGACATCGCGATTGAAGCCCAGCTTGATGCTGTCGAGCGAGCCTTTCCAGACGGTCGGCATCAGTACCGGCTGGCCTTTCGAGTAGACCTTGTAGGTATCGAAATTCAGGAAGCCCCAGTTCAGCAGCTTCTGGCTCTCTTGCGCGCGCATACCGTCCGACTCCGTGCCCAGCACCACCGAGATCAGCCGGCGCTCGCCATTGCCGCCGTTCGGCCGCTTCGCGGTCGCGATCAGGCAGTAGCCGGCGGCCTGCGTGTGGCCGGTCTTCATGCCGTCGACGGTAGGATCCAGCCACAGCAGCCGGTTGCGGTTCGGCTGCGTGATTCGGTTGTAGGTGAAGCTCTTGGTCGAGTAGATCTTGTACAGCTCTGGAAAATCCGCAATCAGGTGCGTGGCCAGAATCGACAGGTCGCGCGCGGTCGAGTAATTGTTCGGGTGCGGCAGCCCGTGCGGGTTCGCAAAGCGGGTGTTCTTCAGTCCCATGCGCTGCGCTTCGCGGTTCATCAGGTCGGCGAATGCCGATTCGGTACCGGCCACGGCTTCGGCCAGCGCGATGGCCGCATCGTTGCCCGACTGGACGATCAGCCCGTACAGCAGATCCTGCACGCGCACCGGCGTACGCGGCTCGATGAACATCTTCGAGCTGTCGCCATCGACCTTCCATGCATTCACCGATACATTGACCGTCTGGTTCAGGTCGAGCCGCTTCTCGCGCACGGCAGAAAACGCGAGATAGGCGGTCATGATCTTCGTCAGCGACGCGGGCTCGATCCGCATGTCGGGATCCTGCGCGCCCAGCACCTGACCGCTGTTGGCGTCGAGCAGCAGCCAAGAACGCGCGGCGATGGCGGGCGGGGGCAGCGATTGGGCGGAAGCAGTGGCGAACAGGAACAGCGCGGCGCAGGCGGCCAGGAACTTTTTCATGAAACAAGCCGGAATCAGGGAGGGCGGGAGCGCGATACGGATTATAGCGCCGCATCAAGCGGCATTGATTTCGATAAAGACGCACTTTCGTGCCTCACTTGGCCCGATGCCGGCAGGGCTTGCGATTTTGCTAGCGCCGCCAGAGGTCGATCACCCACTGCTTGATGTGATGCAGCTTGCGATGGAAAAAATGGTCGGCGCCCGGTACCACGAGCACCGGGATATCCTGCGGGCGCGCCCAGTCGAGGACATCCTTGAGTGGAATCGTGTCGTCTTCCTCGCCGTGGATCAGGATCGTGTCGACCGGCACCGGCGCGAGTTCCCATTTTCCGGCCGCGCAGCCGACCAGCACCAGACGTTCGGCCGGCCGGCCCTCGCCGGCCAGCCGCTGCTGCAGGAGCGACTGCACGAAGGTGCCGAACGAGAATCCCGACAGCGCGACCGGCAGGCCCGGGTAGCGGGCGACCATGTGCTCGACCAGCAGCGCCATGTCATCGGTCTCGCCGCGGCCGGCGTCATGCGCGCCCTGCGACTGGCCGACGCCGCGGAAATTCATCCGCGCGCTGGCGTAGCCGAGCGCGACGAAGGCCCGCGCCAACGTCTGCACGACCTTGTTGTCCATCGTGCCGCCGTACAGCGGATGCGGATGAGCGACGATCGCGATGCCGCGCGGCGGCGCATCCTGCGGCAGGTCGAGCTTGCATTCGATGACGCCTGCGCCGCCTGCCAGCGTGAAGGCCTGCGTCTGCGCGTTCATCTCAGATCTTCAGCCGCTCTACGACCTTGCCGTTCACCAGATGTGATTCGACGATCTCGTCGATGTCCTGCTCGTCGACATACGTATACCAGATCGCTTCCGGGTAGATGACCATCACCGGGCCTTCGTCGCAGCGGTCGAGGCAGCCGGCCTTGTTGATCCGTACCTTGCCCGGCCCGTTCAGGTTCAGTTCCTTCATCCGCTTCTTCGCGTGTTCCTGCGCGCGCTGTGCGCCGCGTTCGGCGCAGCAGGCGCGGCCGTCGTCACGGACGTTGGTGCAGATGAAGACATGGTGCTGATAGAAAGAGTCGCTCATGGCGGTCGGGACGGGCTGTTGCGGGGCATCGCATCATACACCGCCCGCTGCCGGCCCGCGTCAGCCCGCCCGGTGCACCCGGTGGGTCAGGAACCACAACGCGAACAGCGGCCAGCTGAGCGACAGGAACTGCGCCGCGCCGTTGAAGTTCAGGAATTTCCCCTGCACCCATTCCTGCAGCGTGGACAGGAAATAGGGATTGGACGGCAATACATTCAGCAGGGTCAGGCACGCGGCAAGCGCGAAGATTGCCGCCCGGCGCTGCGCAATCGGCGGCGCGAACGACAGCCCGCCCAGCATCACCGCGCCCACCACCAGCCCGCTGGCCGCCGACGGCGTCAGCCACACGAAGGCATCGTCGGGCGCGAACAGCACCGCATGCGCGAGCGATTTCGCGCCGACGGCCGCCAGCATCAGCGCCATCGCCAACAGCGTGCGCGGCGCCTGCCGCTTCGACTGGCACAGCAGCGTCAGCACCGCCCCGGTCATGCCGAGCGCGGTGACGACCACCTCGGCCAGCAGAAAGGCCTCGACACTGACGCCGGCATCGCGCCAGATCAGCTGCCCGATATCGATCGGCACGTCGAAACCGCGCGAGAGCCAGTTCGATAGCGTCGGCAGCCACTGTCCGTGGCCGAACAAATAGGGCTGCGGATACAGCTGCGCCAGCGGCCACAGCGCGACCACGATCAGGCCGCGGCTGGCCTCGTTCGAGAACCAGTGCGAGCGCAGCGCGCGCAGCCAGCTGCGTTCGAGCACCGCCGTCGAGCACAGCTGGCCCGCCAGCGCGCCGATGGCCACGCCGGATGCGTTCGTGACCAGGTCGAGGTTGCTCGGCACGCGCGACGGCAGGTACATCTGCAGGCACTCCAGCAGCGCGGCCAGCAGCACGCCGGCGCCGGCGGCCAGCAGCACGGCTCGCGCGCCCCGCAGCCTCGGATACAGCGCCAGCACGGCCAGCGCGCCCAGCGGCACGTAGCCGAGCACATTCACGCCCAGATCGAACACGGTCCAGTAACGCGGCATGCCCTCGGACAGCCACGACCAGGGCGACAGCCCGGTGTCGCGCCATCCGGAGAACGGATAGCAGCTCGCATACAGGATCAGCAGCACGTAGAAGGCCAGCGCGATGCGCACCGTGGCCGATGCCTCGCGGCGCGGGACGGTGATGGGCAGCGACATCGACTGCTCGCGCTGTGCAGGGACGGACATGCGGCGCAGTGTATTGGAGATTGCGGCGGGCGTCACGGCCGGCGCCGCGCCCGCCGGCGGCAAGCCGATACAATGCGGAGATGAATGCCCCGCTGGACGCCGCCCGTATCGCCTCCCTCTGCCATGCCGCCCGTCACGGCCTAGCCATCGACGTCGTCGCCTCGACCGGCTCGACCAACGCCGACCTCCGGCAGCGGATCGGCGCGGGCGCACCGCCCGGCGGGCCGCTGCTGCTGGCGGCCGAGATGCAGACCGCCGGCCGCGGCCGCGCCGGCCGCAACTGGCTGGCCGCGCCCGGCGACAGCCTCTGCTTTTCGCTCGCGTGGCCGCTGCGCGGACCGGTGGCGCGGCTGGCCGGCCTGCCGCTGGCGGCCGGCGTCGCGACCGCCGGCATGCTGCGCAAGTCCGGCCATCGCGTCACGCTGAAATGGCCAAACGACTTGCTGCTCGACGGCGAGAAGCTCGGCGGCATCCTGGTCGAGACCGCGCCGCAGCCCGCCGATGCGGCCGCGGGCGTGCTCTGGGTCGTGATCGGCATCGGCATCAACGTGCATGCCAACCCGGGGCGGGATGCCGGCATCGGCCATCGCGTCGCGGCGCTCGGCGAGCGTATCGACCGCAACGTCCTGCTGGCGGCGCTCGCCGATGCGCTGGCCGGAGCCCTCGCGCAATTCGACGCCGACGGGCTCGCGCCCTTCATCGAGCGCTGGCAGCGCTGGCATGCCTTCGCCGGCCTGCCGGTGGCCATCGTCGACCACGGACGGCTGCTGCACCGGGGACTCGCGCGCGGTATCGACAGCAGCGGCTGCCTGCTGCTGGAGGACGCCGGCCGCACCGTTACCGTCGCCGCCGGCGACGTCTCGCTGCGCGCAGCGCCTTTTCCCGGTCCGGAGAGTCCGCATGCTGCTACTGATTGACGCCGGTAATACACGGATCAAGTGGGCGGCCGCGGCCACCGACGGTGCGCCCGGCCGCTGGCTGGCGCAAGGCGCGGCAGCGCACGGCGAACTGGCGCAGGTCGTCCCGCAGTGGCGCAGCTTCTGCGTCATGCGCGCGCTGGTATCGAACGTGGCCGGCGCCGCGATCGCCGCCCGGATTGCCGAGGCGCTGGCAGCCGCCGGCGTGACGCCGGAAAGCATCGAGTGGTTCCGCTCTACGCCGTCGCGTGCCGGCGTGACCAATGGCTACCGCCAGCCCGCCCAGCTCGGCTGCGACCGTTTCGCGTCGCTGATCGGCGCGCGCCATCGCCATCCGGGCCGCTCGCTGCTGGTGGTGACCTGCGGCACGGCGACCACGATCGACGCGCTCGATGCGTCCGGTCGTTTCGACGGCGGGATGATCCTGCCGGGGCTGGGCACGATGGCCGACTCGCTGGCCCTGAACACCGCGCAGCTGCCGGCCGTCGGCGAGGCCGCGCTCGAGCGGGTCTTCGCGAACAACACGCGCGATGCAATCGTCAGCGGCTGCCTGCATGCGCAGGTCGGCGCGATCGCCCGGGCGCAGGCGGCGATGCCGGATGCGCACTGCCTGCTGTCCGGCGGCGCGGCGGGCCACGTCGCGCCGCACATGAGCGTGCCATTCGAGCGGATCGATCAACTCGTACTGCTCGGCCTCGGTGTCGCGGCACGACCGGAGGCGACATGAGGCTGGTGTTCTTCATCCTGTTGCTGGCGAACGTGGTCGTGTTGCTGGCGCTGCAGTCGGCACGCATGGTCGGCACCGAGCCCGCGCGCATCGCGGGCCAGCTGCATCCGGAGCGGCTGACCGTGATCGACGAGCCGGCGCCGGGCGCGACTGCGGCACAGCGGTCCGCGCCGGCATCGGCGGCAATGGCGGCATCTTCGGCCTGCGTCGACGTCGGTGACTTCAGCAGCCGCAGCGCCGAGGACTTCGAGACCAGGCTCGCGCAACTGTCGCCGGGCGTGCTGCCGAAGAAGCGCCAGGTGCAGGCGCCGCCGCAGCATATCGTCTTCCTGCCGCCGCAGGCCGGCCAGGCCGCGGCCGGCCGCCGGCTCGCGCAGCTGCGGGAGATGGGTTTTGCCGACAGCGCGATCATTCGCGACGAGCCGACGCGGCGCTGGGGCATCTCGCTCGGCCTGTTCAGTCGCGTGGAACTGGCCGAGGCCCGTCAGCAGACGCTGCGCGCGGCCGGCATCAGCGATGCGCGCATTGGCGAGTATCCGGTCAATTCCGCACGCTATGCGTACCGACTCGTGGGCCTCGACGAGGCAACGACCCGGCGGCTCGGGGAACTGGCCTCAAGTCTTGCCGGCGTCGCGCTGCACAGCTGCCAGTAGCTGCGCGAGGCAAGCCGGGCAGTAGCAGGTTGCGGCATCGCGTCCGACAAAGGCAGCCGGCAGCGGCGGCAGTGCCGTGCACCAGCACGGCGTCGTCGCATCGCCATCGATCATTCCGCAGCCGAAAGCCCGGCCGCAGCGGACGCAATCGCTCACCTCGCCCTCCCCGTCATCCTCCGTGTGTTCCGGCAGGCTAGGGCCGGCTGCCGAAAAACGCAATCGTTATGCGCGGGTTTTGGCGGTAAAATCGCTGCCGTCCTCCCCTGTCACTCATCTCCACTGCAATGTCCCTGACCAACATCGCTTCCGAAATCAAGGCCGAGATTCTCGCAGAGGCACTGCCCTACATCCGCAAGTTCCACGGTAAGACCATCGTCGTCAAGTACGGCGGCAATGCGATGACCGAGGAACGCCTCAAGCATGGTTTCGCGCGCGACGTGATCCTGCTGAAACTGGTCGGCATGAACCCGGTCGTCGTGCACGGCGGCGGCCCGCAGATCGACAACGCGCTGAAAAAAATCGGCAAGCAGGGCAGCTTCGTCCAGGGCATGCGCATCACCGACGAGGAAACGATGGAGGTCGTCGAGTGGGTGCTCGGCGGCGAGGTGCAGCAGGATATTGTCATGCTGATCAACCATTACGGCGGGCAGGCGGTCGGCCTGACCGGCAAGGACGGCGGCCTGATTCGCGCGCGCAAGATGCAGATGCCGGACAAGGAAAAGCCGGGCGAGTTCCTCGATATCGGCTTCGTCGGCGAGATCGAGGCGATCAACCCGGCCGTCGTCAAGGCGCTGCAGGACGACGCGTTCATCCCGATCATTTCGCCGATCGGCTTCGGCGAAGACGGCCAGGCCTACAACATCAATGCCGACGTCGTCGCCGGCAAGATCGCAGAGATCCTGCGCGCCGAGAAGCTGATCATGATGACCAACATCCCGGGCGTGATGGACAAGAGCGGCAAGCTGGTGACGGACCTGACCGCGCGCGAGATCGACGAGATGTTCGAAGACGGCACGATCTCCGGCGGGATGCTGCCGAAAATCTCGTCGGCGCTCGACGCCGCGAAGTCCGGCGTCAACACCGTGCACATCATCGACGGACGGATCGAGCACTCGCTGCTGCTGGAAGTCCTGACCGAACAGGCTTTCGGCACGATGATCCGCTCCCACTGATTGGGCGGAGATCAGGTTCAGTTTGAAAAAAGGTTATGCGTGACGCGTGAACTCGTCTGGCTGTTCGACCTCGACAACACGCTGCACGACGCGTCGCACGCGATCTTCCCAGCCATTAACGGCAACATGAACGCGCTGATCGCGCGCGTGCTGGCCGAACAGCACCTGCCGTCGCATTCGGAGGCCGTCAATGCCGTGCGCGTTCGGTACTGGAAGCAGTACGGCGCGACTCTGCTCGGCATGGTGCGCCATCACGGCGTGCGTGCCGATGAATTCCTGCGCGAAGCCCACCAGTTCGACGACCTGCGGCAGATGATTCGCACCGAGCGCGGCATCGGCAAACTGCTGTCGCGCCTGCCCGGCCGCAAGATCCTGCTGACCAACGCACCGCGTGCCTACGCACAGCAGGTGCTGCGGCATCTCGGCCTGCACCGGCATTTCGCCGAGCATGTACCGATCGAGGCCATGCGCGTGCATGGACAATGGCGGCCCAAGCCGTCGAAACTGATGCTACGCCGGCTGCTACGGCGGCAGGGGCTCGAAGCGGGGCGCTGCGTCCTGGTCGAGGATACGCTCGAGAACCTGAAGTCGGCCCGGTCGCTGCGGATGCGCACCGTCTGGTTCAGCGGTTTTTCGCCGCGTTCATTTTCCCGGCCGGGTTTTGCCGATGTCCAAGTAAAATCCCTGCATCAACTGCCGCGGCGGCTGGCCGCCTTGCGGTAGTGGGGTTGCGGCCGCCGCCGGCCGTCCTGTCAATTGCCGGACTGATAACGACCATGCCAAACCACAAGACGGGCGAACGCAAGTTGCAGATCCTCCAGGCATTGGCCGCGATGCTGGAGAACCCGCGCGGCGAGAAGGTCACCACCGCCGCGCTGGCGGCCCGGCTCGACGTGTCCGAGGCGGCGCTATACCGGCACTTCGCGAGCAAGGCGCAGATGTACGAGGGCCTGATCGAGTTTATCGAGACCTCGGTATTCACGCTGGTGAACCAGATCGCCCAGAACGAGGAGCTGGGGCGACGGCAGGTGCTCGCGACGGCGGGCGTGCTGCTCGACTTCGCCCAGCAGAATCCCGGCATGACGAAGGTGCTGATCGGCGATGCGCTGGTCAACGAAGACGAGCGGCTGCAGTTGCGGATGAACCAGTTCGTCGATCGCGTCGAGCTCGCTTTCCGGCAGTCATGGAAGCTGGCCGCCGCGCAGGAAGGATTCCCCGACAGCGAGACGTCGGCGCGTGCGGCGCTGATGATGGCTTTCGTGGTCGGTCGCTGGCACCGCTTCGCCAAGAGCGGGTTCGAGGCCAAGCCGGCCGACGGCGCGATGACGCAGCTGGCGTTGCTGGCGGGGTGATGGCCGGTAACGTGGCGGGTTTCGCTGCGCTCTACCCGCCCTACGGCACCTCGTTAGTACGTAGGGCGGATAGAGCCAGGCGAAATCCGCCGTAAAACCACCGCGGACTCAATTCCCGTGATTAACCCCGCACACCACGCAATCCGCGCTCTTCGCCGTCCGGATGCTGGTCCACTCCATCGACCGCGCATCCAGCAGCAGCAGCCGGTTCGCCAATGACTCGCCGATGCCGGTCACCAGCTTCAATGCCTCCGCCGCCTGCATGGTCCCGATGATGCCGACCAGCGGTGCGAACACGCCCATGGTCGAGCATTGCACTTCCTCGAACTGCTGGTCGGGCGGGAACAGGCAGGCATAGCAGGCGGTCTGGCCGGAGCGCGGATCGAAGACCGCAATCTGCCCGTCCATGCGGATCGCCGCGCCCGATACCAGCGGCACGCCGGCCGCCACGCAGGCGCGGTTGATTGCATGACGGGTGGCGAAGTTGTCGGTACAGTCGAGCACCACGGTCGCGCCGGCTACCAGTTGCGCCAGCCGGGCGTCGTCGGCCCGCTCGCACAGCGCCGCCACCGCGACGCCCGGGTTGATGGCCGCCAGCGCCTGCTGTCCAGAGACGGCCTTTGGCTGACCAACGCGCTCGGTCGTGTGCAGCACCTGCCGCTGCAGGTTCGTCAGGTCGACCGTGTCGTGGTCGACCAGCGTGATCCTGCCAATGCCCGCCGACGCCAGATAGAGCGCCACCGGCGAGCCCAGTCCGCCGGCGCCGATCACCACCGCATGTGCGGCCAGCAGCTTCTCCTGACCCTCGATGCCGATGTCGTCGAGCAGGATGTGGCGCGAATAGCGCAGCAATTGCTGGTCGTCCATGAAGCTCCGTGGTGTCGATGCAAAAAAGTAGATGCGATGAAAAACGGCCGCTGGTCGCGGCCGTTCGGTCGATGGGGAGACGCCTTACTTGCTCTTCTCGCCGTTGGCGCCGTCCGGGTTGTTGATCGTCGGCTCCTTCTTGCTTTCCACCTTGGCCGACTTCGACAATTGCACCGGCTTGCCCTTCAGGTGGTTCAGCGCCTGCGCCAGTTGGAAGTCCTCGCTGCTGCCGAATTCCAGCGGCTTGCGCTTCTTCTCCAGCGCGGCGAGCCGCTTGGCTTCCTCGAGCTCATCTACTACCGACGCGCCCTTGTCGGCATCCTTGTCGGTGTCGTTCGACAGATGCTTCTGCAGGTCGGCTTCGCGCAGGCGCAGGCCATTGAGGCCGTCGCCATCCGCATATTCATCGACCAGCAGGTCGGGCACGATGCCCTTGGCCTGGATCGAGCGGCCGTTCGGCGTGTAGTAGCGCGCCGTCGTCAGCTTGACCGCGGTATCGGCCGTCAGCTGCCGTATCGTCTGCACCGAGCCCTTGCCGAAGGTCTGCGTGCCCATGATGGTCGCGCGCTTGTAGTCCTGCAGCGCGCCGGCGACGATCTCCGAGGCCGAGGCCGAGCCGGAGTTGACCAGCACCACCATCTTCACTTTCTTGACCGCCTCTGGCAGCCGGGCCAGCGGGTCGCTGCCGGCGCGCGTGCCGTAGAACTCGCGCCGCGCGAAGTAGGTGGCCTTCGAGTCCGGCAGCTGGCCGTTGGTCGACGTGATGGCGACATCCTTCGGCAGGAAGGCGGCCGACACGCCGATCGCTCCCGGCAGCACGCCGCCCGGATCGTTGCGCAGGTCGAGCACCAGACCCTTGAGGTTCGGCTCCTGCTGGTACAGCTGGTTGATCCTCTTGGCCAGATCCTCGACGGTCGGCTCCTGGAACTGCGAGACGCGGATCCAGCCGTAACCCGGCTCGACCATCTTCGCCTTCACGCTCTGCACCTTGATTTCCTGGCGCACGATGGTGATGATCAGCGGCCTGTCTTCTTCCTTGCGCGCGACCGTCAGCGTGATCTTCGTATTGGGCTCGCCGCGCATGCGCTTGACCGCCTCGTCGAGGGTCATCCCCTTGACCGGCGTGCTGTCGAGGCGGGTGATCAGGTCGCCGGATTTCAGGCCGGCCTTGAACGCCGGCGAATCCTCGATCGGCGAGATCACTTTCACGTAGCCGTCTTCCATGCCGACCTCGATGCCGAGGCCGACGAACTTGCCCTGCGTGCCTTCGCGCAGTTCCTTGAAGGCCTTCTTGTCGAGGAAGGCCGAGTGCGGGTCGAGCGAGGCGACCATGCCGGAGATGGCCTCCGTCAGCAGCTTCTTGTCCTCGATGGGCTCGACGTAGTCGGACTTGATCAGCCCGAATACATCCGCCAGCGTGCGCAATTCCTCGACAGGCAGCGGAGCGCCTGCCTGGCGCTGGGCGAGCGCGTCGAATTGCATCGAACCGGCGATGCCGGCGATCAGGCCCAGTCCTACCAGTCCGAGATTTTTCAGTTTGCTGCCCATGCCTCACCTGTTGATCCAAGTGAGCGGGTCGAATGCCCGCCCCTGATGCCGCATCTCAAAGTATAAACCCGAATGTTCATTGCCGCCGCTGTTGCCGACGGCGGCAATCACGTCGCCCGTTTTCACGCGGTCGCCAGGGCGCTTGAGGAGCGCCTGGTTGTTGCCATAAATGCTCATGTACTGACCGCCGTGGTCGACGATGATCAGGTTGCCGAAGCCGCGCATCCAGTCTGCGAAAATGACCTCGCCGGCCCCAGCGGCATGCACATCGCTGCCCTCGGCCGCCTTGATGAAGATGCCCTTCCAGGCCGGTCCGTCGGCGCGCTTGGCGCCGAAGCCGGCGGCCAGCTCGCCCCTGACCGGCAGCCGCGCCTTGCCGCGCAGCGCGGCAAAGGCGGCGCCGTCGGGCGGTGGCGGCGGCTCTGCCGCCGGGCGCGGCTCGGGCTGGCGCGCCGGTGCCTTCGGCGCCGGCGGCTGCCCGGCGGCCGCCCGCTCGTCGCTCCGCGGCTGGCGCGACGCCAGCTCGCGCTCGCGCGCCCTGGCTTCGGCCTCGGCCCTGGCCCGGGCGCGGCGCTTTGCCTCGGCTTCCTCGGCCTTGCGCTGTTGCGCAATCAGCACCGTCAGGCGGTCGACCAGCGACGACAGCCGCTCCTCGTCGCGCGCCAGGTTGCCGGCCTCGCGCCGCTGGGCGCCCAGCCTGCTTGCCAGCTGGCTCACCAGCGCCTGCCGCTTCGCCTTCTCCTTCTCCAGCAGCGCCTTCTGTTCGCGCTGCTCGCCGGCGATCTCATCGAGCGCGGCGCGGGCTTCCTCGGCATCGGCCTTCGTGGCCTCGATCGCGGCGATGTCCTCCCGCAGCTTGTCGATGGCCTTCACCTGCTCGGCCGAGACATACCCGAGATAGCGCAACTCGCGCGCGATGCGGTTCGGGTTGTCGCCGGACAGCAGCAGCCGCACCCGGTCGTCATGGCCGGCCACATACTGCTCGCGCAGCATCCGCTCGAGCCTGCCGCGCTGGCGGGAGACGGCCTCCTCCAGCGCGCGCTGGTCCTTCGCCAGCAGATCCAGCTTGTGCTGCGTGCGCTGCTGCTCGGCAGCCAGTTCGCGCAGCGCGCGGTTGGCGTTGGAGATCGCGGCCTCGGACGCGGCCAGCGCATCGGCTGCCCGTCCCTGTGCCTTTTCGGTTTTGGCGATGTCGGCCTTCAGGTCGGACAGCTTCTTGCGCAACTCGGCGCGATCCTGCTCGACCTGCTGCTTCTGGCGGCTGCGCTCGCTGGATTTTGCCGGTTCGGCAACGACCGCTGCGGGCAACGCGATGGCGGCGGCCAGCAGCCAGGTTGCGGCCAGGAGCGGCGGAGCCCGCATGCGCATCGGCAGGCTATGCCTTGCCCAGACGGGCCACGGCCTGTGCCGCCGCCTCGATCGTGGTGGTGTCGCCGAGGTAGTAGCGCTTGATCGGCTTGAGGCCGGCGTCGAGTTCATAGACGAGCGGCCGGCCGTTCGGGATGTTCAGGCCGACGATGTCGGTCTCGCTGATGTCGTCGAGGTACTTGATCAGCGCGCGCAGGCTGTTGCCGTGCGCCGAGATCAGGACCCGCTTGCCGGCGCGGATGGCCGGCGCGATCGATTCGTTCCAGACCGGCAGCACGCGCGCGACGGTGTCGCGCAGGCATTCGGTCAGCGGGATCTCGTCGCGCCTGAGCTTCGCGTAGCGCGGATCGTCGAACGATGCGCGCTCGTCGTTCGGTTCGAGGGGCATCGGCGGCGTGTCGTAGCTGCGGCGCCAGATCATGACCTGGTCGTCGCCGTATTTCGCCGCCATTTCGGCCTTGTTCAGTCCCTGCAGGGCGCCGTAATGGCGCTCGTTCAGCCGCCAGGTATGGACAGTGGGCAGCCACATCAGGTCCATTTCGTCCAGCGTCAGCCATAGCGTGCGTATCGCGCGTCGCAACATCGACGTATAGGTCAGGTCGAACGTGAAGCCGGCCTCCTTCAGCGTGCGTCCGGCCTCCCTGGCCTCGACGATGCCCTGGTCGGTCAGGTCGATGTCGGCCCAGCCGGTAAAACGGTTTTCACGGTTCCAGACGGATTGGCCGTGGCGCATGAAGACAATCTTGTACATGAAGCAGTCCTGCAGAAGTGAAATAGGGTAAGTGGGTTCGGGAGCGAGGGCGCGGCATGGCGCGGCGTGGCGTCAAATAGGAGACAGTAAAGCCTGAACAAGCCCGATATTCTATAATGCGGCGCTTGCCTGAAACGAATCGATTCCCCGTGAAATTCTTCATTGACAATATCTGGTTGATCCTCATTGCCCTGGTTTCCGGCGGCGCGCTGCTCTGGCCGTCGCTCACCCGCGGCAAGAACACGCTGACCACCCTTCAGGCAACACAGCTGATGAACAAGGGCAAGGTCACCGTCGTCGATGTGCGTTCGGCCGACGAATTTAAGGCCGGCCACCTGAGGCAGTCGAAGAACATCCCGCTCGACCAACTGGGCGCGCGCGTCGGCGAGCTCGACAAATCGGCGGCAGTGCTGGTCGTCTGCGCCGCCGGTGCCCGCGCTGCCCGCGGCGCCTCCGAGCTGCGGCGCGCCGGTTTCGACAACGTATACGTGCTCGGCGGCGGATTCACCGAATGGCAGTCGCAGGGGCTGCCGACCGCAAAAGCATGATCGAGGCAAAGGAGCACTGATCCGATGGGCGCTAAGGTTCGCATGTACAGCACGGCAGTCTGCCCCTACTGCAACATGGCAGAGCGGCTGCTGAAATCCCGGGGCGTCGACGAGATCGAGAAGATCCGCGTCGACCTCGAGCCCGAGCAGCGCGCGCTGATGATGGAAAAGACCGGCCGGCGCACTGTGCCGCAGATCTACATTGGCGACACCCATGTCGGCGGCTTCGACGACCTGTCCGCGCTCGACCGCGAAGGCCGGCTCGACGCCCTGCTGCAGGGCGCCTGACTGGCCGACGGGCTGCCCAACGATTGACCCCACCAACCAAGAAAGCGATTCATGTCCGACCAGAACCAGCCCGACCAGCAGCCTGTCTTCAACATCCAGCGCATCTATTTGAAGGACCTGTCGCTGGAGCAGCCGAATTCGCCGGCCATCTTCCTCGAGCAGGACTCCCCGGGCATCGAGGTGTCGATCGACGTCGGCGCCGAGCAGCTGGCCGACGGCATCCATGAGGCCAGCGTCACGGTGACCGTGACGGCCAAGATCCGCGACAAGGTGGCCTTTCTGGTCGAGGGCAAGGAAGCCGGCATTTTCGAGTTGCGCAACATCCCGGACGACCAGATCGAGCCCTTGCTCGGCATCGCCTGCCCGAACATCATCTACCCCTACCTGCGCGCCAACATCGCCGACATGGTGACCCGCGCCGGCTTCCCGCCGATCCACCTGACCGAGATCAATTTCGAGGTTTTCTACCACCAGCGCAAGCAGGCCCTGGCGCAGGCCGCCGGCCAGCAGGTGCAGTAAGCGGCATGCGCGCGCCGCGTCGTTTCCGGCCTTGGTTGCCGGTCCTGCTGGCGCTGGGCGCGTGCGCCGGCAGCGCGCACGCGGTCGACTACAAGTCGGTCGGGCCCGGCCCGGCCGTGATGGTTGACGCCCCGGCCGCGAAGGCGCGCAAGCTGTTCGTCGCGCCGCCCGGCATGCCGGTCGAGGTCGTAGTCACCAGCGGCGACTGGAGCCGCGTGCGGGATGCGGCCGGCGACCTTGCATGGGTCGAGAACAAGGCCCTGACCGACCGCCGCATGCTGGTCGTCGAAGCAGCGCAGGCCACTGCGCGCAGCGCGGCCAACGACGGCGCGCCGGTTGTCTTCACCGCGGCGCGCGGCGTGCTGCTCGAAGTCGCCGAGCCGATCGCGTCGGGCTGGATCAAGGTGCGCCACCGTGACGGCGACATCGGCTACGTGAAGGCCGCCGACGTCTGGGGCGAATGAACATCGCCATTCTCGGCGCCGGCGCCTGGGGCACCGCGCTGGCGCTCGTGCTGTCCGACCGGCACGCGGTCATGCTGTGGGGCCGCGACGCCGCCGCGCTGGCGGCGATGCGAGCCGCCGGCCAAAACAGCCGCTACCTGCCCGGCTATCATTTCCCTGAAAAGCTGATCCTCGCGTCCGACCTCGCGCAGGCGACCGCGCACGCGCGCGACGGCCTCCTGATCGTCGCCACCTCGGTGGCCGGGCTGCGCCCGCTGCTGCGCTCGCTCAGGAACTTGCGCCCGGCCAACGTCGTCTGGCTGTGCAAGGGCTTCGAGCAGGACAGCGCGCTGCTGCCGCACCAGGTCGCGCGCGAGGAACTCGGCGACGCCTGTCCGCTGGGCGCGCTGTCCGGGCCCTCGTTTGCGCAGGAAGTCGCGCGCGGCCTGCCCTGCGCGCTCACCGTCGGCTCGACTGCGCCCGCGCTGCGCGAGCAGGTTGTCGCCGGCGTGCATGGCGCGCACATCCGCGTCTATTCGACCGACGACATCGTCGGCGTGGAGGTCGGCGGCGCAGTGAAGAACGTGCTCGCGATCGCAACCGGCATCGCCGACGGCCTCGGCCTGGGCATGAATGCGCGCGCGGCACTAATCACGCGCGGGCTGGCCGAGATCACGCGGCTCGGCATCGCGCTGGGCGGCCGCAGCGAGACCTTCATGGGTCTGACCGGCATCGGCGACCTGATCCTCACCTGCACCGGAGACCTGTCGCGCAACCGGCAGGTAGGCCTCGGCCTGGCGGCCGGCAAATCGCTCGACAGCATCATTGCCGAGCTGGGCCACGTTGCCGAAGGCGTGCGTTGCGTACAGGCGGTGCGGCGACTGGCGCATGAGCGCGGCATCGCCACGCCCATCGTCGAGGCGGTCGCGCGCGTGCTGTTCGACCAGGAAAAGCCGCAGGACGCGATCCGGCAGTTGCTGGCGCGCGAGGCGCGGGAAGAATCGGCCTGAGGTTCAGGCCGCCGGCAGCCTGATCAGGGTCAGCAGCGCCGAACTGTCCTCCGCCGCCTGCACCGAGTGCGGCGTTCCGCCGGCAAGAAACAGCAACTCCCCCGGTCCCAGCGCTATCGTCCGACCGTGCGCACGCACATCCAGCTTTCCCTCGATGCACTGGATCGTCAGTTCGCCATCCACCGTGTGCTCCGGCACCGAGCGGCCCTTGTGCAATACGCTGCGGATCAGCTCGATATGCGGCGTGCGCACGATGGCCGTCGATACGGCCGCCTGCAGCCCTTCTGCGAGCGGCATCACGCGGATCACGTCGCCCGACGTGGCATGGGGCAGCGACATGGCGGGTCCCTTTCGAATCGGGTACCTGCTTGACCCACGTCGACCGCAAAAATTCCGGCTGCTGAATAATCGCTGAACCCGGCGCAAGCTTTTTCCGATGGTTATCGGCACCGGCACTTTTTTGACGTGCATCAGTCACAAACTCGTTGTCAACAGGGCCGGTTCCCCGGCCGGAAACAATCCCATGCCGACAGTCGCTTTTCATTCGCGCCGGCGCGCTGCGCGCGGCTTCACGCTGATCGAGATCATGGTCGTCGTCGTGATCATGGGCGTGCTGGCGGCGCTGGTCGTGCCGCGCCTGATGGGCCGCACCGACGATGCGCGCATCCTCGCCGCCCGGCAGGATATCGCCACGCTGATGCAGGCGCTGAAGCTGTATCGGCTCGACAACCAGCGCTACCCGACCACCGAGCAGGGGCTGCAGGCCCTGGTCGCGCGTCCCACCGCCGCGCCGATACCGCAGAACTGGAAGACCGGCGGCTACCTCGACCGGCTCAACAAGGATCCGTGGGGCAATCCCTACCAGTACCTGTCACCCGGCACGCGCGGCGAGATCGACGTGTTCTCCTATGGCGCCGACGCCAAGCCGGGCGGCACGGGCATCGATGCGGACATCGGTTCATGGGGTGAGTGACGCGCGTCGCGCAGCAGCGGCCGGCGGTTGGCGCCAGCGCGGCTTCACTTTGCTGGAGCTGCTGGTGGTGCTGGTGATCGCCGGCATCCTGCTGGGCACGGTCGCGCTCAATGCCAACTCCGGCGACCGGCAGGTGCTGCAGAACGAGGCGCAGCGCATCGCCCTGCTGCTGCAACTGGCGCGCGACGAGGCGATCGTGCGCAACCAGCCGATCGCGTTTGAAGCCGACGACTATCGCTACCGCTTCTTGATCCGGAAGAACGACAGTTGGCTGGCGCTGGTCGATGATGAACTGCTGCGCGAACGCGAGTTCCGCCGCGCGCCGGTCTCGCTGCTGCTACAACCGGCCTCCGGCGACCGGCTGCCGCTGCGCATCGTGTTCGGACGCGAGCCGGTGGACAAGGCATTCACGCTGACGCTGGCGCTCGGCGGCCAGAGCTCGACGATACGCGCCGACGGCATCGGTAATTTCGAGGTGGAGTGACATGGACAGGGGGTCGACCGGCAAGCGACGGCACGCGGGCTTCACGCTGCTCGAGGTGCTGGTCGCGCTCGTCATCGTCGGCACCGCGCTGGCCGCCAGCCTGCGCGCTATTGGCAGCTTGACGCAGAACAGCAGCGACTTGCGGGCCGCGATGATGGCCACCTGGTCGGCCGAGAACCGGCTTACCCAGATCCGGCTCGCGCATGAATGGCCGCCGCTGGGCCGGCGCGAGTTCCCCTGCTCGCAGGGCGAACTGCAGCTGCGCTGCGACGAGCAGATCGTCGCCACGCCGAATCCCGCGTTCCGCCGCGTTGAAGTATCCGTCGTCGATCCGCGCGGCCGCAAGATCATCACGCTCTCGCAGGTGGTGCCAAATGCGCTGTAGCGTCCGCCACCTGCCTCGCCCGGCTGGCCCGCCCAACCTGCACGGCCTGACCTTGGTCGAGCTGCTGGTCGCCATCAGCGTGCTGGGTTTCGTCGCCGTGCTCGGCTGGCGCGGGCTGGACTCGATCACGCGCGCGCGCACCGGGCTCAATGCCGAGCTCGAGCAGACGCGCGGCATGCAGCTGGCGTTCGCGCAGTTACAGACCGATTGCGCGAATGCGGTCGAGCCGGCCATGCTCGACGGCCGTACGCCGCTGGCGATCGACGGCACGCGCGTGAGCATGGTGCGGCGCGTGCAGCCGGAAGGCCGGGCCGGTGCGCTGCAAGTCGTCACCTGGCGCTTGCGCGGCGGCGTGCTCAGCCGCGAAGAATCGCCGCCCACGCGCGACCTGACCCAGATCGACCAGTTCTGGCGGTTCGCCCAGGCTGGCGGCGCACAGGCGGTGCCGCTGGAGAACGGGCTGCAGGCCATGCAGCTGCGTGTGTGGACCGACGACGGCCGCGGCTGGCGCGGCTGGGAGCAGATGAGCAGCAACACGACAGTATCGCGCGGCGCGCTGATGAACCCGCGTGGCGGCACCACCGCGATGCAGGTCACGTGGCGTGGGCTGGAGATGTCGCTGCAGATGCCGGGCCGGCCGGCACCGATGACGAAGATCTTCATGCTGGGGGCGATATGACCGAACCGCTGCGCCGGGCGGCACGCGAACGCGGCGTTGCCGTCGTCACCGCGTTGCTGCTGACCACGCTGGCCATCACTATCGTCGCCAGCCTGTTCTGGCAGCAGCAAGTTCAAGTGCGCTCGATCGAGAACCAGCGGCTGCAATTGCAAAAGCAATGGGTGCTGCGCGGCGCGCTGGACTGGGCGCGGCTGATCCTGCGCGAAGACGCGCGCTACTCGGCGACCGACAACCTGGCTGAACCCTGGGCCGTGCCCTTGTCGGAGACCCGGCTCGATCGCTATGTCGAATCGGCCGCCATCCGCGGCGACGCCGGCAGCGCGGTGCTGTCCGGCGCTATCCAGGATGCGCAGGCGCGGCTGAACCTGACCAATCTGGCCGCGCAGGGACAGGTCAACCTCGTCGAGGTGCAGGCATTCGAACGCCTGCTGTCCGCGCTGCGCCAGGATCCGGGCCTCGCGCGCGCGGCCGCGCAGCAGGTGGCCGCCACCCAGCGCGCAGCCGCCAACTCGACAGCCGGCGTGCCGCGGCCGATCGGCTTCACGCAGGTCGACGACCTGCTTGCAGTGCCCGGCTGCACGCCGGCCGTCATTCGCGCCATCCGCGACCATGTGGTGTTTCTTCCGCGCGCCACGCCGGTCAATGCCAATACCGCGTCGGCCGAGGTACTGTCGGCGCGCCTGCCCTACCTGTCGCTGGCCGATGCGACCGCGCTGGTCGGCACGCGGCGCACGGCGAGTTTTCGCGACCTGAACGATCTCGGCAACCGCCTGCCGGGCCGGCGCGACCCGCCGGACGGCAGTCTGGTGTCGGTCGCGACCAGTTATTTCATCGTCACCGGCCGCGTGACGATACGGCAGGCAACGCTGCAGGTGCAGGCACTGGTCGAGCGCTTCGGTCCGACCACGCACCTGCTCTGGGTCAGGGAGGTCTGAATGGCGCGCGATGCCCAGTCCACGGTACTCTACCTGCGTGCGCCGGCGCGCGGCGGCCCGCGTGACGACGGTGATCCGCTGCCCTTCGCGTGGTCGCAGCGCGGCCGCCTGCAGCAGTCCGGCAGCGCGCCGCTGGCCGAGCTTGCGCCCATGCTGTCGCGCTCCGAGCGCGTGGTGCTGCTGCTGGCGGCCAATGACGTGACGCTGCTGAACCTGCCGGTGCCGCCGCTGCCGGCCAGCCGCTTGCAGGCGGCGCTGCCGGCACTGGTCGAGGAGCGCATCATCGGCGACCCGGCTGACTGCGCGATCGCGGCCGGGCCGGATGTCGGAGGCCGGCGGCTGGTGGCCGTGGTCGACCATCACTGGCTGCAGTCGTGGGTCGCGGCGCTGCGGCAGCACGGCGCGCGGCGCATTGCCGCGCAGCCGATGCAGCTGTGCCTGCCGCTGCCCGCCGGCAGCGTCTCGGCGGCGCTGCTCGAGCATTCGGGAGCGCTGCAGCTGGCCTTGCGGATGTCGGCCGACGACGGCATCGGCCTGGCCGTGGCCGTCGATGACGAGTCGCAACTTGGCGATGCGGTAGCGGAGCTGCTGGCGACCTTCGCGCACGGACAAGCGGTGCAGCTCTCCGTCCCCTCGGCCCACGCACCCGTTTTTCAGGCTTTTGCGCAGGCGCATCCGGACAGCGGCATCGACTTCATCGACGAAGACTGGGCGGCCTGGATCGAGGGCTCGACCCGGCTCGAGCTCGACCTGGTGCGCGGCATGGCCGCCGGCGGCGAACGCGGTATCGACTGGCGGCGCTGGCGCTGGCCGCTGGTACTGGCCGCCGCCTGCCTGCTGTTGAACGTAATGGCGCTCAACTGGGACTGGTGGCGGCTGCGCAGCGAAGGATTGCGGCTGCAGGACGGCATGGTCGCGCTCTACCGGCGCACTTTTCCGAACGAGCAGCAGGTGGTCGATCCGCTGGCGCAGATGCGGCAGAAGGTCGCGCGCGCGCGGCAGTCGGGCGGCGAGCCTGCGCCCGACGACTTCCTTGCCCTGTCGGCCGCGCTCGGCGATGCGTGGAGCGGCGTCGTTGCCGACCCGCGCGCCGTTGCCGGGCTCGATTACCGCGACGCGACGCTGAACGTGCGCCTGAGGCAAGGCGCACAGGTCTCGCTCGATGCGGTGCGGCCGGCGCTGGCCGCGCGCCGCGTTGAAGCCTCGCCGTCGCCGGCCGACCCGGCTGTCTGGCGGGTCAGGAGCGCACCATGAAGCCGGCCGCTGCCAGCCGCTTCTGGGCCGAACGCACGCCGCGCGAGCGCCGCATTCTCGGCGTGGGCGGCGGCTTGCTGCTGCTCGTACTGTGCTGGCTGCTGCTGATCGATCCCGCGCTGCAGGGCCGCGCGCAGTGGAAGCAGGCGCTGCCGGCATTGCGCGCCGACTACGCGCAGATGCAGGCGCTGGCGCAGCAGGCGGCCGCCGCGCCGGCCCCTGCGGCGGCCGCGCCGCCACCGGACCGAGCAGCGGTCGAGCGCAGCCTCGCCGAGCACGGCATGAAGGCGCAGAGCCTCAACGTCGGCGAGGACGGCGTGCGCATCGCGCTCGTCGATGTGTCCTTTTCCGCGCTTACCGACTGGATGCAGCAGGCACAGCGCGATGCGCAACTGGTCGTTGCAGAGGCCGGCATCACCGCGCGCGACCGACTCGACCGCGTCGATGCCAACCTCTCGCTGCGCCGGCTTCCATGAACAAGCCGCTGCTGTGGACGGCGGCGGCCGTGCTGGTCGTGGCAGCGACGGCCATCGCCAGCCTGCCCGCCGCGTGGCTGTCGCCCCTGATCGAGCGCCAGACCGGCGGCCGGCTCTCGCTCGGCGATCCGCAGGGCAGCGTCTGGCAGGGCTCGGCCTTCGTCGGCATTGCCGGCGCGCCCGACGAGCCGCTCTCGCCGCTGCTCCCCGGGCGATTCGACTGGACGCTGTCGCCGCTGGCGCTGGTGGGCATCGTCGATGCCGGCGTGCGCAATCCGCGTGCGCTCGACGCGCCGCTGGCCATCGACGGCAACTGGCGACGCTGGCAGCTCGGGCCGGCGACTATCAGCCTGCCGGCCGAGCGCCTGGC
>JAMNXS010000039.1 GCA_023653025.1 Burkholderiaceae bacterium
CCCGAGATGGTCGGCAGCGGCTTCGTCGTCCCGCTGGCGATGGAGAGCAGGATTCCGAACACCGACTTCATGCTGATCGTCGTGCAGAAGAACCCGATTCCCGTCACTGCCGCCTTCCGCATACCCGCCGGCACCGACGCTGCGATCAATACCCGCATCAAGATGGGCGAGACCTCGACCATCTACGGTATCGCGCGCGCGGAAGGAAACTATTACGTGGGCAGCACGATGATCAAGGTACGCGCCGGCGGTGGTGGCTGCGGGTAACACTGCGAGCCGGCTTAATTGGAGAATCAGATGAGCGAACCCATGAAAATCCGCGCCTTCCTCGTGAAGGACAAGGTTGAGATGAAGCTGATGGTCAGGCATCCGATGGAGTCGGGCTTGCGCAAAGATGAGCAGGGCGAGCGGATTCCCGCGCATTACATCGAGACGCTGGTGGTCAAGTGCAAGGACCGCGTCGTGCTCGACGCGCATCTGGGCATGGCGGTGTCGGAAAATCCGTACATCGCGTTCAATTTCGGTGGTGCCGCGAAAGGCGACCCGATCAGCGTGACCTGGATCGACAATCGCGGCGACACGCGCACCGACGAAGGCGTCGTCGCCGGATGAGAGGTCTGCCGGCGCTGCCGCTGGCCCTCGGGCTTGGCGCCGCACTGGCCGCCGGCTCGGCGCCGCTGTCAGCGCAGACCTGGGCGTTCGATTGCCGCGGGCCGGTGAAGACCGAGAACGTGTTCGATGGCAGCGTGGCGACCGAACGCGAGCGGCGCTGGCGCATCATCGCCAATGAAGAGGCCGGCTACGTGAAGCGCGATCCCGAGCTGGCGGCGGGCTGCCTCGAGCGCAAGGTCGAGATTTGCGGCTGCGATCTAGGCAAGGACGCGATCCGCTGCCGCAGTCTCGGCATCACGCCGCAGGGAGAAGAGGTAGGAATGGACTTCAGCATCGACCGCCTCGCGGGCCGCATGAGCGTGGCCGGCCGGCGCCTCGACCCGGCCACGGGCCGCATGATCGACACCAGCGGGCAACTCGCCTGCACGATGTCGCGCCAGCGATGAGCGGCATCGGCCTTGCGCATCGCGCCCGGGCGCTGCTGCCGGGACTGCTGCTGGCGCTATGGCTGCTGCCGGCAGCGGCCGATCCCGCCCACGAAATCCGCCTGCCGGCGGCCGATCAGCTGCAGCGCGCGGCTGCCACCGCGCAGGCGGCCGGCGAGCCGCTGCTGCTAATGTTCTCGCTGCCGGACTGCGGCTACTGCCGGGTCGTGCGGCGCAACTACCTGCTGCCGATGCTGCGCGACGGCAGTACCCCGAAGCCGCATATCCGCGAGTTGACGATGACGGGCCGGGAAGCGATCGCCGACTTCGACGGCACGGTCACCACGCCGGCGGCCATCGCGAAGCGCTACCAGGTCCGGGTGGCGCCGACGCTGGTCTTCGTGAACGCCAACGGCGACCTGCTGGCCGAGCCGCTGGTCGGGGGCGAGCATGCGTTTTACGACGCTGCGCTGGCGCGCGCTTTCGATGAGTCGCGAAAGGCACTTGGCCGCGCCCCTCGATAGGCGGTTGATGATCACGCCGGATCAGCCTCGGCCAGTTCGACGGCCAGTTCCGGATGCTTGATCAGCAAGCGCAGCAGGCAGAGGACGCCGCCCGGCGGTGCGAATCGCCCTTGTTCCCAGTCGCGCAGCGTGGCCACCGGCGTGCCGATGCGGTCCGCAAAAGCCGATTGAGTCAGCCCGGATTTCTCGCGTGCCTGGCGCAGCAGGATCTGCGCCGGCGTCGTCACCCGACCTGTATGGGCCAATGCTTCGGAAAGCGCCTGGCGCAGATCCGGCAACGCTTCGCCCGCATCGGTTTCAATCGCCTTGGCCATCTGATCGATCTTTGTTGTCATGTCAGGTCATCCTTCGGATCGCAGTTGCGTCCATGTTTTCACGCTCGGACTTGGCGTAGACCGCCACCAGCAGCACGATTTCATCTTCGGTGAGATTGAAGTAGATCACCCTCGCGCCCCCCGACTTGCCAGTGCCCTGCCGTGCCCAGCGCACTTTGCGGGCGCCATTAGCACCGGGGATCACATCGCCGGCCAACGGATGCGCGGCGATCCAGTCAATGAATGCGAGCCGATCCGGTTCCGTCCACAACTTCTCTGCCTGTTTCTGGAAAGTTGGGGTCTCGATGACGGTGCGCATCGTCTGCAGTATACGGGAATCCCGTATTTCCGCAATGACTATCGCATTGCCTTCGCCTCACCCCTCAGACACCGACACGGAACGGCGAGAAGTTCGTGCCGACGTCGTAGTAGTCTTCGTTTTCCTTGCGCTTGAGCCACGCGACGACGCGGTAGGTGACCGGCGTCATCAGGACTTCCCAGCCGGTCTTGAGAAAGTACTGCGCGACGGCTACTGCGATCACCTGCTCGGTCGGCCACACTCCGTAGAAGGCGGTCAGGTAGAAGATCGACGAGTCGATCAGTTCGCCGACCGCGGTCGAGCCTATCGTGCGCACCCACAGGTGCCGCCCCTGCGTGGCTACCTTCAGTCGCGCCATCACGTAGGCGTTGGCCATGCTGCCGGCCCAGAACGCCAGCATCGAGGCCAGCACGATGCGCCAGGTATTGCCGAACACCGTCTCCAGCCCCTGCTGGTAGGACGCCATGTAGGCGCCCTGCGCCGGCGTGAGACCGATGACGACCAGCGACATCAGCGCCGCGAACAGCAGCGCGCCGAAGCCTGCCCATACCGCGCGCCGGTCGTGCGCGTAGCCGTAGACCTCGGTCAGGATGTCGCCGAACAGGTAGGAGATCGGGAAGAACAGGATGCCGGCGCCGTAAGTGACCTCGCCCAGCACCGGCAAGGTGATCACCGCCGCCTTGCCGGCACCGATCAGGTTCGAACACAGCAGCGCGACGACGAAGGCGACCAGTAGCAGGTCGTAATAGCGATAGCGGCGCGCGGGCGAGGGGGTCATTTGCCGCGCTTGAAACGGCAGCGGCCGGTTTCCGAGAACAGCTTCGGCCGGTAATAGGAGAAGCGCTTCTTGTCCGACATGTTCAGCTCTTCCTGCGTCAGGTAGCGCCCGCTGTTGGTGCGGTATTCATTGGCCATCAGGAAGTTGCCGGTATCGCGCTCGATCTTGTAGAAATACTGCTCGATGAAGCGGCTGTCGATGCGGGTCTGGTCCTCATGCGCGATCACTTTCTGATCGGTCCACTTGTCGACGACGACCGGGATGGCCTTGTTGCGCTCGTCGGCGCGCCGGGTCATCATCCGGGTCTTTTCATTGACGGTGAACTCGAAGCTGCAGACGCCGGGTTCCTCGGTGCAGATCCACCGGTTGCCGCGCATGGCCGTGGTCACGCACAGCCAGGTGGTCGCCTGCGCGGGCGAGGCCAGCGCGCCGGCCAGCAGCAGGCAGGCAAGCGACCTGAAACCGGAAGAGGGTGGGAACGGCATCGCCATGCGGCAGTTTGATTGTCGGAATGAATATTTCCGAGTATAAACTACGCGCCGCCGCCGGCGGCATTAAAGTCCGGATCGGGCGTTGGCAATCGCCTGCGCGGTCGCTGCTTCGCTGATCGGGTCGTTGGCGATCAGTTGCCCGTGCACCGATGCCCCCGGTTCCACGTTGATCGACTTGTGGGTGATGTTGCCCCGCACCTCGCAGCCGTCGAGTAGTTCGATGCTTTCGCTGGCGACGATGTTGCCGATCACCTTGCCCGCCACGCTGACGTTCTGCGCGCGTATATCGCCGTGCACTTCGGCTCGCGGCCCGATCAGGATCCAGCGATCCTTGCCATCGGTCTGCTCCAGATTGCCTTCGACCCATCCATCGATGCGCACGCTCTCGTCGAGCCGCAGCGTACCCTCGACGCGCGTGGCGGTGCCCAGCACGGAGCCGATGTTTTGCAGAGCTTTGCGTTGCGAGCCGTATTTCATGTGTAGGAATATTGTCCAGCCAACAACGCAGACTAACAGCGCAATTGCTATCGCGCAACTGCACGACGGGGCAGGCCGGCGCGCCACAGGCCGCGTGCTAGCATCGGCACTGGCCCTCTGCTCCAAGGAATTCCGCATGTCTGTGCGCCGAACCGCCTGCCGGCTGCCGCCCTCGCCGCTGTCCCGGCTGCTTCCCTCGCTGCGGCCCTGGCTGCTGGCGCTGGCCATGCTGCCAGCGCCGCCTGCGCTGGCCCGGCCCCTGCCGGTGACCGAGGTCGCCCCCGGGGTTTTCCTGCATCAGGGAGTGCATGAGGAGTTCGGCGAAGGTTACCACGGCGACATCGCGAACATCGGTTTCGTGATCGGCGGGCAGGCCATCGCCGTCATCGACACCGGCGGCAGCCTGCGCGTCGGGCAGGCGCTGCGGGAAGCTATTCGCGCACGCTCCGCGCTGCCGATCCGCTATGTGATCAACACCCATGTGCATTCCGACCACATCTTCGGCAACGCGGCGTTCGAGCAGGACCGCCCGCAGTTCATCGGCCACGAGCGGCTGTCCGGCGCGATGCGCGCCCGGGCCGAGGCCTACGAAAGCAATCTGCGCAAGATGCTGGGCGAAGGGGCAGCCGGCAGCCGCATCGTGTTGCCGACGCAGGCAGTGGCGGCGGACCGCACGCTGGAGATCGACCTCGGCCAGCGGCGACTGCAGTTGCGCGCATGGCCGCCGGCGCACACCGACCATGACCTGACTGTCCTCGATCCGCAGACCGGCACGCTCTGGATGGGCGATTTGCTGTTCGTCGAGCGCACGCCGTCGATCGATGGCGACGCGCGGGGCTGGCTGGCGGTCATGGATCAACTGGCGGCGACGCCGGCCCGGCTCGCCATCCCCGGTCATGGCCCGCCGATGGCGGACAAAACGGGTGCGCTGGAACGTCAGCGCCGCTATCTGCAGACGCTGATCGACGACCTCAGGCAGGGCATCGCTGCCGGCCGGCCGATGGCGGAGGTGATCGGCGCGGCGGGTCGGTCGGAGCAGGAACGCTGGCAGCTGTTCGACACCGTCAACCTGCGCAATGCCGAACTGCTGTATCCGGTGCTCGAGTGGGAATAGGCACGGACCTGCCTATGGCAAGGGCAAGCTCGTGCGTGCAGCGGCCATCCGGCCGGCTGCCCATACATCGTCCAACGGGCATTCAGAAAGGTACTAGCAGTTCGCCGATGGCATAGCTGTACCAGTAGGCCGGGTCGCTGGCTGCCGCGGCGGCGGCGCGCGAGTAGCCGGCGCGCAGCCGCAGCGCGTAAGTCGCCACCTGCTTTTCTGCCAGGCCCTCGAGCAGCCGCGTGCCGGAACTGTCGGCCTGATCGATGCGCTGCACGCCCAGGCCTGCCGTCAGCGCCGTGCGCCAGTCGCCGCTGCGCTGGCGCCAGCTGACGGCAGCCAGCGTCTCCTCGTAGCGCTTCGGATTGAAATAGGCGCGCGCGACATCTTCCTTGCTGCTGTCGAAGGTTCGGTAGCGCAGCTGGAGGGTCAGCCCGAGCTCGGGCCACGGCTGGTAGATCAGGCGCGCGCGCGCATGGCGGCGCTGGTTGTCGTCCGAGAATGCCTGATGCGCGAGCAGGCCGACCACGGTAAACCGGGGCGACAGCTGGTGATCGACGGCGACGCCGGCAAAGTTGAAATGCGTGCCGAGTTCGAGCGCATTGCGCGTCTCGACAAAGTCGCGGCTGGCGAAGCCCTCGATCGTGGTGCCGGGGATCGGCGTCTTGCGGTAGCTGGCATCGAGCGTGACCAGTTCATGCACGGACTGGCGGAACACGCCGGCCTCGATTAGCCAGCCGTCTGCCGTTCGGCGATCGATCTGGTGGGTGACGAAGCGCAGCTGCTCGCCGCTGCGCCGCCAGCCGTCGCGCGAGAACTGATGGTCGGTGTAGCGCAGGCCGGTTTTGCCGTCGAGATGACGGAAGCCGGTCACGGCTTCGGCGCTCAGGCGGCGGCTGCTGAAGCCCTCGCTGTCCCGCGAGGTCGCGAGCATGCCGCCGGCGGCCATGGCCGGCGAGGCAGACTGCGCCAGGGCCTGGGCTGCCGCCTGCGACGCAGACTGTGCTGCGACCAGCGCGAGCGCGGCAGTGGCGGCGAGTCGAAGCGCCTGCTGTCGTTTCATTTCGTCCCCCAGGTCTTGCGCAAGTTGAGCAGTTCGGACACATAGCCGGCCAGGCTGACCGGCTGCATGATCAGGCTGTAGAACAGGGTGTAGATGAAGAAGCCCGACGGGTTGAAGCGCACCTTCAGACCGCGCTCGGCGAACAGCTTCTGCCCAGTCCGGTACATGAAAAAATTCATCCCCATCGCCATCGGTATCAGCGCGAGCGTGATCGGGCCGACGATCCAGTAGTGGCCGAATAGCGCGAGCACGATGCCGGGTATGAATACGGCGGTGAAGATGAAATCGAGGAAGGGGAACAGCAGGTTCCAGTAGACGAAGGTGGTCGGCAGCATCGGCTTCCAGAGGATGTCCGGATGCTGCTTGAACGCCTCGATCATGCCGCGCGACCAGCGTTGCCGCTGCCGGGAGAACTGCCCGAGCGTGGTCGGCGCGTTGGTGAACAGCAGCGCATCCTCGCAATGGCCGATGCGGTGGCCGAGCTTGAGTATGCTCCACGACAGCACGATGTCTTCACCGACGCAGTCGGGCCAGCCGCCGATCTTCTTCAGTAGGGCCGTGTCATACAGCGAGAACGCGCCCTGCGCGACCATCGTGCCCTGGTACAGCGACTGCACGCGCTTGATCGAGGCGATGCCCTGGAAGTAGTCCCACTCCTGCGCGCGCGTTATCCAGGACGCACGCGAATTGCGCACCAGGACCGCGCCGGCCACGGCGCGCGTGTTCGCCGGATCATGAAAATAGCGCTCGACGATGGCGGTCAGCGCGCCCTCGAACAGCCAGGAGTCGGCATCGACGGTAGCCGTCAATGTATGCGAGACCTGCTTCAGCGCCACGTTCAGCGCGTTAGCCTTGCCGACGTTCTGCTGCAGGTCGAGCAGGCGCAGCCACGGGTAGTCGGGCAGCCGCTCGCGCACCAGTTCCGCCGTCCGGTCCTTCGAGCCGTCATTGACGACAATGACTTCCAGCGGGCCCGGGTACTGCTGCAGCGCGATACTCTCCAGCGTGCCGACAATGGTGGTCTCCTCGTTGTAGGCGGCGACCAGGATCGTCAGGCCCGGGTACTGCGGCAGCGGCGCGCGCCCGGGCCGGTTGTCGAGTGCCAGGCTGATCATCAGGAAGGCATTCATGAAGCCGGGGATCAGCGCGATGCCGCCGATGATGATCCACGCGACCGGCGCTGACACGTAGGCCGCCAGCGAATCCGCCCACGACTGTGCTATGAAGGCCGACAGCAGCATCCACGCGGCGCTGAAACCGATGGCGAGCGCAAACTTCGCCCGCACCGGCAGGTACCAGCGCTTCTGCTCGCGCTGGCGGTCGCTCTGCCGGGTCGGCAGCGCGATGACCGGGGCCAGTGGGCGCTGGGCCTGCTCCTCCGGACTCTGCTGAAGTTCGAACATGAAAATTGCCAGATGGAAAAACCATTATCATCCAACAAATTCCCGCAATTTGTTACTTGAAGGACAGATTTTTGCAGAGCCGGCGTTTTCAGTCTGAAAATTCTTGTCGCCGGATTGCCTTTCCCCGGCGCGCTGCGTAGGCTTGCGACTCCTTTCACCTTCCCCGGACCGAGCCGCCGCAGACCCATGCGCGCCCTGCTTTCCATCGACCTGTTTTGCGAGGTCATCGACAACTACGGCGATGCCGGCGTCTGCTGGCGGCTGGCGCGCGCGCTGGCGCAGGCCGGTTGCACGCTCACCCTCTGGATCGACAATCCGGAGCGGCTGCGCCGGCTGCGCCCGCAACTCGATCCGGCGCGCGACGCTCAGCCGCTCGATGGTTTCACGCTGCGCCGCTGGCGCGACCCCTCCTATGCCGGCGCGGAACTGGTGATCTCCGCTTTCGGCTGTCGCCTGCCGGACGACTACCTGGCTGCGATGGCCGCGCAGTCGCCGCCGCCGGCATGGATCAATCTCGAGTACCTGTCGGCCGAGGACTGGGTCGAGGGCAGCCACGGCCTGCCGTCGCCGCATCCGCGGCTGCCGCTGACCCAGCATTTCTTTTTTCCCGGCTTCACCACGAAGTCCGGCGGCCTGGTACGCGAGGCCGGGCTGGCGGCGGCGCGCGAGGCTTTCGGCGCGCCGCAGCGTGCGGCGCTGCTGGCCGGGCTGGGCATCGATGTGCCGCAGGGTGCGCTGCTGGTCTCGCTCTTCTGCTACCCGGGCGCGCCACTGCCGGCGCTGTTCGAGGCCATGGCATCCGGCCGGCGCGTGGTGTGCGTGGTGCCCGAGGGCGTGACGCCGCTGGCACCGCCGCCGGGGCAGTCGCTGACGCAGGGCGCGCTGACGCTGCACGGCTTGCCGTTTCTCGAGCCGGACGTCTACGACCGGCTGCTGTGGAGCTGCGATCTCAACTTCGTGCGCGGCGAAGACAGCGCGGTACGCGCGCAATGGGCGCGCCGCCCGTTCGTCTGGCAGCTGTATCCGCAGCAGGACGCCGCGCACCTCGACAAGATGCAGGCCTTCCTCGACCGCTATGGCGAGGCGCTCGTACCTCAGGCGGCCGCCGAACTCGGGCACTTTTTCCGCGCATGGAATGGCGATCCCGCCGCCGCGCTCGACTGGCCGGCCTGCGTCGCGCTGCTGCCGACCGTCGAAGCGCATGCCGCGCGCTGGCAGCGACAGCTGGCGTCGCTCGACGATCTGGGCTCGTCGTTGGTCGAGTTCGCCAGCAAAATCAGGTAGAATTCCGCGGTTTTGTTTTTCGTGCGCTGAGCCTGAAGGCCGCAGTCCGTTCTCCGAACGTCGTCCGACGGTCGCCGTGTTCCGGTGGTCGTCACAGCGCGGCGCGCTCCACCCCCGAACCATTTTGGCAATCACATTATGAAAACCGCACAAGAACTCCGCGTCGGCAACGTGTTCATGCTGAACGGCCAGCCGCAAGTCGTCGTCAAGGCCGAATTCTCGAAATCCGGCCGCAACGCCTCCGTCGTGAAGATGAAGATGAAGAACCTGTTGACCGAGGCGGCGCAGGAAGCGGTCTATCGGTCGGATGAAAAATTCGACATCGTCGTCCTCGACCGCAAGGAGGTGACGTACTCGTACTTCGCCGATCCGCTGTACGTGTTCATGGACGCAGACTACAACCAGTACGAAGTCGAAGCCGAGAACATGTCCGACGCGATCAACTACCTCGAAGACGGCATGGCCTGCGAGGCGGTTTTCTATGAAGGCAAGGCCATCTCGGTCGAACTGCCGACGACCATCGTGCGCGAAGTCACCTACACCGAGCCGGCCGTCAAGGGCGATACCTCGGGCAAGGTACTCAAGCCCGCGAAAATCGCGACCGGTTTCGAGATTCCGGTGCCGCTGTTCGTCGATCAGGGCGACAAGATCGAAATCGACACCCGCACCGGCGAGTACAAGCGCCGCGTTTGATCCCGGCTGGCGTTGACCGGCTGTCAAGAAATCGCAGCGTGCGCTGCGGTTTTTTTTCGTCCGCAAAAAATTTTTTCAATAAAAGCTTCTTCCCGGGAACTTTGGCTCATGGCAATGGCCGAAGCGACAGTGTGCAGCGCCGGCTTGCTGCGCGCTCACATTCATCCAGGAGATTCCATGCTGAAGTCAGAAAAATTTTTTGGCAAACGCGACACCGTCACCGAAACAAAACCGTCGTCGCCCGTGCCCGCTGCCATTACCCCGGCCGAGAAGCCTGCGACTCCCGGCCTGACGGTCGCCTCGTCCGCGTCGTCGTCTGCATCGTCGTCACCGGTCGCACGTGTCGTGCCGGCGTCGATCGCCCATGCGACGGGCGCCAGCGCGACGACCGGCGTCGGCAATGCCGAAATGCGCAGCAAGCTGACCGTCGGCCCGAACATCAAGCTCAAGGGCGTCGAGATCACCGATTGCGACACGCTGGTGGTCGAGGGCCGGGTCGAGGCGACCATTGATTCGCGCGTGATTCAGATCTCCGAGAGGGGCGCCTTCATCGGCAATGCCGAGTTCGACATCGCCGAGATCCGCGGCGAATTCGAGGGCGACCTGACCGTGCGCCAGAAACTGGTGGTGTATTCCAGCGGCCGCGTGACCGGCAAGATCCGTTACGGCAAGCTGGTGATCGAAGAAGGCGGCCAATTGTCGGGCGACGTGCAGATGTCGACCGTAGCCGTCAAGGGGTTGGCGGTCGCGGCAGGCTAATCGCCGCGCAGGAAGGCTGTCATTGACGGCGCCGCGGAGCAATCCGCGGCGCCGTTTTTTCATCCGTGCGGAGGCCCGCCGGCGCGTCGGGTGAGGAAGTTGGTCGAGCGGAACTGGCAGACGAAATCCAGCCGCTTGTCGCCGGCCGAGCCGGGAACGACCGGCTGGAACTTCAGCTTGGCCAGCGGCTTCTCCGCCTCCTCGTGTACCGGCGTGCCGACCGGATCCACCGTCGAGAAATACGCGTTGGCGGTAAACGCGATCTTGCGCGCGTCGCAATCGAAATAATTCAGGTAGGTCGACGATTGATAGGCCGTGTTGTCGGGCGCGTACTGCGGCGTCGACCACGAGGTGCGCAGGAAGGCGCGCAGGTAGTCGTCCTCGCGCACGATGCTCTTCATGTCAACGTACCAGCTGATCACTTTCTCCGGATCTTCGGTTTCCGAGATCAGCTTCCATTCGGGCTCATCGGCAGCCGCCGGCAGCGACAGCAGCGCGGCACAGATGACGGCGAGTGCGTGTTTCATCATGTCTCCGGATTGTTTTGCAGCGATCTTACCGGAATCGCATGACCGGCGTTCAGCGCACCGCAAAGCCGTACATCCTGTCTGGCCAAACCCTCGCAAGCCCCTGATTTGACAGGCATTTTCAGCGCTTGCTGCCGTTTTGTTTTTATAAAGGAAAGAGTTTCAGAAAAAATTACCATTTCTTTGTAGAAAAAATCAGCAGGTACTTGTCAATGTTGCTGCGATGACATATAACTTAGCATTCGAGTAATTGCATACGAGCAATTGTTATGGTGGGCAACACGACAAGCGACAACGCAAGCGCTGGCTCAACGATCTCGAAGGAGGGAGACGCAATGGACAAACATCCGCTGGTATCGCAGGAAGGCTACGACCCCAACCACTTGCTGGATGCGCTGATCCAGAAGCTGGGATTGAAAAATGACGCGGCATTGTCGCGCGCGCTGGAAGTGCGACCGCCGGTGATCAGCAAGATTCGTCATCGCACCTTGCCGGTCGGGGCATCGCTGCTGATCCGCATGCACGAAGTCACCGACCTCAGCATTCGCGAACTGCGCGAACTGATGGGCGACCGCCGCAAGCGCATGCGCATCAGCGAAGCCGACGGCCGGCCGAAAAAGCTCGAGGAAGAAGAGATCTGATCCGGCGCGTGCCGCCGCGCCGGCACTAGCCGCGCAGGTTCGCGCCAAGCACCGTGGCGATCAGCGTCAGCACGACGACGATCGTCAGTTTTTTTCTCAGCACCAGCATCCACGGCGGCATTCCGTAGGTCGGATACAGCTGCCTGTCTACATGCAGCGCGGCGACGAAGCCCGCCATCAGCACCGCAAAGCCGAAGCCGCCGAACAGCGTCGAGCTCCACGCGATCAGCGACGGCGTGACTCCCCAGGCCAGCGCCTTCTTCATCTCCGTCTCTCTCAGCCCGGGACACAGCATCGCCGCTCCCCAGTGCAGCCCGCCGAGGAAGGACAGGATCACGATCGCGTAGGCGAGCTGCCCCTTGACGAAGTCGTCCATCCACGACACATCCGCCAGCCAGACGCCGAGCATCATCAGCAAAAAGGGAATCAGCCCGGCATAGCCGAGTTGTACGGCGAAGCGCTGTCGGAAGTCAGGAGTGTCCATGCGAGTGCGTAAGGTGTTGCCAGCGCGACATTCTACGGGATCTGCCGCCGGACGAAGTCGACCACCGCATCGATCAGCGCTTCCGGCTGGTCGCGGTGCGGCGAGTGCCCGCACTGCGGCAGCGCCAGCAGCTCGGTCGCGGGCAGGCGCTCGCGGATGCCCGTGATCTGGCGCATCGTGCCGTATTCGTCGTCCTCGCCCTGCACCGCGAGCAGCGGGCAGCGGATGGCGCCGAGCTCCTGCTCGATGTTCCAGTCGCGGAAGGCGTCCGACAGCCAGACGTCGTTCCAGCCGAAGAACGCGGAATCGACGTCGTCGTGATGGCGGGCCAGCCGCTCGCGCAGGCCGCCGTGCAGATAGGCTTCGCGCGCGGCGGCGATGCTGGCGATGCTGATGTCCTCGACGAAGATGTGCGGTGCCACCACCACCGCGCCGCGCACGGCCTGCGGATGGCGCGCCGCGTGCAGCAGCGCGATCGAGCCACCGTCGCTGTGGCCGAACAGCCAGGGCCGCGCGACACCGAGCGCGGACAGCAGCGCAGGCAGCACCTCGGTGGCCTGCCGCTCGAGGAAATCCGGCTGCCAATGTTCGTCATGGCGTCGTGGCGACGACTTGCCGTAGGCCGGACGCGAATACACGAGGCCGCGCAGGCCGAGGCGCGCGCACAGCCGGTCGGGGAAATCCTTCCACATCGACACCGAGCCCAGTCCCTCGTGCAGGAACACCATCACCGGCGCGCCGTCTGCGGCAGCGCCGGTCCACCGGTAGTCGATATCGACCGCGCGGCCGCTCCAGTCCAGTGTCAGCCCCGGCGGCATGCGGCTCACTGCCCGTTCGATTCGCGCAGCCGGAAGCGCTGTATCTTGCCGGTGGCGGTCTTCGGCAGCTCGGCGGTAAAGCGGATCTCGCGCGGGTACTTGTGCGGCGCCAGGCGCGACTTGACGAAGGTCTTCAGTTCGTCTTCGAGCGCCGAATCGGCGGCGCGCGCATCGCGCAGCACGACATAGGCCACCGTCCTGGTCAGTCCCTGCGCGTCGGGCTGGCCGACGACGGCGCACTCGAGCACCGACTCGTGCCCGATCAGCGCGGATTCCACCTCGATCGGCGACACATACTGGCCGCTGACCTTCAGCATGTCGTCGCTGCGGCCCGCATAGGTGTAGTAGCCGTCGGCATCGACCGCATACTTGTCGCCGCTGCGCAGCCATTCGCCCTGGAAAGTGGCGGTACTTTTCTCGCGGTTGGTCCAGTACAAATGCGCCGCGCTCGGCCCCTTGATGTAAAGGTCGCCGACCTCGCCCACTGGCACCGGCCGTCCCTGCTCGTCGCGCAGTTCGACTTCGTAGCCGGGCACCGGCGTGCCGCTGCTGCCGTAACGCACGGCGCCGCTGCGATTGGACAGGAAGATGTGCAGCATCTCGGTCGAGCCGAGGCCATCCAGGATCTCGCAGCCGACATGCGCGCCGAATTTTTCGCCGACCTCGCGCGGCAGCGCCTCGCCGGCCGATGCGCAGATGCGCAGCTTCAGCTGCTCGCGGCGCGGCAGGGCATCGGAGGCGAGCATGCCGACGTACAGCGTCGGCACGCCGTAGAACACGGTCGGCTGGTGGCGCAGCAGGCGATCGAAGACGGCCGCCGGCGTCGGCCGCTCGGCCATCAGGATGACGGTGGCCCCCACCGACAGCGGGAAGGTCAGCGCATTGCCGAGCCCGTACGCGAAGAACAGCTTGGCCGCCGAGAACACGACGTCGTCCTCGCGCAGTCCCAGCACCGGCTTGCCGTACAGCTCGGCGGTCCAGTAGAGGTTGGCATGCGAGTGCACCGCGCCCTTCGGGCGGCCGGTCGAGCCGGACGAGTAGAGCCAGAAGGCGAACTGGTCGGCATGCGTGTCGGCCGCCTCGGCCAGCGGCGCATGGTCGAGCAGGCCCGCGAACGTCAGTCCCTCGCTGTCGGCCTGTGCGCCGGAGACCGCCAGCGGCACGCTGCTCCCGCACTGTGCGATGGCCTGCTGCACGGTCGGCAGCAGCGCATCGGAGGCGATGACCATCCGGGCGCCCGAGTGCGACAGCATGTAGGCGAGGTTGTCGGCCGGCAGCAGGGTATTGACCGGCACCGGGATCACGCCGGCGTACAGCGCGCCGAGGAAGGCGACCGGCAGGTCGACCGTATCGAGCATGACCAGCAGCACGCGCTGCTCGGGCTGCAGGCCTTGCGCCAGCAGCCCGGCAGCAAGGCTGCGCACGCGGGCATCGAGCTCGCCGTAGCTGAGCGCCGTGCGGTCGTCGCGAACAGCGATTTTTGCGTGGCGTGTGCGATTGAGCTCGAGCAGATGGCGAGCGAAATTGAAGCGCTCGGGCGGCGCTTTGGCGTGGTGATGCATGCTGGTCTCCTCCCGCGCGGTCGCTAGTTTTTATGGTGGCCGCTGCGTCCTTGTGTCGTCGTTCAGTAGCCGTAGGCCGTCGTTCCCACCTTCGCCTGCTCCAGCGCGGTCGCCGGTCCCTGGATGGCGCTGCGGCGGTGGTAGAACGCCAGTGCGCGCAGGCCGCCGAGCTCCTCGCCGCCGCCGGCGCGGCCCGGACCGCCGTGGATCGAGGCCGGCATCACGTTGCCGTGCCCGGTCTGCGTTTTAGCCACGGCCGGGCTGACCAGATGCACGCGGCCATGCGAGGGCGCGAGTTCGTGCGCGAAGCGTGCCAGCAGTGCGTCGTCGTCGCTGGTGACCGAGGCCACCAGCGAGCCGAGTCCGCGATGCGCGAGCTCGGCGGCGTGCGCGCTATCGCGGTAGCCGATCAGGGTCGATACGGGGCCGAACACTTCATGGCTGTGCACCGCCGTCGCCGCGTCGGTGTCGCGCACGGCCAGCAGCGTCGGGGCCACGCAGGCGGAGCGCTCGTCGGCGTCGAGCAGCGGTTGCGCGCTGCCGTCGAACATCACGCTGGCCTCCTGCCTGAGCAGCGCCAGGCCCTCGCGCACGCTGTCGAGCTGCGCGCGGCTGACCAGCGCGCCCATGCCGGTGTCCGCATGGCGCGGATTGCCGACGCGGATGGCGGCCAGCTTGCCGGCAACCGCTTCGCCGACGGCCTGCAGGACGCCGCGCGGCACCAGCGCGCGGCGCGGCGCGGTGCAGCGCTGGCCGCTCTTGATCGTGATCTCGCGCACCAGGTTGTCGACGTACAGGTCGAAGGCCGGCGTGCCGGGCAAGGCATCGTCGCCGAGGATGCTCACGTTCAGGCTGTCGGCCTCGATGTTCACGCGCACCGAGTCGCGCGCGATCGCCGGATGCATGCGTATGGCCGCAGCCGTGTCGGCCGAGCCGGTGAAGGACAGCACGTCGAACGGCGTGAGCGCATCCAGCAGGCCGGCCGAGCTGCCGCAGACGATGGACAGCGCGCCCGGCGGCAGGATGCCGGCATCGACCACGTCCTTTACCATCTGGTGCGTCAGCCAGGCCGTGACGGTCGCCGGCTTGATCACCACCGGCACGCCCGACAGCAGCGCCGGGGCCGCCTTTTCCCACAGGCCCCAGCTCGGGAAATTGAAGGCATTGATGAACAGCGCCAGCCCGCGCGCCGGCACCATCAGGTGCTGCGACTGGAACAACTGGTCCTTAGACATCACGGCCGCCGCGCCGTCGGTCAGCGCGCGCGCGTCGCCGAGCGCCGTGCCCAGCTTGGCGTAATAGCCGAGTGTGAACAGGCCGCCGTCGACGTCGATGCCGGAGTCCGCCTTGGTGGTGCCGGAGTTGGCCAGAGAGATCGCGTAGTAGTCGTCGCGTTTGGCCTGCAGGACCTTCAGCGCCTCCGACAGCATCGCGGCGCGCTGGCCGTAGGTCAGCGCCTGCAGCGCCTTCGCGCCTTCGGTGCGCGCGAACGCGAAGCCCTCGGCCAGGCCGGCGGCCGCGCCGCCGGCGGCAGCCAGCGTCTCGCCGGTGACGGGGTCGGTCAGCGTGTGGACGGCGGCGGCACCCGACTGCCACTGGCCGCCGAGGTAGTTGTTCAGGAAATGGGTCATCAGGATTCCGATCAGGTGAAATGGGGTAGGGCGACGCTCAGGACGTCGCCTTCGTGAATTCGATCGCGCCCTGCGGCAGCAGGTACAGCACCAGCGCGCGTCCGGACGAGACGGTCGGCCGGTGCGCGCTGCCGGGCGGATAGACGCACCAGCCGGCCGGGTGGCCGTCGAAGCGCGCGCCGTCGGTCAGCGGCATGATGAGGTCGATCTCGCCGTTTGGGTGCACATGGTGCGGACCGGCCACATCGTCCATGTCGACCACGTCGACCGAGAAGCCGTGCAGTTCGGGCGCAGGCTTGAGCACGCGGCCGTAGCGTATGCCGCCGGCCTCGTGCTTGCACATCCAGCCGGCGGCGATGGCCTCCCGGCAGGCGGCAAACAGCGCGGCATAACTGTCGCTGCCGGGGCCATGCGTGCGGTTCAACGTGTCGGCAAGATCTGTGTCGAGGGGGCGGCCGGTGATGTCGGCGGTCAGGCCGGCGATCAGCGCTTGAAAGGTCTGCAGTTCCAAGGGTGTCTCCGCCAGCGCACGGGGCCGTGCGTTGGTATTTTGAAGGTATGAATTTATAATGCACCTTGTCCCGAGTGTAAGTGCAATATCTTGCCTGCGTCAAGAAGACGTCCATCCATGTCCATTCCTGCCGATGCTGCCGTTCCGGAAAAAGATCCCTTCCTCAGCGCACTGGGCGAGCGGGTGCGCCTGCTGCGTGCCCGCCGCGGCCTGACGCGCAAGGCGCTGGCGCAGCTGGCCGACGTCTCCGAGCGGCATGTCGCGAATGTCGAGACCGGCGTCGGCAATGCGTCGATACAGTTTCTGCGCCAGTTGTGCACGGTGCTCAATTGCTCGCTGGCCGAGATGACCGGCGACGAGACCGCCTCCTCGCCGGACTGGCTGATGATCCGCGAGATTCTGCGCGGCCGCAGCGACGACGATCTCGCGCGCGCCCGGACGGTGCTGGGCGAACTGTTCGACACGCCGGCCAGCGAGCTGACGCGGCGCCAGCGGATCGCGCTGATCGGCCTGCGCGGCGCGGGAAAGTCGAGCCTCGGCCGCCGGCTGGCCGAGCAGCTCGGCGTGCCCTTCATCGAGCTGTCCGGCCAGATCGAGCTGCTGGCCGGCTGCACCATTGCCGAGATCCACGCGCTGTACGGCCAGACCGCTTACCGCCGCTACGAGCAGCGGGCGCTGGAGGAGGCGATTCGCACCCATGCGCGCGCCGTCATCGCGACCCCCGGCGGCATAGTCTCCGAGCCGGCCACCTTCAATCTGCTGCTGACGCATTGCTATACGGTCTGGCTGAAGGCCGCACCCGAGGAGCACATGAAGCGCGTGCTGGCCCAGGGCGACCGGCGCCCGATGTCCGGCAACCGCGAGGCGATGGACGACTTGAAGCGCATTCTCGAGAGCCGCGCCCAGTTCTACTCGAAGGCCGACAAGACCTTCGACACCAGCGACATGCCGGCCGAGCTGGCCTTTTCCCGGCTGCTCGAGCAGGTCCCCGGCTGACCCCGGTCCGCCCCGGGGCTTGCCTGCGCTTTGATACGAAGGGAAGGCCGGCGGTTATCGCGCGGCCCATGGATACCGGCTTGCGCCGGGATCCGCGGCGCCTTTTGCGCCTTTTTGCCGCCTGCCGACCGCGCTGTCGTCTCTCCCCCGCGACCTGAGCGCACAAGCCGTTGACGGCTGAAGAATCATGCAATATAGTGCGCATGTATACAACGACAGCACCATATTGCATCAGGAGACTCATGAACGCGCCCCTCGTCGACTACCAGACTTCCCCCGATCGCTACCGTCACTGGACGCTGACGGTCGATGGGGCGATCGCCACGCTGACCATGATGGTTGACGAGGACGGCGGCTTGCGCGACGGCTACAAACTGAAACTCAATTCCTACGATCTCGGCGTCGATATTGAACTGCACGATGCCGTCCAGCGCATCCGCTTCGAGCATCCGCAGGTACGCACGGTAGTCGTCACCAGCGGCCGCGACCGCATCTTCTGCTCGGGTGCGAACATTTTTATGCTCGGCAAGTCCTCGCATGCGTGGAAAGTGAACTTCTGCAAATTCACCAACGAGACCCGCAACGGTCTCGAAGACTCCAGCCAGCATTCTGGCCTGAAATTTCTCGCGGCGGTCAACGGCGCCTGCGCCGGCGGCGGCTATGAGCTGGCCGCGGCCTGCGACGAGATCCTGCTGGTCGACGACCGTTCGTCGTCGGTCAGCCTGCCCGAGGTGCCGCTGCTCGGCGTGCTGCCCGGCACCGGCGGCCTGACCCGCCTGACCGACAAGCGCAAGGTGCGCCACGACCACGCGGATATTTTCTGCACCACCTCCGAAGGCGTGCGCGGACAGCGCGCGAAGGACTGGAAGCTGGTGGACGAGATCGCCAAGCCCGCGCAGTTCGCGCAGGCGGTGCGCGAGCGCGCGCTGAAGCTGGCCGAAGCCGGCGACCGCCCGGCCGACGCGAAGGGCGTGCTGCTGACGCCGCTGCAGCGCGAGTTCACGGCCGACGGCGTGCGCTATGGCGTAGTGACAGTGAACATCGACCGCGCCGCGCGCACGGCCACGCTGACCATCCATGCACCTGCGTCGCTGCAGCCATCCGACATTGGCGGCATCGAGGCCGCCGGCGTCCACTGGTGGCCGCTGCAGATGGCGCGCGAACTCGATGACGCCATCCTGCACCTGCGCACCAACGAGACCGAGATCGGCACCTGGGTGCTGAAGACCGCCGGCGACGCGCAGGCCGTGCTCGCCTGCGACGCCGTGCTGGCGGCCCATGCATCGCACTGGCTGGCGCGCGAGACCGTCGGGCTGATCCGCCGCACCTTCGCACGCATCGACGTGTCGTCGCGCAGCCTGTTCGCGCTGATCGACGAAGGCTCCTGCTTCGTCGGCACGCTGGCCGAGCTGGCGTTTGCCGCCGACCGCAGCTACATGCTGGCGCTGCCGGATGCGCCCGAGAAGGCGCCGGTGCTGACCCTGTCGGCCATGAACTTCGGGCCGCTGCCGATGGTCACCGGCCAGTCGCGCCTGGCACGCCGCTTCTATGACGACGAGGCGCAACTGGCGATGCTGAAGGCGAAGGCCGGTGAACCCCTGGATGCCGACGCGGCGATGGAACTCGGCCTGGTCACGGCCAATCCGGATGACATCGACTGGGCTGACGAAATCCGGCTCGCGCTGGAAGAGCGCGCCAGCATGTCGCCGGACGCGCTGACCGGCCTCGAGGCGAACCTGCGCTTCAACGGCCAAGAGAACATGGCCACGCGCGTGTTCGGCCGCCTGTCGGCCTGGCAAAACTGGATCTTCAACCGCCCGAACGCCGTCGGCGACCTCGGAGCATTGAAGGTCTACGGCAGCGGCAACAAGGCACGCTTCGATTTCGACCGAATTTGATTTTCCCAATAAAAAAACATCACATACCCAATCTCAACCACGGGCTGGACTTCGAGAGGAAACGACATGAGCAGCATTGATTACAGCGAGAAGATCCCCAACAACGTGAACCTGTCGGAAGATCGCGCGCTGCAGCGCGCACTCGAGCACTGGCAGCCGAACTACCTGCAGTGGTGGCAGGACATGGGCCCGGAGGGCGCGCAGGGCTTCGACGTCTACCTGCGCACCGCGATCAGTACCACGCCCGACGGCTGGGCGCAGTTCGGCCATGTAAAGATGCCGGACTACCGCTGGGGCATTTTCCTCAACGCGCCGGAGGCGGACCGCAAGGTGAACTTCGGCGAGCACAAGGGCGAGGCCGCCTGGCAGGACGTGCCCGGCGAGCATCGCGCAAACCTGCGCCGCATCATCGTCACGCAGGGCGATACCGAGCCGGCCTCGGTCGAGCAGCAGCGCCATCTCGGCCTGACCGCGCCGTCGCAGTACGACCTGCGCAACCTGTTCCAGATCAACGTGGAAGAGGGCCGTCACCTGTGGGCGATGGTCTACCTGCTGCACAAGTATTTCGGCCGCGACGGCCGCGAGGAAGCGGAAGCGCTGCTGCACCGCAATTCCGGTTCGGAGGACAATCCGCGCATCCTCGAAGCCTTCAATGAAGAGACGCCGGACTGGCTGGCCTTCTACATGTTCACCTACTTCACCGACCGCGACGGCAAGTTCCAGCTGTGCGCACTGGCGGAGTCCGGCTTCGATCCGCTGGCGCGCACCTGCCGCTTCATGCTGACCGAAGAGGCGCACCACATGTTCGTCGGTGAGTCCGGCGTCTCGCGCACGATACAGCGCACGGTCGAGATCATGAAGCAGCACGGCATCGAGGACCCGGAGCAGGTACGCAAGCACGGCGTGATCGACCTGCCGACCCTCCAGCGCTACCTGAACTTCCACTTCAGCGTGACCATCGACCTGTTCGGCGCCGACCAGTCGTCGAATGCGGCAACCTTCTACTCGTCGGGCCTGAAGGGCCGCTACGAGGAGACCAAGCGCGGCGACGACCACCAGCTCAAGGGCGAGCACTACAAGATTCTCGAGGTGCAGGGCGACCGCCTGGTCGAGAAGGAAGTCCCGATGCTGAACTCGCTCAACGAAGTGCTGCGCGACGACTACATCAAGGATTCCATCGCCGGCATCGGCCGCTGGAACAAGGTGATCGAGAAGGCCGGGCTGTCGTTCCGCCTGCAGGCGCCGCACAAGGCCTTCAACCGCCACATCGGCAGCTTTGCCGGCATCCGCGTGGCGCCGGACGGCCGCGTGATCTCGGAAGCCGAATGGCTGGCCAACGTGCGCAGCTGGCTGCCGTCGGAAGAAGACCGTGCGTACGTCGCCTCGCTGATGGGACGCGTGATCGAGCCGGGCAAGATGGCGAACTGGATCGCGCCGCCGGCCATCGGCATCAACCGCCAGCCGGTCGATTTCGATTACGTGCGCTTCAACTGACCGGAGTCACTTATGGGCGCGCCGGAAACCGAGGTGCTGATCCGTCAGCACCTGATCGACCCAGAGGTCTGCATACGCTGCAACACCTGCGAGGACACTTGTCCGATTGATGCGATCACGCACGACGATCGCAACTATGTCGTCGATCCCGACATCTGCAACGGCTGCGGCGCCTGCGTGCCGCCTTGCCCGACCGGCTCGATCGACAACTGGCGCACCGTGCAGAAGGCGGCCGCCTACAGCGTGGCCGAGCAGTTCACGTGGGACGAGTTGCCGGTGCAGCAGGAGTTGCCGGCAGAAGCGGCGGCGGTCGATGCGCCGCCGCCGTCCGACGGCGGGCAGCAGAACGCGGCGGTGTCGGCGGCCTCGACCACGCCGCCGTGGTCGGCCGCGCATCCTTACCTGAACCTGTACGACATCCGCAGGACGGCGACGGCCACCGTGGCCGGCAACTACCGGCTGACTGATGCCGATGCCGACAGCGACATCCGCCACATCGTGCTCGACTTCGGCACGCAGTTCTTCCCGGTGCTCGAGGGACAGAGCATTGGCATCCTCCCGCCGGGCGCCGATGCGTCGGGCAAGCCGCATTACCTGCGCATGTATTCGGTGGCCAGTGCGCGCGACGGCGAGCGGTCCGGGTACAACAACCTGTCGCTGACCGTCAAGCGCGTGGTTACCGACCACGAGGGCCAGGCCGTGCAGGGCGTCGCATCGAATTACCTTTGCGACCTGCAGAAGGGTGACACCGTGCAGGTGACCGGCCCCTTCGGCGCGCACTACCTGATGCCGAATCATCCGGGCTCCAACCTGCTGATGATCTGCACCGGCACCGGGGCCGCGCCGATGCGTGCGATGACCGAGTATCGCCGGCGCCTGATGGCCGCCGGCAAGCCGGTGGAGGGCAAGCTGATGCTGTTCTTCGGCGCGCGCCGTCCCGGCGAGTTGCCGTATTTCGGTCCGCTGCTGAAACTGCCGCCGAGTTTCATCGACATGCACCTCGCCTTCTCCCGCGTCGACGGCGAACCGAAGACCTACGTGCAGGATCGCCTGCGCGAGGCCGGACCGGCCGTTACCGAGTTGCTGAAAGGCGACACATACCTCTATGTCTGCGGACTCAAGGGCATGGAAGCGGGGGTGATGGAGGCGCTGCGCGACATCTGCATCACCGCCGGCATGGATTGGCCGGCGCTGCATGCGCGCATGGTGTCCGAGGGCCGGTTCCACGTCGAAACCTACTAGCCGGTCGTCGAGGCAGAAAATGACCGGAAAGTAAGTTGTAGGGTTCGAATTACTTCCTGAAAATCAAGGATTTGTCGTCATGCTGCGGTGCATGATGACTTCATTGCCGATCGCGTGCATCATCCGGCAGCGTTACAAAAAATCTGTCGCCGGAAGAGCGAGAGGAGACATGAACCCGCCCCGCGCAAGCGTGGGCGGGTTTGCTTTTTTCCGAACAGCCGAGGATGGACTCCGCCCGGGGCGGTCTGCTTTCGGTCTGCTCGCAGTCTGCTATTTCGTCGAGTTAGGTATTGCACTCAGGAACATACCGAATATGTATATCTGGCATCACAAACGGAAAGCAGACGGTCGGAGGTACGGTTGATATAGTTCAACCCGTCTCCTCCAGCCTTCCAAAAAGGATGGATTTCAACCCGGCAGGTTCTTACCTCGCCGGGTTTTTTTTCGTCCGTGCGTTCCGCTTTGCCAAGGGCCACTGTCCCTGCTGGCAGGCGGTGCTTTTTTTTGACGGAGCCTCTTATACTGCGGACATTCCCTGGGGAGGCTCGCATGTACAAACAGATTCTGGTCGCCTACAACGGCAGCCCGGAAAGCCGGGTCGCGCTGCGCGAGTGCCTGCAACTGGCGCCGCCGGCATCGACGGGCATTCATCTGCTGGCCGTCGTCAACCCGCCGCCCTATCTGCTGGTCGGCGAGTTCGCCGCAGCGGCGGTGCTCAGTGTCGAGGAGGGGCTGACGGCGGAGCGCGAGCGGATGGCGCGCGAACTCGAGGCTGGCGCCGCGATGCTGGCCGCCGGCGGCCTGACCGTGACGCCGCACTTGGAGGTCGGCGAGCCGGTCAGCGTGATCGAGGAACTGGCCGGCGAACTGAAAGCCGACCTGGTGATCGTCGGCCACTCGCGCCAGAAGCCGCTGGCGCTGCGCTGGTGGCGCGGCAGCACCGACACCCTGCTGGTCGAGAAGCTGCGCTGCAGCCTGCTGGTGGCGTCCGGGCCGGTCGCGGCAGAGTGAATCCCTCAGGCCGACGTGCGCGGCGAACCTCGCAGCCACGGCCGCCTGCCGCGCTTCCATTCGCGACACCAGTGCGCCACGCCGAGCGCGCCGCGCGCGGCCCAGCCGGCGCGGCGCGCGAGTTCCGGGTCGTCCATGGCCATGCGCAACTCATGCTCCCATGCGGCCAGCTGCAGCCGGGCCAGCCCGGCGGCATGCCGCAGCCGGGCGACTTCGTTGCGGTAGATCAGCAGATCGTCGAGCGGCACGCGGCAAGCCAGTGCCGGCTGCTTGCTGCCGATGTTTCCGCCCATCAGATGGAAGCGCCGCACGCCATGCCGTATCGCGGCCAGAATCATCAGGTGGCGGGCAAGGGTTCCCATGCCCAGCGCGTCATGCTGCGGGTCGTGCGAGTTCACCAGCGAGTACAGGTCGTCGCCGATGCGGCAGGCAAGCGTGCCCGCGCACAGCCGGCCGCCGAGGGTGACCGTGCCCACCACGCCGCGCGCGCGCAGCAGCCGCAGTAGCCGGCGGGCGGCTTCGTCGTCGAGCGCGGAAGTGCGGCGCCTTTGCGCCATGCGGGCGCGGTTGAAGCCGATGATGGCATCGACGACAGCGGCATCGACGTCGGCCCCCGCGATCCAGCGATGCGCGATGCCCGCGGCGCGTCCGATGTTCTGGCGCAGCGACTTGCGCGTGGACTTGCCGAGCGCGGCAGTGTAGGCGTCTTCGCTGCCGGGCAGTTCGATCACCATGTCCTCGCTGGTCGCGAAGCGCGCACTTGGCATGCGCGCCGGCGGCCGCCTGCATTGCACCGCATGGAAATGCACGCGCTCCGCGTCCCGGTGCCGGTCGAACACGGCACGGGCAAAGCAGATCGCCGCCGCTTCGTCCACCCGCATGCCCTCGTTCACGACCCGGATCTCGGTCCCGCGGCACGCATACAGGAACAGCGCCCGCAGCCGGCCTGCCTGCCATGCAGCGTAGGTATGCACGCCGTCCAGCGGCGACAGCCGCAACTGCGGCAGCGACGAATACAGGCTGCCGTAGAGGGCATCGAGCGCCGTCTCGGCGAATTCCGGTATCCGGTCCGGGTAGATGCGCGTGACGGCCGGGCAATCGTGGAACGATGGCAAGCGACGCTCCTCGGGTCTCGGAACAAGGTGGAATCGCCGGGGCAAGCGAAGTTCAGCCCGCCCGCCGGGCACTGCATGCACCTCAAGAGCAGGAACCTCCGGCGGCAAGCTTCGGGGCAAGCGCCTCCAGCGCTCGCGCAGGCGCGGCGCGCGAACCGGTCGGCAAGGGATTGCGGTTAGACTTGCCCGGTCAAACGCTATAGACTCTTGGACTTTTTCCCCGCCCGCCATGGCCAGCCCACCCGAATCCCTCACCGGCGAGAATGCCGACGACCTGCAGCCGGCGTCGACGCGCTCGGTGCCGCGCGAGCAGATCGTGCGCGAGGTCGCGCGCCGCCGCACGTTCGGCATCATTTCTCACCCTGATGCCGGCAAGACCACACTGACCGAAAAACTGCTGCTGTTCTCCGGCGCGATCCAGCTGGCCGGCACGGTCAAGGCGCGCAAGAGCGGCCGCCATGCGACCTCCGACTGGATGGAGATCGAGAAACAGCGCGGCATCTCGGTCGCCAGCTCGGTCATGCAGTTCGAGTACCGCGACCATGTGGTGAACCTGCTCGACACGCCCGGCCACCAGGATTTTTCCGAAGACACCTACCGCGTGCTGACTGCGGTCGATTCCGCGCTGATGGTGATCGACGCCGCCAAGGGCGTGGAGGCGCAGACCATCAAGCTGCTCAACGTGTGCCGCATGCGCGACACGCCGATCATCACCTTCATGAACAAGATGGATCGCGAGACCCGCGATCCGCTGGAACTGCTCGACGAGGTCGAGTCGGTGCTGCAGATCCGGTGCGCGCCGGTGACGTGGCCGATCGGCATGGGCAAGACCTTTCGCGGCGTCTACCACCTGATGCGCGACGAGATCATGTTGTTCGCGCCGGGCAGCGAGCGTGCCGACCAGACCTTCGAGGTGGTCGAGGGCATCGACAACCCGCGCCTCGCGGCCATGTTCCCGCTCGAGATCGAACAGCTGAAAATGGAAGTCGAGCTCGTGCATGGCGCATCGAATCCGTTCGACCTCGACGCTTTCCTGGCCGGCAAGCAGACGCCGGTATTCTTCGGCTCGGCGATCAACAACTTCGGCGTGCGCGAGATCCTCGACGCGCTGCTCGACTGGGCGCAGCCGCCGCGCGAGCGCGATGCCGGCGTGCGTCGCGTGCAGCCGGACGAGCCCGCGTTCTCGGGCTTCGTCTTCAAGATTCAGGCCAACATGGATCCGGCGCATCGCGACCGCATTGCGTTCCTGCGGGTCTGCTCCGGCCGTTTCGAACGCGGGATGAAGGTCAGGCACCTGCGGCTGAACCGCGATATCAAGGTATCGTCGGTCGTGACCTTCATGGCCTCGACGCGCGAGCAGGTCGAGGAGGCCTATGCGGGCGACATCATCGGCCTGCCGAACCACGGCAATATGCAGATCGGCGACAGCTTCTCCGAGGGAGACATGCTGCAGTTCACCGGCATACCGTACTTCGCGCCGGACTTCTTCCGCACGGTGCGCATCCGCAATCCGCTGAAGATCAAGCAGCTGCACAAGGGGCTGCAGCAACTCGGCGAGGAAGGCGCGGTACAGGTCTTCAAGCCGGCGGGCGGCGGCGACCTGATCCTCGGCGCGGTCGGCGTGCTGCAGTTCGAAGTCGTCGCCAGCCGGTTGATGAACGAATACGGCGTCGATGCAGTGTTCGAGGGCGCCACCGTCAACACGGCACGCTGGGTATCGTGCGACGACAAGAAGATGCTGGCCGATTTCGAGCGTTCGTCGGCCGGCGCGCATCTCGCGCACGACGCGGCCGGCAATCTGGCCTACCTCGCCAGCTCGGGAGTCAACCTGAAGCTGGTGCAGGAGCGCTGGCCCGGCGTGACCTTCCATGCGACCCGCGAGCACGCGGTCAAAGTCGGCTGATCATCGGCCTCGACAGGCGGGCATTGCAGGTGCCCGCCCGCTGCTTGCCTAAAATCTCAAAGTTTTACCATCCGCCTTCCACGTCGCCAACCAATTTTTGCGACCCCTCAATTGAACGTTCTTGCCGCTTCAATAAACTAATCGTCATCGCGTAATCCTTCGCGCCGACTCTCCCCATCACGCCAATGGCACGCGCTTCGGCGCGAGGGAACGTTTATCGATTTTTTCCAGGAACGGACATGCTGACGGCGACGTATTCGATCATTGCCCTGAAGGTAGAACAGAACCGGGCGCGCTGGACCATCTCTTCCCTGCGGCAAACCATCCTGAATTGCCTGCGCAATTTACGACAGGCCAGCGGCATCGATGCGGAGTCGCTGCTTGGCCGCCTGACGCAGTTCGAGACCTACTGTCACCAGCGCAAGATGGAAGTGGTCGTGATTCCTGCGCTACGCCGTTTCACGCACGAAGCCGACGCCTTGCTGGATGAAATCGAGACCCTGGGCAAAGCCAGCCTGGCGCTGCTGCGCTCGCTGCGCGACAAGCTGCAGGAGGTGTTGCGCAGCGGATCGGCAGTGCTGGACGATATTTCAGCATCACTGGAGCAGTGCTGCGCGCAGTTCTATCGCCGGCTCGCGGCAGAGGAGGAGCTGGTGCAGGTGGCCGAGCGCGTTATCCCCGGCGATGTCTGGTTCGGCATCGCGGCCAGTTTCCTGTCGGAGGACGAGAAGGCGCGCAAGCGCAAGGGGCGGGCGGTGGTTGATGAGGAGGAGTAGTCTCTGCAACTTACCCTCACGCCATAGGACGGGTAGAGCCGGCGGCGAAACCCGCCAGCGGACCGGTGACGGCGGGTTTCGCCGTTGGCTCAACCCGCCCTATGGTCCAAGAGTCCATCGGATAGTCGCCCTTGCGCTCGGCAGCGTTGTTTGGCATGGTTTCGGGAAAGCCACTTGTCCTTGCGAACCGTGCCCCGATTCCTGAAATTCACCACCCTGTCGCTGCGCGACCTGCTGATCACTTTCGGTCCCCCGCTGCTGCTGATCGTCGTGCTCGGTTATCTGGCCTACCGGCTGGTCGATCCCGCGCCGCCGACGGTCGTCACCTTGTCGACCGGCCAGGAGAACAGCGCCTACGAGGTGCTGGGCAGGCGTTATGCGGCGATGCTCGCGCGGCAGGGCATCACGGTGAAACTGCAGCGCTCCGAGGGGTCGATGCAGAACCTGCAGCGCCTGCAGGATCCCGACTCGGGAATCGACATCGCCTTCGTCCAGAGCGGCTCGACCACGCTGCAGAACTCCGAGCAGCATGACCTCGAATCGCTCGGCAGCCTGTTCGTCGAGCCCGTCTGGCTCTTCCATCGGGCGGGCGTGAAGGTCGATAGCCTGCGCGACCTGCGCGACCTGCGCGTCAATGTCGGGCCGCGCGGCACCGGCGTGCCGCAACTCGTCGAGCGCCTGCTCGATGCGAACGGCGTGCCGCTGCGGCGCGTGAACCTGACCGAGATGGAGAACACGGCGGCGACGATGGCGCTGTTGGCGGGGAAGATCGATGCGCTCGTGTTCAGCTCGTCGGCCGAGGGCCTGCTGATTCAGATGCTGCTGCAGACCCCGGGCGTGAAGCTGTTCAGCTTCACGCAGGCCGAGGCCTATGCGAGGCGCTTTCCCTTCCTGTCGGCGGTCAGCCTGCCGCGCGGTATCGTTGATCTCGGGCGCGGCCTACCGGCACGCGACTACCGCCTGATCGCACCCACGGCCACGCTGGTGGCACGCGACGATCTGCATCCGGCGCTGGTCGATCTGTTCGTGCAGGCGGCGGCCGACATCCACGGTACGCCGGGCTGGTTTCAGAAGCGCGGCGAATTCCCGTCGGCGAACTACTCGGAGATTCCGGTCGCGGCGGCGGCCGAAAAGTACTACCAGAGCGGGCAGCCGCTGCTGCAGCGCTACATGCCGTTCTGGGTGGCGAATTTCGTCGAGCGGATGTGGCTGGTGCTGGTGGCGCTCGGCGCGCTGCTGGTGCCGCTGTCGCGCGTGGTGCCGCCGCTGTACGTGTGGAAGGTCAGATCGCGCATTTACCGCTGGTACGGACAGTTGCGTAATGCCGAGCTGGC
>JAMNXS010000040.1 GCA_023653025.1 Burkholderiaceae bacterium
CCGATGCCCCGTCGCCCCCTGCTGTCAGCCATGCTGGCGTGCCTGCTCGGCTGCCTGCCCGCCGTTCCCGCGCTCTCGCAGTCCCCCATCGTCATCAAGTTCAGCCACGTGGTCGCGAAGGACACGCCGAAAGGCAAGGCCGCCGACAAGTTCAGGGAACTGGCCGAGGCGGCCACGAAGGGCCGCGTGAAGGTCGAGGTCTACCCGAACAGCACGCTGTACAAGGACAAGGAAGAGCTCGAGGCGCTGCAGCTGGGCGCGGTGCAGATGCTGGCGCCGTCGCTGGCCAAGTTCGGCCCGCTCGGCGTGAAGGAGTTCGAGCTGTTCGACCTGCCCTACATCTTTCCGGACAAGGCGGCGCTGGACCGCGTCACCGACGGCCCGATCGGCCGCGACCTGCTGAAGCGGCTCGAGCCCAAGGGCATCGTCGGCCTCGCCTACTGGGACAATGGCTTCAAGATGATGTCGGCCAACCGCCCGCTGCGAACGCCCGCCGACGTCAAGGGCCTGAAGATGCGCATCCAGGCCTCGAAGGCGCTCGACGAGCAGATGCGCGCGCTGGGCGCGAACCCGCAGGTGATGGCGTTCTCCGAGGTCTATCAGGCGCTGCAGACTGGCGTGGTCGATGGCACCGAGAATCCGCCGTCCAACCTGTACACGCAGAAAATGCACGAAGTGCAGAAGCACCTGACCGCTACCAACCACGGCTATATCGGCTATGCGGTCATCGTGAACAAGAAGTTCTGGGACAAGCTGCCGGCCGACATCCGCGCGCAGCTCGAAGGCGCGATGAAAGAAGCGACCCTGTACGCCGACAAGATCGCGCAGCAGGAGAACGACGCCGCGCTCGAGGCGGTGAAGAAGTCCGGCAAGACCGCCGTCCACCTGCCGACCGAGGCCGAGAAGGCCGAGTGGCGGCGTGCGCTGCTGCCGGTACACGCGAAGATGGCCGACCGCATCGGCAAGGACCTGATCGACGCGGTCAACCAGACGGCCGCCGCCAAATAAATCGACCCGTCCCGACCCGACCCGCTCGCCGCCACGGCGCCCGCACATGAAATTCCTCGACCACCTCGAAGAGTGGCTGATCGCCTCGCTGATGGGCGCCGCCACGCTTGTCGTCTTTGTCGCGGTGCTGCACCGCTATCTGTCTGGGCTCGCGATTCCCGGCCTGCAAGACTGGCTGCTCGCGCTCAACACCAGCTGGGCGCAGGAGCTGACGATCTACCTGTTTGTTTGGATGGCCAAGTTCGGCGCGGCCTATGGCGTGCGCACCGGCATCCATGTCGGCGTCGACGTGCTGGTCAACCGCATGGGCCAACGGCTGCAGCGCGGCTTCCTGCTGTTCGGCCTCCTGGCCGGCGCCGCCTTCACCGGCATCATCGCGGCGCTCGGCGCGGAGTTCGTGTACGAGCTGTCCGCTACCTCGAGCACGTCCGAGGTGCTGGAGCTGCCGATCTGGATCGTCTACCTCGCGATTCCGCTCGGCTCGGCGCTGATGTGCGGGCGTTTCCTGCAGGTCGCGTGGCGTTTCGCGCGCGGCGGCGAGTTGCCGCGGCATGACCATGCGCACGTCGAGGGACTGAGCGCCGACGCGGCGGAGGGTCGGCAATGAACAGCCTGCTGATCTTTACGCTGCTGGTGGTGCTGATGCTGACCGGGATGCCGATCTCGATCGCGCTCGGGCTGACCGTGCTGACCTTCCTGTTCACGATGACCGAGGTGCCGGTGCAGGCGGTCGCGCTGAAGCTGTTCACCGGCATCGAAAAGTTCGAGATCATGGCGATCCCGTTCTTCATCCTTGCGGGGAATTTTCTCACCCATGGCGGTGTCGCGCGTAGGATGATCAACTTCGCGACCTCGATGGTCGGGCACTGGCACGGCGGGCTGGCCATCTCCGGTGTGCTGGCCTGCGCGCTGTTCGCGGCGGTGTCCGGCTCCTCGCCGGCGACCGTGGTGGCGATCGGCTCGATCCTGCTGCCGGCGATGGTGCGGCAGGGCTATCCGCGGTCCTTCGGTGCCGGAGTGGTCACGACATCGGGTGCGCTCGGTATTCTGATTCCGCCGTCGATCGTGATGGTGATGTACTCGGTCTCCACCAATACCTCGGTCGGCAAGCTATTCATGGCCGGCGTCGTGCCGGGCCTGATGCTCGCCTTCCTGCTCGGACTGACCACCTGGCTGCTGGCCCGCAAGAAAGGCTATCCGCGGCTGCCGAAGGCGGCGCTCGGCGAGCGCTGGCAGGCATTCCGCCAGAGCCTCTGGGGGCTGCTGCTGATCGTGGTCGTGATCGGCGGCATCTACAGCGGCGCGTTCACGCCGACCGAGGCGGCGGCGATGTCGGCCGTGTATGCGTTCCTGATCGCACTCTTCGTCTACCGCGACATGGGCTGGCGGCAGGTACCGAAAGTGCTGCTCGACTCGGCGGCAATGTCGGCGATGCTGCTCTACATCATCACCAATGCGGTGCTGTTCTCGTTCCTGATGACCAGCGAAGGCATTCCGCAGTCCATGGCCGGCTGGATGCTCGACATGGGCCTCGGGCCCATCGGTTTTCTGCTGGTGGTCAACCTGCTGCTGCTGTTGGCCGGCAATGTCATGGAGCCGTCGTCGATCGTGCTGATCATGGCGCCCATCCTGTTTCCGGTCGCCATGGCGCTGGGCATCGACCCCGTGCATTTCGGCATCATCATGGTGGTCAACATGGAAATCGGCATGTGCCATCCGCCGGTGGGGCTGAACCTGTACGTCGCGTCCGGTATCACGAAGATGGGCATCACCGAGCTGACGATAGCCGTCATGCCGTGGCTGTTGACGATGCTCGGTTTCCTGCTGATGATTACCTACCTGCCGCAGATTTCGCTGTGGCTGCCGCGCCTCGTGTTCGGAGGCTGAGGAGTGCATCATGGGGCTGGAACCCGGTCTGTTTTCCGCCATCGTCGCCGCGCCGTTCGGCGGCATCGGCATCCGCACTGATGGCGAGCGCCTGCAGGAGCTGGTTTACCTCCCGTCCGGCCATGCGCCGCGCGCCGGGCGCGATCCGGTCGCGCGCGAAGCAGCGGCGCAGGTCGCGGCCTACCTCGACAATCCCGATTTTCCGTTCGCGCTCGACCTGCCGCCGGTGGGCACCGCGCACCAGCGCAAGGTCTGGGACACGATCGATGCGATACCGCGCGGCGCGGTGCTCACCTACGCCGACGTCGCGCGCCGCATCGGCTCCGCGCCGCGCGCCGTCGGCCAGGCCTGCGGCGCGAACTGGTTTCCGCTGGTGATTCCCTGCCATCGGGTGACCGCCACCGGCGGCATCGGCGGTTTTGCGCGGCATCACGGCGGCTTTCACCAGAGCGTCAAGCGCTGGCTGCTGCAGCACGAGCGCGTGCCGGGCTTCTGATGGCCGTAGCCGACGCGAAGCCGCGCGCGGGGCAGGCGGTCGTCGACGAATTTTGCGACGCACTCTGGCTCGAGGACGGGCTGTCGAAGAACACGCTCGATGCCTACCGACGCGACCTGCTGCTGTTCGCCGATTGGCTGCAGACCGACCGTTCGAAGTCGCTGCATGAGGTCGGCGAGGCCGATCTCCATGCCTATTTCGCTCATCGCCACGCCGACAGCAAGGCCAGTTCGTCGAACCGGCGGCTGACCGTGCTCAAGCGCTTCTACCAGCATGCGCTGCGCCAGAACCGCATCGCGGCCGATCCCTGCCTGAAGCTGCGGTCCGCGAAACAGCCGCCGCGCTTTCCGAAGACGCTGTCGGAGCAGAACGTCGAATCGCTGCTCGGCGCGCCGGACGCCAACACGGCGCTCGGCCTGCGCGACCGCACGATGCTGGAACTGATGTACGCCAGCGGCCTGCGGGTATCGGAACTGGTGCTGCTGAAGACCATCGAGGTCGGCCTGACCGAGGGCGTGCTGCGCATCACCGGCAAGGGCGGCAAGACGCGGCTGGTGCCTTTCGGCGAAGAGGCGCGCGGCTGGATAGTGCGCTACCTGTCGGAGGGACGCGTTGCGATTCTCGGTGCCAGAGTGGCCGATGCGCTGTTTGTCACATCACTCGGCGGGCCGATGACGCGCCAGATGTTCTGGCGGCTGATCAAGAAATACGCGCTGCGCGCCGGCATCAACGCGCCGCTGTCGCCGCACACACTCAGACATGCATTCGCCACTCATCTGCTGAACCATGGCGCCGACCTGCGCGTGGTGCAACTGCTGCTCGGCCATGCCGACATCTCGACCACGCAGATCTACACGCACGTGGCGCGCGAGCGGCTCAAGAAGATTCATGCGCAGCATCACCCGCGGGGGTGAAGTGTCTGGAGAGATGTTTTGCTTTCAAACTCTGTGTCGGGAACCGCAACCATCCGGGAATGGCGAAGCGCGCGCAGTGACTGCAGCATCTTCTCGTCAAAGAATTCGCTGGCGGGTTTTGCTCTGGCTATCCACGCCTGGTCGATTTCAAAATCATCCGGATCCGAGGCGATGGCCTCGGCGATCTGCCGCTCTTCCTCAGCAGTTGGAAAAAGGGTGTCCGGCTTTAACTTGGGCATACTGCTGAATCTCCCTGAAGTTAGCTTTGCGCAAGCTGATGAGTCTGATCGAATTGCATCGCAAACAGAACACCAGTACGTAGATTCTCCGGCGAATGTAGCCGAGTGCACGAAATCTGGTTTCCGAATAGCGTTTTCGCTGATCGACCGTTACCCACGCTTGTTCCCATTCGAAATCACGAACTTCCTCGAACCAGACACGGTGCTTTTGAACGTTAACCGCTAGCTTGTAGGCATCGAAAGTGTATCGCAAATCTTCAGCCCTGCTTTGACCTCGTCGATCGGTTCGGGACACCGACATGGCTCGGATCCCGGCAGGAGAAGGCTCTCATTCGACGGGTGACTCATGAATATCCTTGGCTGCACCGCCACATGAAACTTGGCGGTCAGCGTGGTTGGCCGTGATCCTGTTGCATAATGACGCCGACTCAACTCGGGGATCGACATGAATTCGCTGCTGTTTGCCATCGCTGCCTACTTGCTTGGCTCGGTATCGTTCGCGATCGTCGTCAGCAAGCTGTTCCGGCTGGCTGATCCCCGCACTTTCGGCTCCGGTAATCCGGGCGCCACCAATGTGCTCAGGACCGGCAACAAGAAGGCCGCCGCGCTGACACTAGTCGGCGACTGTGTGAAGGGCTGGATTCCGGTGGCGCTGGCCGTGCGGCTGGACGAGTCGCTCGGGCTCGGCGATGCGGGCATTGCGCTGGTGTCGTTTGCGGTGTTCGCGGGCCACCTGTGGCCGGTGTTCTTCCGCTTCCGGGGCGGCAAGGGCGTTGCCACCGCGCTGGGCGTGCTGCTCGGACTGAATCCGCTGCTCGGGTTGGCCACGCTGATCACCTGGATCGTGGTGGCCTATGCGTTCCGGTATTCGTCACTCGCCGCGCTGATTGCGGCGCTGTTCGCGCCTTTTTATTACACGCTGCTGTTCGGCGTCGATGCCAAGGGCCTAGCCGTGCTGCTGATGAGCGCGCTGCTGGTCTGGCGCCACCGCAAGAACATCGGGAACCTGCTGGCGGGGAAGGAAAGCCGGATAGGGAAGAAATCGGAATGAGTTCGTCTCAACCGATCTCATCCAGCGGCCATCTCGGCCGCACGTTGAAACCGTAATCGCAGCGCGCCGCGTCCGGATGCTGCTGCAGGCGCAGCGCGCCGGCGAACGCAATCATCGCGCCGTTGTCGGTGCATAGCGCAAGCTCCGGATAGAACACCTCGAAGCGCCTGCGCGCTGCCGCCGCATCCAGCGCCGCTCTTAGCTGCACATTGGCGCCGACGCCGCCGGCGATAACCAGCCGCCGCATGCCGGTCTCTTTCAAGGCGGCCATGCATTTTGTGACCAGCACCTCGACTATCGCATCGACGAAAGCGCGCGCGATGTTGGCCTTCTGCTGCTCGCACAGGTTGGAGTCGTGTTTCTTCACCAGCGTCAGCACCGCCGTCTTCAGGCCGGAGAAGCTGAAGTCGAGGTTTTTCGAGTGCAGCATCGGGCGCGGCAGCGTATGCGCGCCGGGATCGCCGAACTCTGCCAGCCGCGATATCGCGGGGCCGCCGGGATAGCCGAGGCCGAGCAGCTTGGCCGACTTGTCGAAGGCCTCGCCGGCGGCGTCGTCGAGCGTCTCGCCCAGCATCGCATAGCGGCCGACGCCATCGACGCGCATCAGCTGCGTGTGGCCGCCGGACACCAGCAGCGCGACGAAGGGGAAAGCGGGCGGCCTGGCCGACAGCAGCGGCGACAGCAAATGGCCTTCCAGATGGTGGACGCCCAGCACCGGCTTGCCCAGCGCCAGCGCCAGTCCGTTGGCGACCGAGGCGCCGACCAGCAGCGCGCCGGCCAGCCCGGGACCCTGCGTGTAGGCAATGGCGTCGATGGCCGACAGCGGCAGCCCGCTGTCCTTCATTACCTGCGCCAGCAGCGGCAGCGCGCGCCGCACGTGATCGCGCGAGGCCAGCTCAGGCACGACGCCGCCGTATTCCTCGTGCATAGCCACCTGGGAGTGAAGGGCGTGCGAGCGCAGGCCGCGCTCGGTGTCATAGAGCGCAAGGCCGGTTTCGTCGCACGAGGATTCGACGCCGAGAATGATCATCGGGGGAGGGAAGAAGCGTGTGGCAAGAATTATGCAGACCCGTATTGTAGTGTACGGGCAGGCCCGCCACCCCCCGAACCGTAGGGCGGATAGAGCCGAAGGCGAAATCCGCCATCCCTCCCGCCGTTCCTCCCCCGATCACCCCACCACCAGCAAATACATCAACAACAAATTCACCACCAGCGACACCGCCCCGACGACCTTCCACGTCGCCAGCGGATCGCGTTGCGCGAACGGCGCCGGCGCCGGCGCCAGTACCGGGCGCGACGCGCCGCGCTCGAGCGCGAGCAGCATCTCCTCCGCCGTTTCAAAGCGCTCGGCCGGCTGCTTCGCGACGGTCTTGAGAATCAGGTTGTCCAGCCACTGCGGCAGGTCGGGCCGGTAGCGGGTCGGCGGCACCGGCTCGCCGAAACGCGGACGCTGGAAGGGCTCGACCTCGCCGTACGGATAGTGGCGCGTCAGCGCGTAGTAGAGCGTGATGCCGGTGGCGTACAGATCCGTCTGCACCGAGGCTGGCTGGCCGTCGAATTGCTCGGGCGCGAGGAAGGACGGGGTGCCGGCCTGTGGCGACAGATCCTGCTGTTCCGACTCTAGTCCGCTCATCGCCACGCCGAGGTCGAGCACGCGCAGCTCGCCATCGTCACCGAGATGGACGTTGGCCGGCTTGATGTCCCGGTGCACGATGCTGCACCGGTGCAGCGCGCCGACCGCGCGCACCAGCTTCGTCGCATGCGCGACGAGATCCGGCACGGTCAGGTGTCCGCCGGCGTCGAGCAGCGCCTGCAGCGTGCGGCCCTCATGCCAGGTGCTCAGGTAGTAAAGGTAATTCCGGGGCTCGACGGTGATCACCTGCGGGAAAAAACGGGCAACCACGCGCCGGGCCAGCCACTCCTCGTGCGCGAAGGCCGTGGTCTCGTGCGGGTCGTCCGCCCGCTCGGGCGTCAGTGTCTTGAGCGCCAGCTTGCGCTGCGTGCGCGGATCATGCACGCGGTAGAGCAGCGTCGTGGCCGATTGGTGGACCAACTCCTCGACCACCAGTCCGTCGAGCGACTGGCCGGGTCGAAGCCGCGGCGGCACCGGCAGCTGGCGTGCGCCCGCCAGTGCGTCGCGCAGGTTTTCCTCGGGCAGCTGCTGAACGCGCACGACGAGCGCGGTCGCGTTGTCCTTCGAGCCGTTGGCCAGTGCGGCATCGACCAGCAGCCGGGCCGTGTCGTCCGGCTGCGCCGGGTTTTCGGCCAGCGTCGACAGGTGCCACTCGATATCGCTCTCGGGCAGGGCGCCCCAGACCCCGTCCGAGGCGAGCAGGAAGATGTCGCCCTGACGCAGCTCGCCCATGCCATGGTCGATCGCCAGCTGCGAATCGAGCCCGATGGCGCGCGTAAGTACATGCCGCATCTCGGGGCGGTCCCAGACATGGTCGGTCGTCAGGCGCTTGAGCGTGTCACCGCGCAGCAGGTAGAGCCGGCTGTCGCCGACGTGGGAAAAATAATAATGGTTGCCGCGCACGACCAGCGCCGTCAGCGTGGTCGCCATGCCGCCCTGTCCGGAGCGCACGCTGCCCTGCCGCTGTACCCAGCTGTTGATGGCCTTGATCACGCGGTCGAGCGCCTGCGTGACCGGCCAGGTGTCGGGCGTGGCGTAGTAATCGGTCAGCAGGCCGCGCACGCTGTACTCCGCCGCCTCGCGCCCGCCGGCGCTGCCGGATACGCCGTCGGCGACGGCCGCGATCATGCCCTTGGTCGATATTTCCGGCTCGGCCGGCGTCACCATGCCGGCGAAATCTTCATTCAGCTCGCGCAGGCCGGTGGCGGTGTGGTGGGCGGCGGTGAGGAGGAGGGGCATGGATGAGGCAAGCACGAGGGTGCCATGATGGTATCGCAGCTTGTTCTGCAACCCGGAACCTCAGATCCGCGCCGCCGTCATCGCCGCGCTGCCCCAGGTCGTGCGCCAGCGGGTCTTCACCGATGACAGGCCGACCAGCGCCAGCACCGCCAGCGAGGCGAAGATCGTCAGGCCCAGCTGGTAGCTGCCGGTGATCTGCTTCGAATAGCCCATGCTCGAGGCGAGGTAGAAGCCGCCGATGCCGCCAGCCATGCCGACCATGCCCGTCATCGTGCCGATCTCCTTGCGGAAGCGCTGCGGCACCAGCTGGAACACCGCGCCGTTGCCGGTGCCCAGCGCCAGCATCGCGCAGACGAACACCGCCACGGCGGCCGATGCGGACTGCAGGCCGGTGCTGGCGATGAAGAGGAAGGCGGCTGCCAGCAAATACATCAGCGACAGCGTCCTGATGCCGCCGACGCGATCGGCGAGCCGCCCGCCGATCGGGCGCACCAGCGAACCGGCAAACACGCAGGCGGCGGTAAAGTAGCCGGCCATCACCGGCGTGAGGCCGTACTGGGTGTTGAAGTAAATGGTCAGCGACGAGGCGAGTCCCGAGAAGCCGCCGAAAGTCACCGCGTAGAAGAACATGAACCACCACGCATCCTTGTCCCTCAGTACCTTCAGGTACTCGCCCACCGACTTGGGCGGCGGTGCCGACGGAGCGTCTTTCGCAAAGATGAGGTACACCGCCAGCGCGATCGCCAGCGGGATCAGGCACAGGCCGAACACGTTCTGCCAGCCGAAGGCAATCGCAAGACCCGGCGCGAACAGGGCCGCGAGTGCCGTGCCCGAATTTCCCGCGCCCGCGATGCCCAGCGCGGTGCCCTGGTGCTCGGGCGGGTACCAGCGCGAGGCCAATGGCAGGGCAACCGCGAAGGCCGAGCCGGCGACGCCGAGCAGCACGCCCAGCGTCAGCATCTGATTGAATGTCGATAGGTCGGCCAGCCAGGCCCAGGTCAGGCTGGCCATCACGATCACTTGTCCGATCAGTCCGGCCTTCTTCGGTTTCAGGTGGTCGACCAGCACGCCCATCACGATGCGCAGTAGCGCGCCGGCCAGCAGCGGCGTGGCGACCATCAGTCCCTTTTGTGCGGGCGTCAACTGCAGGTCGGTGGCGATCTGCACGGCGAGCGGGCCGAGCAGCACCCAGACCATGAAACTCAGATCAAAGTAAAAGAACGATGCGAGCAGCGTCGGTGCATGCCCGGCTTTCCAGAATGATGTTGTGTTCATGGCGTCGTTGCCTGGGATGAGACGAGACCGGAGCTTTGCAAGCGGCGTGCCATCGGGTTTCCGCACATTCATGCGCAGCGATCGTGCAAATGCGGTCGCTTTCGTTCGCTGCCGATGAATGCGCACTCTGATGGTGCGCACCGGCGATGCCATTCCTTGTCGTGGTGCGAATTCGCTCCGATTACTCTGGCACTGGTCTTGCTAAACGAGAAGCGTATTGATTGATACGGCTTTCATGGCGAAGCCGGTGACTGCTGGAGTTTTAATGAAGAAGCTGAAATTGGTCATGGTCGGCAATGGCATGGCCGGCGTGCGCACCCTCGAAGAAATCCTGAAAGTCGCGCCCGATCTCCATGACATCACGGTGTTCGGCGCCGAACCGCATCCGAATTACAACCGCATCCTGCTCTCGCCCGTGCTGGCCGGCGAGCAGACCGTGCAGGACATCGTTCTCAACGATTACGCCTGGTACGCCGACCACAACATCACGCTCCACGTCGGCAAGAAGATCGTTCAGATCGACCGCGCCCGGCGCATCGTGATCGCCGAGGACGGCACCGTCGCCGAGTATGACCGCCTGCTGCTGGCCACCGGCTCGAACCCGTTCATCCTGCCGGTGCCGGGCAAGGACTTGAAGGGGGTGGTCGGCTATCGCGATATCGCGGATACGCAGATGATGATCGACACCGCATTGACCAAAAGGCATGCGGTCGTGATCGGCGGCGGCCTGCTCGGCCTCGAGGCCGCGAACGGCCTGAAGCTGCGCGGCATGGACGTGACGGTCGTACACCTGCCGGCGTGGCTGATGGAGCGGCAGCTCGACCGGACTGCGGCCAGGATGCTGCAGCGATCGCTGGAAGACCGCGGCCTGTCCTTCCTGCTCGAGAAAAACACGCAGGAACTGGTTGGCGACGACGATGGCCACGTCAAGGCCATCCGCTTCACCGACGGCAGCGAACTGCCGGCCGACCTGGTGGTGATGGCTGTCGGCATCCGGCCGAATACGGCACTGGCCGAGTCCGCCGGCATTCATTGCCATCGCGGCATCGTAGTCAACGATACGATGCAGACTTTCGATCCGCGCATTTATGCCGTCGGCGAATGCGTGAACCATCGCGGCATCGCCTACGGCCTGGTCGCGCCGCTGTTCGAGATGGCCAAGGTGGCGGCCAACCACCTCGCGAACTTCGGCATCGGCCGCTATCAGGGCTCGGTCACGTCGACCAAGCTGAAGGTGACCGGCATCGACCTGTTCTCCGCCGGCGAGTTCATGGGCGGCGAGGGCACGGAGGAAATCATGCTGTCCGACCCGATCGGCGGCGTCTACAAGAAACTGGTCATCAAGGACGACAAGCTGGTCGGCGCCTGTCTGTACGGCGATACCGTCGATGGCAGCTGGTACTTCCGCTTGCTGCGCGAGGGCAAGAACATTGCGGAGATCCGGGATTCGCTGATGTTCGGCGAAGCCAATCTCGGACGCCCGGGCGATGTCGGCCATGAGGGATTCAGCCAGGCTGCGAACATGCCGGACACCGCCGAAGTCTGCGGCTGCAATGGTGTCTGTAAGGGGACGATCGTCAAGGCGATCAAGGACAAGGGCCTGTTCACGCTAGACGATGTGAAGAAGCACACGAAGGCTTCTGCTTCCTGCGGCTCCTGCACCGGGCTGGTCGAGCAGATCCTGGTGGCGACCGCCGGCGGCGATTACTCGGCCACGCCGAAGACCAAGCCGATCTGTGCCTGCACCGAGCACACGCACCAGCAAGTACGCGACGCGATACGCGATCAGCGACTGCTGACGATTCCAGACGTGATGAAGTTCATGGAGTGGCGTACGCCCGACGGCTGTTCGAGCTGCCGCCCCGCGCTCAACTATTACCTGCTCTCGACCTGGCCGCACGAGGCGAAGGACGATCCGCAGTCGCGCTTCATCAACGAGCGCGCGCATGCGAACATCCAGAAGGACGGCACCTATTCGGTGATCCCGCGCATGTGGGGCGGCGAGACCAACGCGGCCGAGCTGCGCCGCATCGCCGACGTGGTCGACAAATACCGGATTCCGACCGTGAAAGTCACCGGCGGCCAGCGCATCGACTTGCTCGGCGTGAAGAAGGCCGACTTGCCGGCCGTCTGGCAGGACCTCGGCATGCCCTGCGGCCTTGCCTATGCGAAGGGGCTGCGCACGGTCAAGACTTGCGTCGGCTCCGAATGGTGCCGCTTCGGCACGCAGAACTCGACGCTGATGGGCCAGCAGCTCGAGCGCCAGCTCGCGCGCATGTATGCGCCGCACAAGGTCAAGCTCGCGGTATCCGGCTGCCCGCGCAACTGCGCCGAGGCCGGCATCAAGGACGTGGGCGTGATCGGTGTCGATTCCGGCTGGGAGATCTATGTGGCCGGCAACGGCGGCATCAAGACCGAGGTCGCGCAGTTCCTGTGCAAGCTGAAGACGCATGAGGAGGTGCTGGAATACGCGGGCGCTTTCCTGCAACTGTATCGCGAGCAGGGCTGGTATCTGGAGCGCACTGTTCATTACGTGTCGCGCGTCGGGCTCGATCAGGTGAAGAAGGCGATCCTCGATGATCATGAGGGACGCCGCGCGCTGTACGAGCGGCTGCTGTTCGCGCTCGATGGCCAGCCGGACCCGTGGCATGACTTCGACAGGGCACGGGTGGACGAGCGGCAGTTTGCTGCGCTGACGGTGTAAGCCAAGGGCGATCAACAATCCATGGGTCCCAGCGCAAGCCGGGACCCATGGCTCAAACCTTGAACAACACAGAATTCACAGACACCCCAAACTCGCAGGAACCCTCATGCCCCCCCACTGGAAACCCATCTGCGCCCTCACCGACATCCCCCTGCTCGGCGCCCGCGTCGTCAACCGTGCCAATGCGACGGATGTCGCCATCTTCCGCAACAGTGAAGACAAGATTTTCGCTTTGCTCGACAAATGCCCGCACAAGGGCGGTCCGCTGTCGCAGGGCATCGTCTTCGGCGAGCGCGTCGCCTGCCCGCTGCACAACTGGAACATCGAGCTGCCCACCGGCTGTGCGGCGACGCCGGACGAAGGCTGCACAAAGCGCTTCAGTGTAAAGATCGACGGCGGCAGGGTCTTCCTCGACCTGAACGAACTGGAAGAGCCAGGCGCGGACAAGGCCAGCGCCGCATGAAGGAAGTCAAGACCACCTGCTGTTACTGCGGCACCGGCTGCGGCGTGATCGCCACCGCCGATGGCGACACCATCACGGCGGTGCGAGGCGATCCCGACCATCCGGCCAACTTCGGCCGGCTCTGCACGAAGGGCAGCACGCTGCACTTGACGATGCAGCCGCAGTTGCAGCGGCAGGTGCGTCTGCTGGCGCCGAGGCTCAGGGAAGCGCGGGCCGGCGAGCGCACCGACGCGACGTGGGAGCATGCGGCGGATGTCGTCGCGCGGCGCATCGTCGAGACCATCGGCAGGCACGGCCCGGATAGTGTGGGCATCTATGTGTCCGGCCAGTTGCTGACCGAGGACTATTACGTGTTCAACAAGCTGGCCAAGGGCTTGCTGGGCACGAACAACATCGACACCAATTCGCGGCTGTGCATGTCGAGCGCGGTCGCCGGCTACAAGCAGACGCTGGGCGCCGACGCGCCGCCGGCCTGCTATGAAGACATCGACCATGCGGACCTGATCTTCATTGCCGGGTCGAACACGGCCTTCGCGCATCCCATCCTCTACCGCCGCATCGAGGACGCGCGCTCGAAACGTCCCGACCTGAAGATCATCGTCGCCGACCCGCGCCGCACCGATACGGCGCGCGATGCCGACCTGTTCCTTCCGATACGGCCCGGTACCGACGTCGCGCTGTTCAACGGCATGCTGCACCTGTGCCTGTGGGACGGGCTGGTCGATGCGGACTTCATCGCGCAGCACACCGAAGGCTTTGACGAGATCAAGGCCATGGTCCGCGATTACACGCCCGCCTTCGTCGCGCAGACTTGCGGGATACGTGAAGAGGACCTCGTCACGGCCGCGCGCTGGTTCGGCAGTGCGAAGGCGGCGCTGTCGCTGTACTGTCAGGGGCTGAACCAGAGCACGCAGGGTACGGCAAAGAACGCGGCGCTGATCAACCTGCATCTGGCCACGCGCCAGATCGGCAAGGCTGGCGCTGGCCCATTCTCGCTGACCGGGCAGCCGAACGCGATGGGCGGGCGCGAGGTCGGCGGTTTGGCGAACCTGCTGTCTGCGCACCGCGACCTGGCCAACCCCGCGCATCGCGCCGAGGTCGCGCGCCTGTGGGGCGTGGACGACGTTCCCTCGATGCCCGGCAAGACCGCGGTCGAGATGTTCGAGGCGGTGCGCAGCGGCGAGATCAGGATCCTGTGGATCGCCTGCACCAATCCCGCGCAGTCACTACCCGATCAGACGCTGGTGCGCGAGGCCTTGCAGAAGGCCGAGCTGGTGATTTTGCAGGAAGCGTATGCCGACACGGCAACCGCGGCCTATGCGGACGTGCTGCTGCCGGCGACCAGCTGGGGGGAAAAAGCGGGCACGGTCACGAACTCCGAGCGCCGCATCACACGCGTCAATCCGGTGATTCCGAAGCCGGGGCAGGCCCGGCACGACTGGGAGATCGTGGTCGATGTCGCGCGCCGCATCGAGGCGCTGCTGGGGCGCGGCACGACCCTGTTTCCGTACGAGTCACCCGAACAGATCTGGAACGAGCACCGCGCATCGACGCGCGGGCGCGATCTCGACATCACCGGACTATCGTATGCGCTACTGGAGGAGAAGGGGCCGCAGCAGTGGCCGTACCCGGAAGGCGCGAGCGAGGGCCGCAAGCGCCTGTACGAGGACGGCGTATTCCCCACGGCCAGCGGTCGCGCGAAATTCGTGAAGACGGTCTACGAGCCGGTCGCGGACAAGGTCGATGCGCGTTTTCCGTTCAGCCTCAACACTGGACGCCTGCGCGACCAGTGGCACGGGATGAGCCGCACCGGCACCGTTGCCAGCCTGTTTGCGCACGCACCGGAGCCGGTCGTGTCCATGGCGGCCGACGACATGCAGCGGCGCTTCCTGAGCGACGGCGACCTGGTCCGGGTGCAGAGCCGGCGCGGCGCGCAGATCCTGCCAGTGCAGGCCGGCGATGAGATGCGCAGCGGGCAGGTGGCCATCCCCATGCATTGGGGCGACGAATATCTCGGTGGCCGCGATGCCTGCGGCGTGAACGGACTGACATCGCCGGCCATCGACCCAGTGTCGAAGCAGCCGGAACTCAAGCATGCGGCGGTCGGCATCCGGAAGGTCGACCTGCCCTGGCGTTTCCTGGCCTTCGGCTGGGTTGCCGGGGAGGAGGCGCTGCTGTTGCAGCGCCGGCTGCGCCGGCAGATGAAGGATTTCGCCTTTGCATCGGTGACGCTGTTCGGTCGCGACAAGGTCGGCGTGCTGTTTCGCGCCGCGAACGAGCAGGCGATCGACACTGGACAGATACGGCAGGAGTTCGGGCTCGAAGGGGCTGATGTGCTGTGCTATGACGATGCGCGCCGTTCGGTATCGCGCCGCGTGCGCGTCGCCGACGGCAGGCTCGCCGCTGTCGCCTTGGCCGGCGATGTCGCCGCCGAGCGCTGGCTGCGCGCATTTCTCGAGCAGGCGCAACCTGTCTCGGCGCTGGGCAGGCAGCTGCTGCAGCCGAGCGCGCACGCGCCACAGGGATTCCGGGAGCGCGGCAAGGTGGTTTGCCATTGCTTCAATGTGGCCGAGTCCGATATCGACCGGGTATTGCTGGAGGCCGGCGGCGCCGATGCCGAGGCACGCATCGGCCTGCTGCAACAGGCGCTCAAGTGCGGCACGAATTGTGGTTCCTGCCTGCCGGAACTGAAGCGTATGGCGGGCCGGGCCGAGGCCTGAGCTGCCGCTGTTCGCAGCGGGAGCGGCGGGCTTCGTAGTACCCTTGCGCGATGAATCAAGAACCTGCTGGAAATTTCCGCGCCGCTCCGTTCATCCGCGAAATCGGTCGCGGCAAGAAGGGTGCGCGCGACATGTCGCGCGATGACGCGCATGCCGTCTATGCGGCCATGCTCGATGGCCGCGTGTCCGACCTTGAACTCGGCGCGCTGCTGATCGGCATGCGCATCAAGGGCGAGTCGGTGCCCGAGATCGCCGGCTTCCTTGGTGCGGCCGAAGCCGCGTTCGAGCCGTTGCAGGCGCCGGCTGGCGAGTGCGCGCCGGTCGTGATCCCCAGCTACAACGGGTCGCGGCAGATGCCGAACCTGACGCCCCTGCTCGCGCTGCTGCTGGCGCGCGAAGGCGTGCCGGTGCTGATCCATGGGGTGGCGACCGACCCGGGCCGCGTGACGACGGCGGAGATACTGGGCGAACTCGGCCTCGGGCCGGTCGATGGCGCTGCCGCGGCCGCCGCCGCCTTTGCCCGACGCGAGCCGGCGTTCATCACGATCGCCTCGCTTGCGCCCCGGCTCGATCGCCTGCTGCAGATGCGCCGCATCCTCGGCTTGCGCAATTCGACGCACACGCTGGTGAAGATCATGCAGCCGTTCGCGCAGCCGGCGCTGCGGCTGGTGTCGTACACGCATCCGGAATACCTGACGATGCTGACGGACTATTTTTCGACCGCTGCCGATCCGGCGCGCGGCGATGTCTTCCTGATGCGCGGCACCGAGGGCGAGACAGTCGCCAACGCGAAGCGCGCGAATGCGATTACCTGGTTCCGCGGCCGCCTGGCGACACCGCTGGTCGAGCGGCAGGAGCCGGTCGACGAGGCGCCGCCGCTGCCAGCCGGCAGCGATGCGGCAACGACGGCCGGGTGGATACGGGAGGCCTTGCACGGCAGGAAACCGATACCCGCGCCCATTGCGGAACAAGCCGCGCATTGTCTGCGGGTAGCCCGCGAACTGCGGCGCGGCGGCTGAAGCGATGGCAGAGTCTTTTGATGTCGCGGTGATCGGCGCCGGTGCGGCCGGCATGATGTGCGCATCGGTCGCCGGCCAGCGCGGCCGGCGCGTGGTGCTGATCGATCATGCGGAAAAGCTGGCCGAGAAGATCCGCATCTCCGGCGGCGGCCGCTGCAATTTCACGAATACCGATGCGAATTGGCAGAACTACCTGTCTCAGAATCCGCATTTCTGCCGCAGTGCGCTGTCTCGCTACACGGCGCAAGATTTCATTGCGCTGGTGAAGAAGCACCGGATACCTTTCCACGAAAAGCACAAGGGGCAGCTGTTCTGCGACCGCTCGGCCGACGACATCATCGCGATGCTGAAGGCTGAGTGCGATGCCGGCGGCGTGCAGTGGCGGATGCCGGTCGGCGTGAAGGCGGTAGCGAAGGAAGGCGAGCGCTTTCGCATCGCGACCTCCGGCGCAGAGATCCTCGCCGACAGTATCGTGATCGCGACCGGCGGGCTGTCCATCCCCAAGATCGGCGCCACCGACTTTGCGTTCCGGCTGGCGAAGCAGTTCGGGTTGCCGCTGGTCGAGCCGCGCCCCGGGCTGGTGCCGTTGACCTTCGATGCCGGCGGCTGGGCGCCGTTCGTTCCGATGGCCGGCATCTCGCTCGAGGTCGACATCGAAGCCGGCGAGAAAAAGTCGCGCGGACACTTCCGCGAAGACCTGCTGTTCACGCATCGCGGACTGTCCGGCCCGGCGGTGCTGCAAATATCCAGTTACTGGCGCGAGGGCGGGGCGCTGACGCTGAACCTGCTGCCAGCACTGGATGTCGCGCAGGCACTGATCGACGACAAGACCCGGATCAGGAAAACGCTGGGCAATTGGCTGGCCCAGCATTTGCCGGCCCGGCTGACCGACGGCCTGCTGGCGGCCAACGATTTCCGGGCCGATGCGCGCGTGCCCGACTTGCCGGACAGGCAAGTGCGGCGGCTGGGGGATGCGCTCAACCGCTGGACCGTCGCGCCGAATGGCTCCGAGGGCTATCGCAAGGCCGAGGTCACATTGGGCGGCGTCGATACCCGCGCGCTGTCGCAGCAGACGATGATGGCCCACGCGGTGCCCGGCCTGTACGTCATCGGCGAGGCGGTCGATGTGACAGGCTGGCTGGGCGGCTACAACTTCCAGTGGGCCTGGGCCTCGGGCGTGGCGGCCGGCATGGCCGCCTAGCCCGAGATTGACGATCCGCTTTCTTTTCCCCGGTTTCGCTGATATACTCGCCGGCTCTGCGTTAATCCACGTCCACAGATTATTCATGACCACTATCCGCGTTAAGGAAAACGAGCCGTTCGAAGTCGCCATGCGACGCTTCAAGCGCAGCATTGAAAAAACCGGTCTGCTGACCGAGTTGCGTGCGCGCGAGTTCTACGAGAAGCCGACCGCCGAGCGCAAGCGCAAGCTCGCCGCTGCCGTGAAGCGCCATTACAAGCGCATCCGCAGCCAGCAACTGCCGAAAAAGCTGTACTGATCTCCGGCCTCGCCACTCGGTGAGGCAACGCAGATGGAAAACCCGCTCCGGACGTGCCGCAGCGGGTTTTGGCATTTTTGACGCAGGCCGCGAAAAAGCCGGACAACATCGGACAACATCGCCTCTGGAGAAACCATGAGCCTCAAAGAAAAGATTTCCGACGACATGAAAGCCGCAATGCGCGCCCGGGAGAGCGAGAAGCTGGCGACGATCCGGCTGATCAACGCCGCCATCAAGCAGCGCGAAGTGGACGAGCGCATCGAGCTCAATGACGAGCAGGTGCTGTCCGCGATCGAGAAAATGATCAAGCAGCGCAAGGATTCGATCACCCAGTTCGAGGCCGGCGGCCGCCAGGATCTGGCCGACAAGGAAAAGGCGGAACTCGAGGTCCTGGCCGCCTACATGCCCGCTCAGCTGTCCGAGGCGGAAATCCGGGCGGAACTGCAGGCCGCCATCGCCCAGGCTGGCGCGGCGGGGCCGCAGGACATGGGCAAGGTCATGGGCATCCTCAAGGGCAAGCTGGCCGGCCGTGCCGACATGACGGCCGTGTCGGGCATGGTCAAGGCGGCGCTGGCCCAGTAAGCCCGCCGCGCGAGCGCCCGTGATACCGCAGAGCTTCATCCAGGACCTGCTGAACCGCGTCGATATCGTCGATGTCGTCGGCCGCTATGTGCAGCTGAAGAAGGGCGGCGCGAACTTCATGGGGCTGTGCCCCTTCCACAACGAGAAATCCCCGAGCTTCACGGTCAGTCCGACCAAGCAGTTCTACCACTGCTTCGGCTGCGGCGCCCACGGCACTGCCGTCGGGTTCCTGATGGAGTTCTCGGGCATGGGCTTCGTCGAAGCGGTCAAGGATCTCGCGCAGGGCGTCGGCATGACCGTGCCGGAGCAGGAAGACCGCATCCCGCCGGCGCAGCGCGCCGAGATGCAGTCCAAGAGCCTGGCGCTGTCTGAGGCCATGACGCAGGCCTGCAATTTCTACCGCCAGCAGCTGCGCGGCGCGCGCCCCGCGATCGATTACCTTAAGGGCCGCGGCCTGACCGGCGAGGTCGCCGCCCGCTTCGGGGTCGGATACGCACCCGACAGCTGGGACAGCCTGCGCGGCGTGTTCCCCGACTACGAGGCCGAGGCGCTGGTCGAGGCCGGCCTGGTGATCGACAAGAGCGGCGAGGAAGGCGCCGGCCGCAAGCGCTACGACCGCTTCCGCGACCGCATCATGTTCCCGATCCGGAACACCAAGGGGCAGGTGATCGGTTTCGGTGGGCGCGTGATGGGCGCCGGCGAACCCAAGTACCTGAACTCTCCCGAGACGCCGCTGTTCCAGAAAGGCAGCGAGTTGTACGGCCTGTTCGAGGCGCGCCAGGCCATTCGCGACAAGGGCTATGTGCTGGTCACCGAGGGCTACATGGACGTGGTGGCGCTGGCGCAGTTCGGCTTCGAGCAGGCGGTGGCCACGCTGGGCACCGCCTGCACGCCGGTCCATGTGCAGAAGCTGCTGCGGCAGACCGACAACGTGATCTTCAGCTTCGACGGCGACGCCGCCGGCCGCCGCGCCGCGCGGCGCGCGCTCGAGGCCTGCCTGCCGCATGCGACCGACAACCGTGCGCTGAAATTCCTCTTCCTGCCGGCCGAGCATGACCCGGACAGCTACATCCGCGAGTTCGGCAACGACGCCTTCGAGAAGAAGGTGCACGACGCCACGCCGCTGTCGCAGTTCCTGATCGCGACGGTCACCGACGAGAAGGACCTGGCCACCGCCGAGGGCAGGGCGCGCGCGCAGTTCGACGCCAAGCCACTGATACAGGCAATGCCGGCCTCGGCGCTGCGGCTGCAGCTGCTGCGTCAACTGGCGCAGATCACCGACAGCACGGCGCAGGAACTCGAAGCGCTGTTCGAGCTCGCCCGGCTCGCGCCGGCCGGCAAGTTCCTGAAGTCGGCCCCGCCGGCCATCCGTCGCAAGCCCCCCGTCGAACTCGAGCGCAAGGTGCTGCGCTTGCTGCTTGCTCATCCGGCGCTGGCAGCCGACCTCGACGACGAGGCGCTGCAGATGGTCGGCCAGAGCGCCCCCGACCACGGCGCGATGCTGCGCTCGGTGGCGGCGGCCGCCCGCGGCGTCGCCGGAGACGCCGGCTTTGCCGTACTGGCCGAAATGCTGCGCGGTGAGGGCGGCGAACTCGACCGTCTCGTTGCCGAGGTGGCGGCCGAGCCGCCGTCCGAATTCGAATTGGCGCGACGCGAACTTGCCGGCGCCGTCAGGCAAACTACAATGAAAATCCTGCGGGCCGAGCAAGATCGGCTGGCGGCGGCCGGACTGCCCGACGAGGCCGCCAAAACGCGCTATCGGGAGATCGCGGCCACGCTGGACAGATTGCGGGCAGCGGCAGACAGGGATGCGGCGACCTGAGCGGCGCTGGACTTGCGCTGGATCTGGAAATCCGGGCATCGCCCCCCAACTGGCGTGAGTCTGGATGACAATTGCGTACCCCTTCCCGCAGGGTAAGGAGCAGTGCCCGTGTGCTACAATCAAAAGCTTTTTTATTCAACGTCTTACAGAGTTTCACCGACAGTTTTACAGTGTTGACCCTGCCGGACAGGCGGCCACCCCAGACACGGCAGATCCATGCGACGCACGACGTCCCCTGCCACCCAGCTGAATTGCAGCGCGGCCCAATCTTCCGGTTTCCTATGCAGCATCGGCTAACTCCCTATGGTGGATCGATCCATGGCGACAACCAAAAAACCCGTTAAAAATTCTGCGACCCCGGCCAAGAGCGCCAAGGCTGCGCCGCGCTCGTCGGCGGCAGCCGCGAAGAAGCCCGCGCCTGCGGCCAAGGCCGCCGCCAAGACAGCAATGAAAAAAGCCACCGCAGCCAAACCGGCCGCCAAGCCGAAAGTTGCGCCTGTGAAGAAGACGGCGAACAAAGCCGCCGGCAAAGCTGTCTCAAAGGCCGGCAGCGCTGCCAAGCCGGCGCAGAAGAAGCCTGTCAAGGCCGCTGCCGCCCCAGCAAAATCCGCGGCGAAGACGACGGGCAAGGCTGCTGCCAAGCCTGCCGTCGCGCCCAAAGCACCCGCAAAGAAAGCTTCCGTGACATCCAGGAAAACCGAACCGAAAACCGTCGCAGTAAAAAAGGCCGCTGCCCCCGCGAAGGCAGCGCCCAAAGCCGAGCCCGCGAAAGCCGAGGCCAAGGCCGAACACAAGATCATGTCGGTCAAGCAGACCACCGACGCGGCCGCGCTGGCCGCCATCGATACCTCCGGCTATGTGCTGCCGGGCGTGAAGGTGCCCGGACGCCGCGGCCGCAAGCCGCGCGATTTCCAGCCCGAGAACGAGGAGATCGCCCAGCTCAACGCGGTCGAGCGCGCCGAGCTGAAAGCGGCCGACAAGGCCAAGGCGCGCGACCGCAAGAACAAGGAAAAGCAGTTTCTGAAGGATGCCTTCGCGTCCGACTCCGAGGCCACCGAGGAGGAACTCGAGCGCCGCCGCCAGAAGCTCAAGACCCTGATCAAGCTGGGCAAGGATCGCGGCTTCCTGACGCACTCCGAGATCAACGATCACCTGCCGGAGAACATCGTCGATCCGGAAGCGATCGAGGGCATCATCGGCACCTTCAACGACATGGGCATCGCCGTCTACGAGCACGCGCCCGATGCCGAGGCGCTGCTGCTGTCGGATAATGTGGCCACCGTCGCCAATGACGACGACGCCGATGCCGCTGCCGAGGCGGCGCTGCAGACAGTCGATTCCGATTTCGGCCGCACTACCGATCCGGTCCGCATGTACATGCGCGAGATGGGTTCGGTCGAGCTGCTGACCCGCGAGGGCGAGATCGAGATCGCCAAGCGCATCGAAAGCGGACTGAAGGACATGATCCAGGCCATCTCCGCCTGCCCGATGACGATTTCCGAGATCCTCGCGATGGCCGAGCGCATCGAGAAGGACGAGACCAAGATCGACGAAGTCGTCGATGGCCTCGTCGATCCGAACGCGCCCGACGATGCGCCGGTCGCGCCGGCTCCCGTGAAGGCCGCGTCCGACGACGACGAGGATGACGAGGAAGACGACGGCGAGGGCGCCGACGACGAAGAGGAAGAGGGCGGCTCCACAAACGGCGGCGCGGCCGGCTTCTCGGACGAGCAGCTCGAGCAGTTGAAGCGCGACTCGCTGTCCAAATTTGCGACCATCGGCTCGCAGTTCGACAAGATGCGCAAGGCCTACGAGAAGGAAGGCTACAACTCCAAGCCCTACGTGAAGGCGCAGGAATCGATCTCGCATGAGCTGATGGGCATACGCTTTACCGCCAAGGTGGTCGAGAAGCTGTGCGACACCCTGCGCGGCCAAGTCGACGAAGTGCGCCAGATCGAACGCCAGATTCTCGATGTCGTCGTCAACAAGTGCGGCATGCCGCGCACCCACTTCATCAAGGTCTTCCCGGGCAACGAGACCAACCTCGCGTGGATCGACGGCGAAGTCACGGGCAACCATGGGTACAGCGACATCCTCGCCCGCAACGTGCCGGCGGTGAAGGAGTTGCAGCAAAAGCTGATCGACCTGCAGGCGCGCGTCGTGCTGCCGCTGCCGGACCTGCGCGAGATTAACAAGCGCATGTCGGCCGGCGAAACCAAGGCCCGCAAGGCCAAGCGTGAAATGACCGAGGCCAACCTGCGCCTCGTGATCTCGATCGCGAAGAAGTACACGAACCGCGGCCTGCAGTTCCTCGACCTGATCCAGGAGGGCAACATCGGCCTGATGAAGGCGGTGGACAAATTCGAATACCGCCGCGGCTACAAGTTCTCGACCTATGCGACCTGGTGGATCCGCCAGGCCATCACGCGTTCGATCGCGGATCAGGCGCGCACGATCCGCATCCCGGTCCACATGATCGAGACGATCAACAAGATGAACCGGATCTCGCGCCAGATCCTGCAGGAGACCGGCGCCGAGCCCGATCCGGCGACCCTCGCGCTGAAGATGGAAATGCCCGAGGACAAGATCCGCAAGATCATGAAGATCGCGAAAGAGCCGATCTCGATGGAAACGCCGATCGGCGACGACGACGATTCCCATCTGGGCGACTTCATCGAGGACAACAACACGCTGGCCCCGGCCGATGCGGCGCTGCATGCGTCGATGCGCGGCGTGGTCAAGGACGTACTGGACTCGCTCACGCCGCGCGAGGCCAAAGTGCTGCGGATGCGCTTCGGCATCGAGATGTCGACCGACCACACGCTGGAAGAGGTCGGCAAGCAGTTCGACGTCACCCGCGAGCGCATCCGCCAGATCGAGGCCAAAGCGCTGCGCAAGCTGCGCCATCCGTCCCGCTCCGACAAGCTGAAGAGCTTCCTCGAAGGCAGCTGACGCAACACCTGGCCGACGACGGGGCCACCAGGCCTCGCCGTCGGCTTGCCCGGCGGTTAGAATGCCGGCTGTGTTGACAGCGAAAGTTTCGGGCCTCTAGCTCATGCCTGGTTAGAGCAGCGGACTCATAATCCGTTGGTGCTTGGTTCGACTCCAAGGAGGCCCACCAGATTGCATGTGCGCCCTGCCTCTCCGGCAGGGCTGCCATGAATGTTACGTCGCCGATTCCGGGAGAGCGCCGACATGGCTGCTGCCTTCAGCATCGAACCCCTGTCTACAGCGGTGCTTCGTCTGCGCGAAGGGCTGGAGCGCTACCAGCGCGATACTTCGGACTTGCAGGTTCGTGACGGACTCGTCCAGCGTTTCGAATTCACCTATGAACTCTCACACAAGCTGCTCAAGCGCTATCTCGAGCGCGCGTCAGCCAGTCCCGACGAGATTGACCAGATGCCCTTCGCCGACCAGATTCGGACTGCGGCCGAGCAAGGCCTGCTGAGAAGTGGCTGGCCGGAGTGGCGTGGCTTCAGGGAAATGCGCGGAGCCACCAGCCATGCGTATGACGAGACCGTGGCGCTGAAAGTCGTCGCCGGGATCCCCGAGTTTCTGGAAAAGGCAACTTTCCTGCTGTCCCGACTGGAACAGCGGATTCGTTGACCCGCATGCCGCCCATTGCAGTCAGCCCGCAGGAATGGCAAATCCTGCAAGACATCCTGCTCGTCCATGCCAAGGGATTGAAGGTGTATGCCTTCGGGTCCCCGGCCAGTCAGGGATTGCGCCCGCACAGATAGGCAAATACCTCCCCGATGATCGATTCCGGCGCCGGATAGATCCAGTCGCCCGGCTCGTTGTTGGTCTCGGCCCGACCCTCGCCCATCGGGCCGTCGAAGTGCAGGTAGGTCAGCGCCTTGGCCCGGCCCTCGCGGCACTCGGCTTGCCACAGCACCTTCGCCGACAGGTGGCCGAAACGATCCGGCTCGGCATAATCGACCAGCATCCACACGCGCGGCAGCGTGCCGGTGCGGCGGGTGCCGTGGTCGAGGTAGATCGTCGAAGATTCCGCATTCGTCGCGAAGCGCTCCCATGCGGCCCCTGCGGCCCAAGCGGGCCGGGCGGACAGCGAGCACAGCAGGCAGGCGCAGAGCCATCGGCCCATCCTTTACCTCCGGATGCCGGCGCTGCAATGCCGGCCATGAGCGGATTCTGAACCGCCCGCGAGCCGTCACGCTGGGCTGGATCAGGAGGGCCGGATGAGCCTGCTCATTCGCCGAGCAGGAAGTTGGACAGCTTGCCTTCCAGCTGCGCGCTGTCCGTTGTTTCGTCCTTCAGCTGCACACCGGTCAGCCCCCGGCGCAGTGCCTCACTGACCAGGTAATGCAGCTTGTACGAGGCTTCATCGTAGGAGAGCCCGGCCGGGCGCACGTTCGAGATGCAATTGCGGCTCTCGTCAGTCAGGCCCACCCGCGGCTGCCAGGTCAGGTAAAGCCCCATGCTGTCGGGCGAGCTCAGGCCCGGCCGCTCGCCGATCAGCACCGCGACTAGCCTCGCGCCCAGCAGCGCGCCAATTTCATCGCCGACGGCCACGCGTCCCTGGCGCACGATGACCAGCGGCGCGATCCTGACCGGCTCCGGTGCCAGCCGCGCCAGCGCGGCCTGCAGGAAGGGCACGGCATTCGTCTCGATCGCCAGTGCCGACAGCCCGTCGGCGATCACGAAGGCGAGGTCGTGCGGCCTGCCCGCGTCATCGTGCAAACCCAGTGCCTGCAGTTGCTGCCGCGATGCGTCCGACAGCCGGCGGCCGAGGTCGGGTCGTTGCAGGTAAGTCGCGCGGTTACCCGCTGCGCTGTCGACGATCAGGCAGCCCGGCGCCGGTGCCAGCGCGGCGATGTCCTGCTGCAGGCTGGTCGCATCCAGTTCGTGGTGGACGGCGTCGCGTGCGCGAGCGTGCGCGAGCTGGAATTCCAGCTGTGCCGCGGTCGGCAGGCTGACGCCGGACCGTCCGAGCGCGATGCGTGCCGACGTGAACTGGCGCAGCAGGCCCCACGGGTTGGTGACAACGGTGTCCTTGTTCTGGCTCATGATGCCGACGCTCGGGACTCGCCGGACGAGGCAATCCGCAGCAGCGCATGCGCGAACGGCGCCGGCAGGTCGTCGGCCAGTTCCACCCGTTCGCCTGTGCGGAAGATCGCCATTTTCTGCAGCCATTCCTCGAACTCCGGCGCAGGCTTCAGGCCCAGCACGCGGCGTGCATAGAGCGCGTCATGGAAAGAGGTGGTCTGGTAGTTCAGCATGATGTCGTCGGAGCCGGGGATGCCCATCACGAAGTTGCAGCCGGCCGTACCGAGCAGGGTCAGCAGGACATCCATGTCGTTCTGGTCGGCCTCGGCATGGTTGGTGTAGCAGACGTCGCAGCCCATCGGCAGCCCCATCAGCTTGCCGCAAAAATGGTCCTCGAGCCCGGCGCGCACGATCTGCTTGCCGTCGTACAGGTACTCTGGCCCGATGAAGCCGACCACGGTGTTGATCAGCAGCGGCTGGAAGCGGCGCGCGACTGCATACGCGCGCGCCTCGCAGGTCTGCTGGTCGACGCCGTGATGCGCATTCGCCGACAGCGCGCTGCCCTGGCCGGTCTCGAAATACATCACGTTGTTGCCGACCGTGCCGCGCCCGAGCGACAGCGCCGCCGCCTGCGCCTCGCCGAGCAGCGCGAGGTCGATACCGAAACTGCGGTTGGCCGCCTCGGTGCCGGCGATCGACTGGAACACCAGATCGACCGGCGCGCCGCGCTCGATCGCGGCCAGGGTATTGGTCACATGGGTCAGCACGCAGGACTGGGTCGGAATCTCGTAGCGGCGAATCACTTCGTCCAGCATCTGCACGATGCGCATGACCTGCGGCACGTTGTCGGTCGCCGGGTTGATGCCGATGACCGCGTCGCCGGCGCCGTACAGTAGCCCATCGACCATGCTGGCGGCGATGCCGGTCGCGTCATCGGTCGGATGGTTCGGCTGCAGGCGGGTGGCCAGCCGGTCCGGCAAGCCGATGGTGTTGCGAAAGCGGGTGACGACGCGACATTTCTTCCCGACCAGGATCAGGTCCTGCACGCGCATGATCTTCGACACCGCTGCGGCCATCTCCGGGGTCACGCCGGGCGCGAGTGCGGCCAGGGCGGCCTCGTTGGCGTCGTCCGACAGCAGCCAGTTGCGAAAGTCGCCGACAGTCATGTGGCGGACCGGGGCGAAGGCCCGGGCGTCGTGGCCGTCGATTATCAGCCGCGTGACCTCATCGCTTTCGTACGGGACGACGGCCTCCTGCAGGAAGGTGGTCAGCGGCAGAGCAGCCAGCGTCATCTGCGCGGCTACCCGCTCCTCGGCACTGCCGGCCGCCACACCGGCCAGGTAATCGCCCGAGCGCGGCGGTGTGGCCTTCGCCATCAGATCCTTCAGATCGCGGAAGCCGTAAGTGCGGGGGCCGATGGTATGCGAGAACTTGTTCATGGCAATCGATTTCAGCAAATAACGTTCCCGGAGCGGGTCCTGCCGCCGGAACAGCGGCGGCAAGCTTGTTGCATCAGAAAAATACAAATCCGGTTAGGATGTTGGCGCTGTTGAAATAATCTGCGCCGGCATGGTGCGCCACGCACCGATGTGAAAACTAGTGTGGCCGATTTTCTTTTTCCTTGCTGGCTTGCAATTTGCTAAGCGTTGTTGTCAAACGTTGTCGGTGCCGCACCCGCCGCCGTCGAGATCATCCACTAGGGAGAAACATGGACAAGCAGCAGAACGCAGAAACCATGGACGATGCCGCCGTCCTCAGGAAAATGGGTTACGAGCAGGAGCTCCACAGACACATGGGTGCCTTCTCGAATTTCGCGATTTCTTTTTCTATCATCTGCATCCTTGCCGGCGGCATCACGGCCTTTCCGCAGGCGCTGGGCGCCGGCGGCGGCATCTCGATCGGCCTCGGCTGGCCGCTCGGCGCGCTGTTCGCAGGGGTCGTCGCGCTGGCCATGGCGCAGATCTCGTCGGCCTTCCCGACCGCCGGCGGCCTCTACCACTGGGGCTC
>JAMNXS010000110.1 GCA_023653025.1 Burkholderiaceae bacterium
ATGCGATCGTCATGCATCCGGGGCCGATGAACCGCGGCGTCGAGATCGATTCGGCCGTGGCCGACGGCGCGCAGGCCGTGATCCTGCCGCAGGTGACCTTCGGCATCGCGGTGCGGATGGCCGTGATGAGCATGCTGGCGGCGGCGTGAGGGGCGGGACGGGAACACCATGACTATCCAGATCAAGAACGGCCGCGTGATCGACCCGGCGAACCGGATCGATGCAGTGCAGGACGTATTCATCGCCGACGGCCGGATCGCCGCCATCGGCACGGCGCCCGCCGGTTTCGAGGCGCGGCAGCAGATCGATGCCGGCGGCCTCGTGGTCGCGCCGGGCCTGGTCGATCTGTCGGCGCGGCTGCGCGAGCCGGGCTACGAATACAAGGCCACGCTCGAGTCCGAACTCGACGCGGCCGTGGCCGGCGGCGTGACCTCGCTGCTGTGCCCGCCCGACACCGACCCGGTACTCGACGAGCCCGGGCTGGTCGAGATGCTCGTGCATCGTGCGCGACTGCTGAACCAGTCGCATGTCTATCCGCTCGGTGCGCTGACGGTCGGCCTGAAGGGCAGGGAGCTGACCGAGATGGCCGAGCTGACCGAAGCCGGCTGCGTCGGCTTCTCGCAGGCCGAGGAAGCCGTGCAGGACAGCACCGTGCTGCTGCGCGCGATGCAGTATGCGCAAACCTTCGGCTACACGGTCTGGTTGCGCCCGCAGGATCCGCATCTGGGCCGGGGCGGCGTCGCGCACAGCGGCCCGCTGGCCTCGCGGATGGGCCTGTCGGGCGTGCCCGTGATCAGCGAGACCATCGCGCTGCACACGATTTTCGAGCTGATGCGCAGCACCGGCGCCCGCGTGCACCTGTGCCGCATCTCGTCGGCGCAGGGCGTCGATCTGGTGCGCGCGGCGCGCGCCGAGGGCCTGCTGGTCAGCTGCGACGTCGGCGCCCATCATCTGCACCTGACCGACGGCGATATCGGCTTCTTCGATCCGAACGCGCGCCTCGCGCCTCCGCTGCGTGGCCAGCGCGACCGCGATGCCCTGCGCGCCGGTCTCGCCGACGGCACCATCGACGCCATCTGCTCCGACCATACGCCGCTCGACGACGAGGAAAAGCTGCTGCCCTTCGGCGAGGCTTCGCCGGGGGCGACCGGACTCGAGCTGCTGCTGTCGCTGGCCGTCAAGTGGGCGCAGGAGTGCGCGCCCGGCAAGGACGGGCTGGCGACCGCAGTCGCGCGCGTCAGCTGCGATGCCGCGCGCATCGCCGGCATAGCCGCCGGCACGCTGAGCGTCGGTAGCGTGGCCGACCTCTGCATCTTCGATCCGCAGGCGCGCTGGAAGGTCGAGCCGGCGGCGCTGCGCAGCCAGGGCCGGCACACGCCTTTCCTCGGCTACGAGCTGCCGGGACAGGTACGCCATACGCTGGTGTCGGGACGCGTCGCCTTCAGCCGCTGACGATGGCGACGACAATTCCGGCGCCGGGGCTCGCCCGGCTGGCTGTCCATCTGGCGGTCGGACTGATGAAGGTCGCGCTGCTGTTTCCTTTTCTGGGGCCTGCGGCTCGCGAGCGGCGCGTGCAGCGCTGGTCACGCCAGCTGGTCGCGATCTGCGGCGTGGCCATGCGTTTCGACGAATCGCGGCAGGCGCGCGCCGTCTCGCCGGCGCTGATCGTCTGCAACCACGTTTCGTGGCTGGACATCTTCGTCATCAACGCCTTGCATCCCTGCCGCTTCGTCGCCAAGTCCGACATCCGCGGCTGGCCCTTGATCGGCTGGCTCTGCGAGCACACCGGCACCATCTTCATCGCGCGCGGCAAGGCGCGCGACGTGCGCCGCATCTACGAGGGACTGGTGAAGAGCATCCACGACGGCGAGCGCGTCGCCTTCTTCCCCGAGGGCACGACCTCGCCGCAGGGTACGGTGCTGCCTTTCCACGCCAACCTGTTTGAAGCGGCCATCGAGGCCGAGGTGCCGGTGCAGCCGTATGCGATCCGCTATCTTGATGCCGACGGTAGCCTGCACAGTTCGGCCGACTTCATCGGCGAGATGACGTTCGTCGAAAGCGTGATCGCGATCATGAAGAGCGGCGGCATGACGGCGGAACTGGTGCGGCTGCCCGCCATCGACACCGACGGCGCGCACCGGCGCGAGCTGGCAAAGGCCGCGCATGATGCGATTGCGGGGATGCTGGTGCCGGAGGGGGAAGTAGCCGTTGAGTCGTGAGGGACGGGTTTGCCGGGGCCGGATGGCGGATTTCGCTTTGCTCTATCCGCCCTACGGTTATCGCAAAGATCGTGGCTCCACCGTAGGGCGGATAGAGCAAAGCGAAATCCGCCGTCTTACGCACCCGGCTTCCGATACCCCGCACAATCGACCTGCACCACGAACCCATCCGACAGCCGCATCGCGCTGAGCCTGCCGCCCCAGACGCAACCGCTGTCCAGCCCCGCCAGATTTTTCCGCTGCACCAGCCCCAGCGTCGACCAGTGCCCGAACGCCAGCGGGACGTCGGCCGTGCGCCGCCCCGGTGCGTCGAACCACGGCAGATAGCCGGTGGGCGGCTGTCCGGGCCCTTCCTTGGTGGCGAACTCCATCTCGCCGTCGGCGGTGCAGAAGCGCAACCGGGTCAGCGCGTTTACGATGCAGCGCCAGCGATCCGCGCCGCGCAGGTCCTCGTCCCAGTGCGCCGGCTCGTTGCCGTACATCGTGCGCAGGAAATCCGTCCAGGCCTCGCCTTGCAGCTGCGCCTCGGCTTCGGCCGACAGCGCCAGCACCTTTGCCGCGGTCCATTGCGGCAGCACGCCGGCATGCACGACCAGGTGGTCGTCGGCCATCAGTGCCAGCGGCTGGCTGCGCAGCCAGTCCAGCAGCTCGTCGCGGTCGGGTGCCCGCAGGATGTCGTCGAGCGTGTCGCCGTGGCCGGGCGGCCTGATCCCTTGCGACACCGCGAGCAGATGCAGATCATGATTGCCGAGCACGACACGCGCGCGTTCTCCCAGCGCCATCACCTGTCGCAGCGTGCGCAGCGACTCCGGCCCCCGGTTCACGAGGTCGCCGACGAACACCAGCCGGGCTCGCGGCGATGCGGCCTCGATGCGCTCGAGCAGCAGCGCCAACTCGGCGGCGCAGCCCTGCACGTCGCCGATGGCGAAAGTTTCCATTTCCATCCGAAAATCCTGAATAGCCGCCATTGTAGTTTTTGCAGGAGACGGCAGCTAGTCGCGTAAAATGCCGGCTGTTTTCGCGCTCGGCGCGTTACCGAACTTGCAAGGACTCGCATGATCCTCGTCACTGGCGGCGCCGGTTTCATCGGTTCCAACTTCGTGCTGGACTGGCTGGCGTCCGGCGATGAGCCGGTCGTCAATCTCGACAAGCTCACCTACGCCGGCAATCCGGACAATCTGGCGTCGCTGGCCGGCGACCGACGTCACATTTTCGTGCACGGCGACATCGTCGACCGCGCATTGGTGGCATCGCTGCTCGAGCAGCACCGGCCGCGCGCGATCGTACATTTCGCGGCCGAGAGCCATGTCGATCGCTCGATCCACGGCCCGGGCGACTTTATCCGCACCAACATCGACGGCACCTTCAACCTGCTGGAAGCCGCGCGTGCCTACCTGAGCACGCGGGACGTAGCCGGCAAGGCAAGTTTCCGCTTCCTGCACGTGTCCACCGACGAAGTGTTCGGCACGCTGTCGCCGACCGACCCGCCGTTTTCCGAAACCACGCCGGTCGCGCCGAACAGCCCGTACTCGGCCTCGAAAGCGGCGTCCGACCATCTGGTGCGCGCCTGGCACCATACCTACGGGCTGCCGGTCGTCACCGGCAACTGCTCGAACAACTACGGGCCGCTGCAGTTTCCCGAGAAGCTGATCCCGCTGATGATTGCCAATGCATTGGCCGGCAAGCCGCTGCCGGTGTACGGCGACGGCCAGCAGGTGCGCGACTGGCTGTACGTGGGCGACCATTGCGCGGCGCTGCGCCGCGTGCTGGACGCGGGCCGTCCCGGCGAGACCTACAACATCGGCGGCTGGAACGAGAAGGCCAACCTCGACGTCGTCCACACGCTGTGCGACCTGCTCGACGAGCTGAAGCCTGCCGCGGCCTCCTATCGCGAGCAGATCGCCTTCGTCACCGACCGCCCTGGCCATGACCGGCGCTATGCGATCGATGCGCGCAAGATCGAGCGCGAGCTCGGCTGGCGTCCGGCCGAGACCTTCGATACCGGCATGAGGAAGACCGTGCAGTGGTATCTCGACCACCAGGACTGGGTGCGCAAGGTGCAGTCCGGCGAGTACCAGCAATGGATCAACACCAACTACGACGCACGCGAAGGGAGCCCCGCATGAACCGCCGCGGCATCATCCTCGCCGGCGGTTCCGGCACCCGGCTGTATCCGGCCACGATGGCCGTCTCGAAGCAGCTGCTGCCGGTTTACGACAAGCCGATGATCTACTACCCGCTGACCACGCTGATGCTGGCCGGCATGCGCGACATCCTGCTGATCTCGACGCCGCAGGACACGCCGCGCTTCGAGCAGCTGCTCGGCGACGGCAGCCAGTGGGGAATGAGCATCCGCTATGCGGTGCAGCCGTCGCCGGACGGGCTGGCGCAGGCCTTCGTCATTGGGCGCGAATTTGTCAGCCACCAGCCGTCGGCGCTGATCCTCGGCGACAACCTCTACTACGGCCACGAGCTCGACGTGCAGCTGAACGCCGCCGACCGCAGGACAGCGGGCGCGACCGTGTTTGCCTATCACGTCACCGATCCGGAGCGCTATGGCGTGGTCGAGTTCGACGGCGGCCGGCGCGCGGTCAGCATCGAGGAAAAGCCGGCCAGGCCGAAGTCGAACTATGCCGTCACCGGCCTGTACTTCTACGACGCGCAGGTGTGCGACATCGCGGCCTCGATCAGGCCGTCGGCACGCGGCGAGCTCGAGATTACCGATGTCAACCGCATCTATCTCGAACAGGGTGGGCTGCAGGTCGAGGTGATGGGCCGCGGCATGGCCTGGCTCGATACCGGCACCCACGATTCGCTGCTCGATGCCAGCCAGTTCATCGCGACACTGGAAAAGCGGCAGGGACTGAAGGTCGCGTGCCCGGAGGAGGTCGCGTTTCGCAAGGGCTACATCGACGCGGCGCAGCTGGAAAGGCTGGCCGGTCCGATGAAGAAAAATGCCTATGGCCAGTATCTGCTGCGCCTGCTGGAAGACAAGGTTTTCTGATTCATGAACATCATCCGTACCGATATTCCCGATGTGCTGATCGTCGAACCGAAGGTGTTCGGCGATGCGCGCGGTTTCTTTTTCGAGAGCTTCAACCAGCGCCGCTTCGCCGAACTGACCGGCCTCGACTTGCAGTTCGTCCAGGATAATCATTCGCGCTCGGCGCGCGGTGTCTTGCGCGGCCTGCACTACCAGGTCAGCCAGCCGCAGGGCAAACTGGTGCGCGTGATCGCCGGCGAGGTATTCGACGTCTGC
>JAMNXS010000041.1 GCA_023653025.1 Burkholderiaceae bacterium
AGGATGGCCGAGTAAGCCGGAACGAGGAGCACATCATCGAAGGTGAGTGCTTTCTGGATCAGACGCATAAGGATTCCTGTAGGCGCAAAATCGAATTATACAGAAACTCGCTGCCGCCCCACCGACGAATCGAGGTGATGATTAACAGGTTGTCGCTCTCGGGAGGGTCATTCCGGCGCACGCCGCAACCCAGCGTCTTTGCCTTCAGTGCCGGCGTTTCGGTGCTTCGCGCGCCGCCGCCGCGTTTCCTTCGGGTCGGCCTGCAGCGGCCGGTAAATCTCGATGCGGTCGCCGTCGCGCAGGACCGTATCGGCCGGACGGATCTTGCCAAAAATGCCAAGCTTTTGCGTCGCAAGGTCGATCTTCGGGTAGCGCTGCAGCAGGCCGGAATCGCGCACGGCCTGCTCGAGCGTCGTGCCGGGCGCGACCTGCATTCGCTGCATGAAGGTCCGGTCGGGCAGCGCGTAGCAGACCTGCACCCGGATGGTCGGCTCAGCCATAGACCGCCTCGGCGCGCTTGCAGAACGAGTCGACGAAACTGTCGGCGATTTTTGAGAAGACGGGGCCGATCAGTTTTTCCAGGATCTTGCTGGAGAATTCGTAGTGCAGTTCGAACTCGATCTTGCAGGCGTCGGCCCGCAACGCGGTGAATTGCCAGGTGCCGTCGAGCTGACGAAACGGCCCCTCGACCAGTCGCATCTGCATGCGCGTCGGCGGCGTGTTGCTGTTCTCGGTGGTGAAGCTCTGCTTCACGCCGTGGTAGTTGATCCGGATCGCGGCCACCAGCCTGTCGGCCGAGCGCTCGCGCACCTCGACGCCGCCGCACCATGGCAGGAAGGCCGGATAGTCCTCGACCCGGTCGACCAGCGCGAACATCTGTTCGGCGCTGTAATGAAGCAGCACGGACTTTCGGACGAGGGCCATGACGCGGTGTAGATGCCGTTTGATAAAATGACGGGTTCGGATTCTAACCCGAGCGGCCCAACCGCTCCTGCCTGGCACCCACCCCCTCCATGAGCATTGTCGACAACAAGAAAGCCTTCCACGATTTTTTCATCGAGGAGCGCTTCGAGGCAGGCATCGCGCTCGAGGGCTGGGAAGTCAAATCCATCCGCGCCGGCCGCGTGCAACTGAAGGAAGCCTACGTCGTCATCCGCAACGCGGAGATCTTCCTCTTCGGTGCCCACATCAGCGCCCTGCCGACCGCCTCTACCCATGTCAGCCCCGAGCCGCTGCGTACCCGGAAACTGCTGCTGAAGGCCGAAGAAATCAAGCGCCTGATCGGGAAAGTCGAGCGCTCGGGCTACACGCTCGTGCCGCTGAACCTGCACTACCAGCGCGGCCGCATCAAATGCGAGATTGGCCTTGCCAAGGGCAAGAAGCAGCACGACAAGCGCGATACCGAGCGCGAGCGCGATGCAGAGCGCGAGATCTCCCGGGTAATGAAACAAAATCGACGTTGAGCGCAGCTCAACGTCGTCCCAGCGAAAAAAACAAAACCCCCGGGCCGTGAAGCGCGGGGGCTGAATCAGTACCACTGACTGTTCTTGTTTGTTATTCCGGGAACGGAAGCCCGCAGTGTAACGGATTATTTCCGTATGTCAACAGGTTCCGCGAAGGTTCCGCTCCCCTGGGCTCCGCGTTCCCTACGACTGTTTGCCGGCCAGCTTCATCCAGGTATCGACCACCGAATCCGGATTCAGCGAGATCGAGCTGATCCCCTCCTTCATCAGCCATTCTGCAAAATCCGGATGGTCGGACGGGCCCTGGCCGCAGATGCCGACGTATTTGCCCTTCGCAAGGCAAGTTTTGATCGCCTTCGACAGCAGCTCTCGCACCGCCGGGTCGCGCTCGTCGAAATCGGCCGCCAGCAGTTCCATGCCGGAGTCGCGGTCCAGGCCCAGCGTCAGCTGGGTCAGGTCGTTGGAGCCGATCGAGAAGCCGTCGAAGTGCTCGAGGAACTGCTCGGCCAAAATAGCGTTCGACGGCACCTCGCACATCATGATCAGCTTCAGCCCGTTCTCGCCGCGCTTCAAGCCATACTTGCCCAGCAGGCCGACCACCTTCGCGGCCTGCCCCAGCGTGCGCACGAAGGGCACCATGATCTCGACGTTGCTCAGGCCCATCTCGTCACGTACCCGCTTCATCGCGATGCACTCCATCTCGAAGGCTTCGGCGAAGTCGGCCGCGAGGTAGCGCGCCGCGCCACGGAAGCCGAGCATCGGGTTTTCCTCGTCCGGCTCGTAGCGCGAGCCACCGATCAGCTTCTTGTACTCATTCGACTTGAAGTCGGACAGGCGCACAATGACCGGGCGCGGCCAGAACGCGGCGGCAATGGTCGCTACGCCCTCGGCCAGCTTGTCGACGTAGAAGGCCTTCGGCGACGCATGGCCGCGGGCGACCGACTCGACCGCCTTTTTCAAGTCCTGATCAATATTCGGGTACTCGAGGATGGCTTTCGGATGGACACCGATATTGTTGTTGATGATGAACTCGAGGCGAGCCAGACCCACGCCGCCGTTCGGCAGCTGCGCGAAGTCGAAGGCCAGCTGCGGGTTGCCGACGTTCATCATGATCTTCACCGGGATGGCCGGCAGCTCGCCGCGCGCGACTTCGGTGATCTCGGTCTCGATCAGGCCGTCATAGATCTTGCCCTCGTCGCCCTCGGCGCAGGACACCGTGACCAGCGTGCCGTCCTTCAGCACATCGGTCGCGTCGCCGCAGCCGACGACTGCCGGCACACCCAGTTCGCGCGCGATGATCGCCGCGTGGCAGGTCCGGCCGCCGCGGTTGGTGACGATGGCCGACGCGCGCTTCATCACTGGCTCCCAGTTCGGGTCGGTCATGTCGGCCACCAGCACGTCGCCCGGCTGCACGCGCTCCATCTCGTCCGGATCCTTGATGACGCGCACCGGACCGGCGCCGATTTTCTGGCCGATCGCGCGGCCCGAGGCCAGCACCGTGCCCGAGCCCTTGAGCTTGAAGCGCTGCTGGGCGTCGCCATGCTTTTGCTGCGACTTCACAGTCTCCGGACGCGCCTGCAGGATGTAGAGCTTGCCGTCGCGACCGTCCTTGCCCCACTCGATGTCCATCGGGCGCTGGTAGTGCTTCTCGATGATGACCGCATAGGTCGCCAGCTCGGCGATTTCCGCATCGGTCAGCGAGTAGCGGTTGCGCTGCTCGATCGGCACGTCGATGGTGCGCACCGAGCGGCCGGCCTTCGCCTCGCCGGTGAATTCCATCTTGATCAGCTTGGAGCCGATGTTCTTGCGGATGATCGGCAGCTTGCCGGCGGCGAGCATCGGCTTGTGGACGTAGAACTCGTCCGGGTTGACCGCGCCCTGCACGACCGTCTCGCCGAGCCCGTAGCTGGAGGTGATGAAGACCACGTCCTGAAAGCCGGATTCGGTGTCGATCGTGAACATCACGCCGGCCGCGCCGAGGTCGGAGCGGACCATGCGCTGCACGCCGGCCGACAGCGCAACCTCGCTGTGCGTGAAGCCCTTGTGGACGCGATACGAAATTGCACGGTCGTTGTACAGCGACGCGAACACATGCTTCATCGCCTCGAGCACGTTGTCGATGCCGACGACGTTGAGGAAAGTCTCCTGCTGGCCGGCGAACGAGGCGTCCGGCAGGTCTTCGGCCGTCGCCGACGAGCGGACCGCAAACGATACTTCACTTGAAGAATCGCTGACAAGCTTCTGATAAAAAACGGATATTTCTTCCTGCAGGCGCGGTTGAAACGGGGTGTCGACGATCCATTGACGAATCTCGGCACCGGCTGCAGCGAGCGCGCGAACATCGTCGATGTCGAGCGTTTCAAGACGCGCGGCAATGCGGTCGGCGAGTGACTCGCCTCCCGGCTGGCGGTAGGACAGGAAATCGCGGAAGGCTTGTGCGGTGGTCGCAAAGCCGCCCGGAACGCGCACGCCGGCGTGAGCGAGTTGGCTGATCATCTCGCCCAGCGACGCGTTCTTGCCGCCGACAGACTCGACGTCTGTCATGCGCAGGTTCTCGAATGAAACGACGTAGGCCGCGCCCGAATCAGGGGCCTGGTGAACCCCCGTGCTTGCTGCGTTGGACATAACTACCTCTTTGATGGTGGGAAATCGGGCTTGCTGGCCTCACGCCGGCGTGGAGAGTGCTGTGCGCGGCAGAACTGGCGGGCATGACTCGATCCATCGTGATTGTCCGGGAGACAGGGGGCGTGGGAAAATGAGCAACGAGCGCCATTTTACCTGCCGCAAACTGCTTTGCGAGGGCGCGGACGTGGTTTTTTGCGTTATTTCTTACTAAATTCACATGCACATTCCTCTTCAAGGTGCGACGAACGGCTTCGACCGCACGGTTTTCTTCGTCTCCGACGGCACCGGCATCACGGCAGAAACCTTCGGCCATTCGGTGCTCACGCAGTTCGACCTGCGCTTTCGGCAAATCCGCCTGCCCTTCATCGACTCGGTCGACAAGGCGCACGAGGCGGCGCGCCGCATCAACGACTCGCATCAGGTCGAGGGCAAGCGCCCGATCGTGTTTTCGACGCTGGTGCAGGCCGAACTGTCGGACATCATCCGCCGCGCGTCGGGAATGCACATGGACCTGATCCAAACCTTTGTCGATCCGCTGGAGCAGGAACTCGGCATCAAATCGACGCATACCGTGGGTCGCAGCCATAACATTGCCGACTCGACCGATTACAAGAACCGGATCGAGGCGATCAATTTTTCGCTGGCCCACGACGACGGACAGTCGCACAAGAACCTCGCCCTGGCCGACGTCATCCTGGTCGGCGTGTCGCGCTCGGGCAAGACCCCGACCAGCCTGTACCTTGCAATGCAATACGGCATCAAGGCCGCCAACTATCCGTTGATTCCCGACGATTTCGAGCGCGGCCAGCTGCCGAGCGGCCTTGTGCCTTTCCGGGGCAAGATGTTCGGACTCTCGATCCTGCCCGACCGCCTGTCCGAGGTGCGCAACGAGCGTCGCCCGGGCAGCAAATATGCATCGCTCGAAAACTGCCGCTACGAGGTAAACGAGGCCGAGCGGATGATGCAGCGCGAAGGCATACGCTGGGTATCGACGACGGTCAAGTCGATCGAGGAGATTGCCACCATGATCCTGCAGGAACTCAGGCTGGACAAGCGCGCCTATTGATGCGGCCAGCCCCGCTTGCGCGGCCCGGAGGCTGTTCCGGCGGGCGATGAGAAACATCAAGGGCACCGCGGGAACGCCGGCCAGCCGGACCCGACTCACGAAGAGGACAACGCCTCGGTGGGGAGATCGGGATGAGCCTCGCAATCGTCGAAATGCTGCTGTGGATCGGCTTCGGGCTGGTGCTCTGGGCCATGCGGGATGACCTGATGCAAACCGAGTCCGAGTTGCGCCGGTCGAACCTTTTCCCTTCCTCGCCCGGTCGGCGGCCGGACGGCTCGGAACCCAGCCAGCCGCAACGGGTGGCCGACCCCATCGGCCAGTACCGGGGCCGCACGATCCATGAATATGCGCTGATCGACGGCCGGCATTACCGGTTCGCCCATGTCTGGCCGAACCAGCCCCCGGGCCGGCTGGCGCGCAACCAGCGCTGGGTGGCGCCGGGCCTCGTCTATGTCGAATGCCCGGCGCACGACCGCCCCGCGTGAAGCGCCGCCAGCCGGACGGCGCCGGACATCAGGACGTCAGTCGCCGCAGCAGCGCCCGATAAACGGCTGCCGAGTCCGCATCGGGTTCCCACCCCGATCCTTCGCCGCTCAGGCCCACCCAGCCCGACACCCCCGCCGGCGCGGACTTGGGGCGCGGCCCGTCCGGGTCCTCCGCTTCCTTCGCCTGCCCCAGCCCATGCGCTTCGAGATCGAGCAGGTCGAGGAAGTGCACGACGTCGGCCTGCGACGCCCGGTCCAGCGATTTGAGGGAAGCCTCCAGCTTGCGCTCGATCTCCGCACAGGGATACATGGCCGGGTTACGGCTAAGCCAGGCCGTGGCCATCTGCCGGCACTTGATATCGCCCGCCATCGTCTGCTTGTACATGAAAGCGATGGTCGCCAGATTGGCGAGAATGCTCACGTGCGACGGCCGGCGACGCACGTCGCGCAGGAACAGCCAGAATTGCTCGAGCACCGTTTGGCCGGCGAGCCGCTTCAAGATGGCCAGCGGGAAGTACAGGTTCCAGTTCTCGATGCTCAACCCGTTGCGCTCGAGACCTTCGGAATGCAGCTTCCACGCTTCATCGACATTGACGTCGCGCTTCAATCCGGCCCCGTCGTCCTGGCGCGACAAGCGGTGCAGGATACGCAGGTAAGACTTTGCAATGTCGAAACGCAGCTTGTCGACCTGCGAGCGGTTGAGGATCTGGAAGATGGCGCTGCTGATACCCATCAACGCGGTGCCGCGCAGGTAATCGGCGGCCACAATGGCCGGCAACCCCATGCTGCTGGCCACGCCCAGCGCCCATGACGGATAGCCGTAGCCCTTGGCCTCGAGCACCGCGTAGAACTGCTTGGCGCCGCCGGAAATCAGGATCTGGTTCAGATTGAGGATGTCGGCGGGCAGCAATACGTTGGGCATAAAAGCTTGACTGGCGTTCGAGGCCCGCGCAATCTACCCCGGCACCCGGCCTGCCCGCCAGCCGCGGTGATCAAAAGGCGACAAACTCCGTCTGGCAGGCGGACCGGCCAAAAAACACACGGGGCGGCACCCCGCTGGCCGACCGTTCAGCGAGCGTTGCCGGCCCGCTGCTGCCTCAGTTGTTCGAACAGACAGACGGCAACGCTGGCTGCGACATTCAGCGACTCGACTCCGGCGGCTTGCGGTATCGTCAGTTGCAGCGTGGCCGATGCCAGCAATGGCGCGGACACGCCCTGCCCTTCGTGCCCGAACAGCCAGGCCGAGGGTGCGCGCAGATCGGCATCATGGATTGAGATCGATACATGCGAACTGGTGGCGATCACGGGCACCGTCGCCCCGGCCACCAGCGACGGCAAGTCGACATCCTCGACAATATCGAGCACGAAGTGCGCGCCCATACCGGCCCGCAGGACTTTCGGCGACCAGGCGGCCACCGTGCCCTGTCCGCAGAATACCCGCCGAATGCCGGCCGCGGCGGCCGAGCGCAGGATGGATCCGAGATTGCCCGGATCCTGCAACCCGTCGAGCAGCAATGCCGGGCCATCGAGCTGTTGCATGGCATCCGCTGCTGGCGGCGCGACGACGAACAGCAGCGGCACGCCGTGCTCGACCTGGGCCAGCGGTGCGAACAGGGCGTCCGGCAGGATCAGGCATTCGGCGCCGAGCCGGTCGCAACTCGCCAGCACGGCACCCGCCTCCGGATGGCTGCGCGCGGACTCGGCAGCCACGCAGATCAGCGGCGCACCGCGATGCGCAAGCCACGACTGGCACAGATGAATGCCGTCCAGCAGCGTGCGGCCGGCTTTGCGCCGCGCCTGCGCGCTGGTGGCCAGCTGCCTGAGCTGCTTGTAGCGGGCGTTGTCGCGCGAGCTGACCAGGCGCACGCTCATGGCGCTGCCCCGGCCAGCACGGCGCGCACCGGCGCATACGAACGGCGATGCTCGGGCGTGACGCCATGCTCGCGCAGCCGCTTCAGGTGCAGCGCGGTCGGGTAGCCCTTGTGCTGGTCGAAAGCGTATTGCGGATACTGTGCATGCAGGTCCATCAGCACCGCATCGCGCGCGGTCTTCGCCAGGATCGACGCCGCCGAGATCTCGGCCACCTTGTCGTCGCCCTTCACGATGGCCTCGGTGCGCACGCTCGCGACCGGGCAGCGGTTGCCATCGATCAGCGCCAGCGTGGGCTGTACGGACAGCGCGTCGATCGCACGCCGCATCGCCAGCATCGTCGCCTGCAAAATATTGAGTTCATCGATCTCGGCCGCCGAGCAGTGCGCCACCGACCATGCGAGTGCATCGCGCCTGATCAGCAGCGCAAGCTGGTCGCGCTGGGCGGAACCGAGTTTTTTCGAGTCGCGCAAGCCGGCGATCGGCTTCGCGGGGTCGAGAATTACGGCCGCCGCGAACACCGGCCCGGCCAATGGCCCTCTGCCCGCCTCGTCGACGCCGCAGATCAGATCGCGCGTGCGATCGAACAGCGCAAACTGCGCTGCCGTATCAGAGGCGGCCATGCTGCGACAGCAATTCCATCACCGCATGCGCGCTTTGCGACGCGGTATTGCGCATCAGGTCGTGGTGCAGGTCGACGAAGCGCCGGCGCAGCCGCTGCCGGTTCTGGTCGTTCGACAGCTGCGCCCACAGCGCGGACGACAGGCCGGCCGGCGTTGCACGGTCCTGCAGCAGCTCGGGCACGAGGAATTCGCGCGCCATGATATTCGGCAGGCCGACCCATGGCTGGTAGGCCATCATCCGCAGGACCTGCCAGCTCGCCGGATTCATCCGGTAAGCGATCACCATCGGCTTCTTGAACAGCGCCACCTCGAGGGTCGCGGTGCCGCTGGCCACCAGCGCGGCGTCGCAGGCGGCCATCGCCTCATGCGAGCGACCCGGCGTGACCAAGAGCGACAGCGACTTGAATGCGGGCTGGTCGATCAGTTGCTGGAAGTAGGCGCGCTGGACCTCGCCTGCCATCGGCACGACGAACTGCAGCTTCGGATCCCGCTTTTTGAGGAGCAGCGCGGTCTCGACGAAAGCGCGCGTGTTGTACTTGAGTTCGGACATCCGGCTGCCGGGCAGCAGCGTGACCACGCGCGAGTCGCGGGCCAGACCCAGCGCATCGCGCGCCGCACCCTGGTCGGGGTCCATCGGTATCACCTCGGCCAGCGGGTGGCCGACGTAGGTCGCCGGTATCTCCGCCTTGCGGTAGATCGCCTCCTCGAACGGGAAAATGACCAGCATGTGCGAGACCGCACGCCGGATCTTGCGGATGCGGCCGCGCCGCCATGCCCAGATCGACGGGCTGACGAAATGCAGCGTCGGTATGCCGGACTCCTTGAGCGCTATCTCGAGATCGAGGTTGAAGTCGGGCGCATCGACGCCGATGAAGGCATCCGGGCGCTCCGCGATCAGCCGGTCGCGCAAGGCATTGCGGATGCCTTTCAGCTCGCGATAATGCGCGAGCACCTCGAACAGTCCGCGCACGGCGAGCTTGTCCATCGGGTAGTCGCTGACGAAGCCATGCTCGGCCATCGCGCGGCCGCCGATACCGTGCATCCGGGCATCGGGCAGCATCGGACGCAAGCCGGACAGCAGGCGCGCCGCCAGCAGGTCGCCGGAGGCTTCGCCGGCCACCATGGCCAGCGTCAGGTCAGCGGACGATGCCACGCGTGACGCCCTCGAGGAACTCGCGCAGGGTCTTCAGGTGCTGTGCGCCGGCGACGGCCGCCTGCTCCTCCGACGCCAGCGCGGCGCGGGCTTCGTCGAGAGTCAGGCCGGATTTGTAGATGATGCGGTAGGCATGGCGAATGGCCTCGATCTCGTCGCGCGAGAAGCCGCGCCGCTTCAGTCCCTCGACATTGATGCCGTGCGCGGCGGCCGGATTGCCGTTCAGGATCACGAACGGCGGCACGTCCTGCGTGAGGCTGGTGAACATGCCCAGCATCGCATGCGCGCCAATCTTGCAGAACTGGTGGACGCCGGAATGGCCGCCGAGTATCGCCCAGTCGCCGACATGCACATGTCCGGCGAGCTGCGCATTGTTGGCGAAGATCGTGTGATTGCCGACCACGCAGTCATGCGCGAGGTGCACATAGGCCATGATCCAGTTGTCGTCGCCGAGCCGGGTCACGCCCGCATCCTGGGCCGTGCCGCGATTGAGCGTGCAGAACTCGCGGATGGTGTTGCGGTCGCCGATCTCGAGCCGGGTCGGCTCGCCCGCGTATTTCTTGTCCTGCGGCGCGGCGCCGATTGACGAATACTGGAAGAAGATGTTGTCGCGGCCGATCGTGGTGTGTCCCTCGATCGTCACGTGCGGGCCGATTTTCGTGCCGGCGCCAATGCTGACCTCGGAGCCGATCAGGCTGTAGGCCCCGACCTCGACGCTGCTGTCGAGACGGGCGGAGGGATGGACGATGGCCGTCGGGTGAATGGTCGACATGGTCAGTCGGCCGCGGCCGGTTCGGCAATGCTGCGCATCGTACACATCAGTTCGGCTTCGACCGCCAATTGCTCGTCGACCAGCGCGCGCGCATGGAATTTCCAGATACCGCGCGCGTGGCGCAGGATCTCGATCTCCATCCGCAGCTGGTCGCCGGGCTCCACCGGGCGCTTGAAACGTGCGCCGTCGATGCCGAGGAAATACACGACCGCGTTGTCATCCGGCTTCTGTCCGATGCTGAGGAAGGCCAGCAGCGCGGACGCCTGGGCCAGCGCCTCGATCATCAACACGCCCGGCATCACCGGCTTGTGCGGAAAATGGCCGTTGAAGAATTCTTCGTTGACGGTGACATTCTTGATGGCCGTGAGCCGCTTGCCGGATTCCCAGTCGAGCACGCGGTCGACCAGCAGCAGCGGATAGCGGTGCGGCAGATATTGCTTGATCTGGTTGATGTCGAGGCTGTTCATTGTCGTTTTGCCTAATCTCTGGAAGATGAATCTTTGTCGCCAAGCAGCTGCCTGACCTGCTTCTCGAGCTCGCGCACGCGGTCGCGCATGCCATCGAGCTGGCGCACCACGGCCGCGGTCTTTTCCCAGTCCGCATTCTTGGCCAGCGGGTAGAAGCCGGTGTACTGTCCTGGCTCGGAAATCGAGCGCGAGACGAGGCTGCCGGACGATACATGCACATGGTCGGCGATGGTCAGGTGCCCGAGCACCATCGCCGCGCCGCCGAACGTGCAGTGACGGCCGATTTTCGCGCTGCCGGCAACGCCGACGCAGCCGGCCATCGCCGTGTGCGCGCCGATAACGCAGTTGTGCGCGATCTGTATCTGGTTGTCGAGCTTGACGCCGTCCTCGATCACCGTCGGATCGAGCGCGCCGCGATCGATGGTGGTGCTGGCGCCGATGTCGACGTCGTCGCCGATCGTCACGCCGCCGGTCTGCGGGATCCTGATCCAGCGCCCCTTGTCGTTCGCGAAGCCGAAGCCGTCGCTGCCGATCACGGCGCCCGACTGCACCACGCCGCGCTGCCCGATCCGGCATCCCGCCAGAAAACTGACATTCGGATGAAACAGCGTGTGCGCGCCGACCTGCGCATCGCGCCCGATGAAGCTGCCGGCGCCGATGATGCAATGCTCGCCGATGACCGCGCCCGACTCCACCGTGACGCCCGGGCCGATGGCGGCCGTGGGCGCCACCGTGGCCGACGGATCGACCGATGCGAGCGGATGGATGCCCGGCACGACCGGCAGCGCGTTCAATGCGACGAAATGCTGGGCAGCGCGCGCATAGCAGGCGTAGGGATTGTCGGTCAGGACGCGCGCACCCGCATAAACCTGCAGTTTCTCGTGATCGGCGCGCGACAGGATCAGGGCGCCCGCCCGAGTGGCTGCAGCCTGCGCGCGCAGCTTCGGGTTGGAGAGAAAGGTGATGTGGGAAGGACCCGCGGCGTCCAGTGGGGCGATCCCGTCGATGAGCAGCGCGGGATCGCCGATTAATTCCCCGCCCAAGCTGTCGACCAAGTCACCCAGTCGAGTGCTCATGGCGGTCTTCCTGTTACTTGTTCAGTGCCTTGAGCACTTTGTCGGTGATGTCGATGCGCGGGCTGAAATAGACGGCTTCCTGCAGCACGAGGTCGTATTTTTCGGTCTCGGCGATCTGCTTGATGACCTTGTTGGCCTTTTCGAGCACGACTGCCAGTTCCTCGTTGCGACGCTGGTTCAGGTCTTCGCGGAACTCGCGCTGCCTGCGCTGGAAATCGCGGTCCATCTCGCCCAGTTCGCGCTGGCGCTTGTTGCGCTCCGCGTCGGACAGCACCGGGCCTTCCTTGTCCAGCTTTTCGGCTGCCGACTTCACCTTGGCAGCGAGTTCCTGCAGGTCCTTGTCGCGCTTGGAGAATTCCTGCTCGAGCTTGGCCGTGGCCGCCTTGGCCGGCGCGGCGTCACGGAAAATGCGCTCGGTGCTGACAAAGCCGAGCTTCAGTTCCTGCGCCAGCGAGGGCGCGGGAACGCTGGCCACGATGGCCAGGACGGCGAGGATCCGCATTGCTTTTTTGAATACAGGCTTCAACATCATTCTCCGTCGTGCAAACTGTCATTATGCCACTGCGGGCATCAGAAACCGGTACCCAGCTGGAACTGGAAGCGCTGAACGAAATCGCCCGGCTTGGCATTCATCGGATAGCCGAGCGACAGCTTGAGCGGGCCGACCGGCGAAATCCAGCTGATGCCGAGACCGATGCTGTAACGCAGATCGTTCAGGCGAATGTTCTGGCCGTCCTGCGGGTTCCACACCTGGCCGGCGTCGAGGAAGGTAAACCAGCGCAGGCTGCGGTCGATGCCGGTGCCCGGGAACGGCAACTGCAGCTCGGCATTGGCGATCAGGCGCGCCGAGCCGCCAATGGGCAAACGGAACGTCGTGCCACTGACGCGCTCGCCGCTGACGTTCAGCGAGCCGGCCGTGAAGCCGCGTACCGAGCCGATGCCGCCGGCGTAGAAGTTCTTGAAAATCGGGTACGGATCGCCGCCGAGGCCGGCGCCGTAGTTGAACTCGCCATTGAGGGCGAGCGTCATCGAGTCCGTCACCGGCCAGAAGTACTGGTCCTGATAAGTGGCGCGGTAGTAGTTGGCCGTGCCGACGGGGGCCAGTTCGAGGTTGGCGCGGCGGTAGCGGCCCTTGGTCGGGATCAGCGCGCTGTCGCGGTTGTCGCGCTGCCAGGCGGCCGTCAGCGGCAGCGAAGTGGTTTGCGCAAAGCCGACGCCGGAATTCGAATCGCTCTCGTTGAACGGCAGGTCGTTGTTGTCCGCGACGAAGCGCCGGTAGCGGATCGGGCTGTTGGTAAAGGTCGTCACGCGCGTGTCTTCGTAGCCGACGCCGAGGAAGACACGGTCGAATTCGGTGAACGGAACACCAAAGTTCACGCTGCCACCGCGGGTCTCGACACGGAAATCGACGTTGGACAGGAAGATCGGCGGGCGCGAGGTGCGCAGGAAGACATCGATGGTTCGGCTGATGCCATCCTCAGTGAAATACGGATTGGTGTGGCTCAGGGCGATCGTGCGGAACACCTTGCTGGTGTTGACGTTGATGCCGATGTTGTTGCCGCTGCCGAAAGCGTTGGCCTGGTTGATCGAGCCCGTCAGCGTCAGCCGCTCGGCGCTCGAGAAGCCGGCGCCGACCATGATCGCGCCGGTCGGCTTTTCGGTCACCTTCACGTCCAGATCCACCTGGTCGGGCACGCCCGGTATCTCGACCGTATCGACGGCCGTGTTGGTGAAGAAGCCCAGCCGGCCCAGGCGGTCGCGCGACAGGCGGATCTTGTCGCCGTCGTACCACGAACTTTCGAGCTGGCGGAATTCGCGGCGGATCACCTCGTCGCGCGTGCGGTCGTTGCCGCCGATGTTAATCTGGCGCACGTACACGCGCTTGCCCGGATCGACGAAGATCGTGAATGCGACTTCGCCCTTTTCGCGATTGATCTCCGGCACGGCATTGACGTTCGCAAACGCGTAGCCGAACACGCCCATGCGCTCGCTGATCTTCTTCGTGCTTTCGTTCATCCGCTCGCCGGAGTACGGCTCGCCCTTCTTCAGCGTGACCAGCGACGCGAACTCTTTTTCGCGGCCCAGCAATTCTCCGTCGAGCTTGACGTCGGTGACCGTGTATTTCTGGCCCTCGCTGATGTTGACGGTGATGTAGATACCCTTCTTGTCCGGCGAGATCGACACCTGCGTGGACTCGACCTGCATCTCTAGATAGCCGCGGTTCAGGTAAAACGAGCGCAGGGTCTCGATGTCGCCGGCCAGCTTCTGCTTCGAGTACTGGTCCGCCTTGCTGTACCAGGTAAACCAGCCCGAGGTAGAGAGCTTGATCTGGTCCCGCAGTTCGTCTTCCTTGAACGCCTTGTTGCCGGTGATGTTGATCTGCTTGATGCGCGCGACTTCGCCCTCGTCGACGACGAAGCTGACATTGACGCGGTTGCGCTCGATCGGCGTGATGGTAGTCGTGATCTGAACGCCATACAGGCCGCGCGTCAGGTACTGGCGCTTGAGTTCCTGCTCGGCGCGGTCGACGAGCGACTTGTCGAGGATGCGGGATTCGCCCAGCCCCAGTTCCTTGAGCGACTTGCGCAGCTGCTCCTTGTCAAATTCCTTCGTGCCGGTGAACTCGACGCTGGCGATCGCGGGCCGCTCCTCGACCGCCACCACCAGCACATCGCCGTCGGCCTCGATGCGTACGTCCTTGAAGAAGCCGGTCGCATAGAGCGCCTTGATGGCGGCCGCGGCCTTTTCATCATTGAAGGTTTCACCGACCCGCACCGGCAGATAGCTGAACACGGTGCCGGCCTCGGTGCGTTGTATGCCCTCGACGCGGATGTCCCTGACGGTGAAAGGTTCGATCGCCAGCGCCTGCCCGGCGCAGAGGGAGAAGACGGCGGCAGCGATCAGGCGGGGAAGGAACGGCAGCGCAAAGCGCTCGAGGTCGGATTTCATCAACACATTGTTTTCGTTTGTCGGCCCCGGGCCGGCATGCTGGCTAGCCGATCAGCCGGGCAATGTCGTTGAACATCGCTACCGCCATCAGCACCATCAGCAGGCCGATCCCGGCACGTTGCGCGAGCGCGCTGATATGGTCTGGCAGTGGACGCCCGGAAAAAAGTTCCAGCGCATAATACAACAAATGCCCTCCATCCAGAACGGGTATCGGGAGCAGGTTCATGACGCCGAGGCTGATGCTGATGAAGGCCATGAACGACAGGAAGCTGATCCAGCCGACACGCGCGGTCTGCCCCGCGTAGTCGGCAATGGTGATGGGCCCGGTGATGTTCTTCAGCGAGGCTTCGCCCATTAACATCTTGCCAAGCATCGTGATCGTCATCGCGCTGGTGTCCCAGGTTTTGCGCACCGCCCGCGCCACCGCCTCGACCGGTGGTGCATCCACGATCACCATGGCCGATGACATGTCGACCTGTGCGCGAATTCGCCCGACCATACGATCTCCGGAGCCTTCTGCCCGAGGAGTCACCGGCAGCCGCACCACCTGCCCGTCCCGCAATACGTCGAGCTCGAGGCGACGCCCTGGCGCAGCCTGCATCAGTTCGATGAAGCGGGCACCGTCGGCAACCGGCTTGCCATCGACCGCCATAACCAGGTCGCCGCTGCGCAGGCCGGCCTCGGCAGCCGCGCCGCCGGCCATGATCTCGCCGAGCAGGGCCGGCGGTTTCGCGAGGTCGATGCCGAGCCGGTCGAACATGCCGTCATCGAGCTCGCCGGCGGTCAGCGATTGCATCGGTAGCACGGCGTCGTCGAGTACCTGGCCGCCGCGCGAGTCAGGCCGCTGGAGCGCGATGCGAGCGGGCCGGCCCTGCATCGCCGACTCCAGCAATTCCCAGCGCAACTCGCCCCATGAACGGACCGGCACGTCGTTGACGGCGGTAATACGGTCGCCGCTGCGCAGTCCCGCCAGCGCGGCCGGGCTGTCGGGCAACACCGCCACGCGCGAAGCCGGCTCCGGCATGCCATGCACATACAGGCCGGCGAGGATCACGATCGCGAGCAGGAAGTTGGCCAGCGGGCCGGCGGCCACGATGGCGATGCGCTTCCAGACCGACTGGCGCGTGAACTCGCGCGCGGCATCGCCGGCCGCGATCTCGCCGACATCGTCGTCGCGCGCGTCCAGCATCTTTACGTAGCCGCCGAGCGGCACCGCCGACAGCGCCCACTCGGTCTGGTCGGGACCGAAGCGGCGCGACCAGACCACCTTGCCCATGCCGACCGAAAAACGCAGGACCTTCACGCCGCACCAGCGGGCGACGAGGTAATGACCGAGTTCGTGGATGACCACGAGCACGCCGATGACGACCGCAAAAGCAAGAACGGTTTGCAACAAGGCCATGGAGAGTCTCCCTGAGGGATTCAGGCAACAAGCAATTCGCGCGCGCACCTGCGGGCGCGCTGGTCTTGGGCGAGCAGGCTGTCCAGCCCGTCGACCGGTGCCTGCGGCACCCGGTCGAGCACCTGCGCGATCAGCTCGGGAATACGGCGGAAACCGACCTGCCGGTCGAGAAAGGCTTCGACCGCGACCTCGTTGGCTGCGTTCATGACGGCCGCCGCGCTGCCGCCGGCGTGCAATGCCTCGAACGCGATGCGCAGGCACGGAAAACGCTCGACATCGGGCTTGCGGAAATCGAGTTGGCCGATACGCGCAAGGTCGATCGGATCGACGCCGGCGTCGATACGCTCCGGATATGCGAGCGCATGCGCAATCGGCGTGCGCATGTCGGGGTTGCCCAGTTGCGCCAGCACCGAGCCATCGGCATACGACACCATCGAGTGGATCACGCTTTGTGGATGGATGACGACCTCGATCTGCTCCGGCGGCGCACCGAACAGCCAGTGTGCCTCGATCACTTCGAGACCCTTGTTCATCATCGTCGCCGAGTCGACGGAAATCTTGCGGCCCATGCTCCAGTTCGGGTGGGCCACCGCCTGCTCCGGCGTCACGTCGCCGAGCGTGGATACGTCACGGTTGAGGAAGGGGCCGCCAGAGGCCGTCAGCAGGATCTTGCGGATGCCATGATGCTGTGGCGCGCGCCGGTAGTCCAGCGGCAGGCACTGGAAGATCGCATTGTGCTCGCTGTCGATCGGCAGCAGCGTCGCGCCGCTGGCTGCGATCGCGTCCATGAACAGCGCGCCGGAGATGACCAGCGCTTCCTTGTTCGCGAGCAGGACCTTCTTGCCGGCGACCGCTGCGGCCAATGTCGGCCTGAGCCCGGCGGCACCGACGATGGCGGCCATGACGGTCGTGCATTCCGGCGCGGCGGACACCGCGCACAAGGCCTGCTCACCATGGCCCACCTCGGTGGCTACGCCCTGCCCGCGCAGCAGCTGCGTCAGCCGGGCGGCGCCCTCGGCGCTGCCGACCACGGCCACTTGCGGCCTGAAGCGTACGCATTGCGCGGCCAGTTCATCGACCTTGCTGTGCGCCGTCAGCGCGTAAACCTGGTAGCGATCCGGATGGCGCGCGACCACGTCGAGCGTGGACAGGCCGATGGAACCGGTGGAGCCGAGAATGGTGATCGATTGCATGCGCGAAACTATACAGCAGCGGGTTGGGGCGACGGCAGATTCATCCGGCGCCGGAGCCGAGCAGCAGGGCCAGCGGCATGGTGGGAATCAGCGCATCGATACGGTCGAGCACGCCGCCGTGCCCGGGCAGCAGGCCGCTGCTGTCCTTCATGCCGGCGCGCCGCTTCATCATCGACTCGAACAGGTCGCCAACAACGCTCGCGGCAACGAACACCGCCATCAGCAGAACCCACGCCGGCCAGCCGAACCGCGCCTGCAGCACGGCCGGGAAGCTGTCGGCCAGGGCCGGCACCTGTACAGCGAGGCCAGCCAGTGCCAGCACCGCGATCAGTCCGCCGGCGACGCCCTCCCAGGTCTTGCCGGGGGAGATCGCCGGTGCCAGCTTGCGGCGGCCGAAGGCCCGGCCGGCAAAGTAGGCGCCGATATCGGCCACCCAGACAATGGCCATGGCTGAAACGAGAAAAGCCGCCGAGTGCTGCCACAGGCCGGCGATGGCGATGAAGCAACCGAATAGCGCAATCAGGTAGATGGCGGTGAACAGCGTGCCGCGCGGCCCGCCGGCAGGCGGCAAGCCCAAGCGCAGCGCGGGCGCAAAGCGCAGCGCCCAGAGAAGCACGCAGAGCGCCGCCAGCGGCGTCCATTCTGCCGGCGCACGATCGGCCAGCAGCGGCAGCAGCGCAGCGGCCGCCACGGCCAGCGGCAGCGCGGCGCGCACGCCGAACAGCCGCAGCGCTTCCCAGACCGCGGCGCCGAAGAGCAGGGCCAGCGTCAGGTGGAATGCGATCAACGAACCCGAGCCCAGCACCGCAGCCAGCAAGGCCAGCAGCAGCACTGCCGTCACCACGCGCTGACGCAGCATCAGGACGCTTTCCTGACTTCGACCAGCTGGGCGCTGGTCCGCCCGAAGCGGCGCTCGCGCTTCTGGTACGACAGAATGGCATCATCGAGCGCCGCGGCATCGAAGTCGGGCCAGAACGTGTCGGTGAAATACAGTTCGGTATAGGCCAGCTGCCAGAGCAGAAAGTTCGAGATGCGCTGCTCGCCGCCGGTGCGGATGAAGAGGTCGGGCTCGGGCGCGTGCGCCATGCACAGATACGGCGCGAGGTCGGCTTCCGTGACCGACGCAAGGCCGGGCCTGTCGGCCAGCAGGCGGTTGGTCGCCTGCAGGATGTCCCAGCGGCCGCCGTAATTCGCGCAAATGGTCAGCGTCAGCACGCGGTTGGCGGCGGTCTTCTCCTCGGCCTCGCGGATCTGCTCCTGCAGCCGCGCATCGAAGCGGGTCAGGTCGCCGACCACCTTCACGCGTATGCCGTTAGCGTGCATCTTGCCGACTTCGCGCTCGAGCACGGTGGAGAACAGGCGCATCAGCGTCGATACCTCGTCGGCCGGCCGGCGCCAGTTCTCCGAGCTGAAAGCGAACAGCGTCAGATAGCCGATGCCGCGCTCCGCGCAGGCGCGCACCACGTTGCGCACCGCATCGACGCCCTTGACGTGCCCGGTCACGCGCGGCAGGTAGCGCGCCGTCGCCCAGCGGCCGTTGCCGTCCATGATGACGGCGACGTGTTGCGGCACCAGCGGGGCGTCGGGTATCTGCTGCGTGGAACTCGGTGGGCTCATCAAGATGCCTGTGCTGGGAACGATAGAGGACAGAAGCGGGCAGCCGACCGGCTCACACTGTCATGATTTCCTTTTCCTTGTCGACCGTCAGCTTGTCGATCTCGGCGACGAACTTGTCGGTCAGCTTCTGCACGTCGTCTTGCGCGCGGCGCTCGTCGTCTTCGGAAATCGCCTTGTCCTTCAACAGCTTCTTCAGCCCTTCGTTGGCGTCGCGGCGGATGTTGCGCACGGCGATCTTCGCGTTTTCGCCCTCGTTTTTGACGAGCTTGACCATCTCCTTGCGCCGCTCCTCGGTCAGCGCCGGCGTCGGCACGCGGATCAGTTCGCCGACAGTGGCCGGATTGAGGCCGAGATCGGACTCGCGAATCGCCTTTTCGATCGCCTGCATCATCTTCTTTTCCCACGGCTGCACGCCGATGGTACGGGCGTCGATCAGCGTCACGTTCGCCACCTGGTTGATCTGGGTCGGCGTGCCGTAGTAGTCGACGGTGACATGGTCGAGGATACCGGTGTGCGCGCGGCCGGTACGGACCTTGGACAGATCGGACTTCAGCGTCTCGATCGACTTCTGCATCTTCTGCTCGGTATTTTTCTTGACGTCGGCGACGGTCATGCTGCTCTCCTGTGAATCTGGTCGGGGGTTGGCGTCGGTCAGACGTGCACCAGCGTGCCTTCGTCCTGACCCAGCACCACGTTCTTGAGGGCGCCGGACTTGATGATCGAGAATACCCGGATCGGCAATTTCTGGTCGCGGCACAGCGCAAAGGCGGTCGCGTCCATCACCTGCAGGTGCTTGGCGATCGCCTCGTCGAAACTGATGGTCGTGTAGCGCGTGGCCGACGGGTCTTTCTTCGGGTCCGAGCTGTAGATGCCGTCGACCTTGGTGGCTTTCAGCACCACTTCGGCACCGATCTCGGCGCCCCGCAGCGCGGCCGCGGTATCGGTGGTGAAGAAGGGATTGCCGGTGCCGGCGGCGAAGATCACGATCTTGCCCTCTTCGAGGTACTGCAGGGCCTTCGGCCGCACATAGGGCTCGACCACCTGCTCGATGCCGATAGCCGACATCACGCGGGCGACCATGCCGGCCTGACGCATTGCGTCGGCCAGGGCCAGCGAATTCATCACCGTGGCCAGCATGCCCATGTAGTCGGCGGTCGCGCGGTCCATGCCCTGCGCGCCGGGGGCGACGCCGCGGAAAATATTGCCGCCGCCGATGACGATCGCCACCTCGACGCCCAGCTTTGCGACATCTGAAACGTCAGCCACCATGCGCTCGATCGTTGCGCGGTTGATCCCGTAGGCATCGTCGCCCATCAGGGCCTCGCCGGAGAGTTTCAACAGGACGCGCTTGTAAGCGGGGGTGGACATGCGCATTGCTCCCTTGTGTGCCGTTCGCTATGAAAATTGTTACTTGCGTGCTGGTCGCCATTGTAGCGGCTGCCAGCCAAAAAAACGGGCCTTGCGGCCCGTTGCTTGATCAGCCTTTCTTTGCTGCGGCCACTTGCGCGGCCACTTCGGCGGCAAAATCATCCTGCTTTTTCTCGATGCCCTCGCCGACCACGTACATCGTGAAGCCCTTGACGGTGGTGTTGGCAGCCTTGAGCATCTGCTCGACGGTCTGCTTGTCGTTCTTCACGAACGCCTGGTTGAACAGCGAGACTTCCTTCAGGTACTTCTGCACCGAGCCCTCGACCATCTTGGCCGCGATGTCGGCCGGCTTACCGGATTCCTGCGCCTTCAGGGTCGCGACCGAACGCTCCTTCTCGATCAGATCGGCCGGCACCTGTTCGGCCGACAGCGCGACCGGCTTCATAGCGGCAATGTGCATCGCGACGTCCTTGCCGACCTGCTCATCGGCGCCGTCGAACTCGACCATCACGCCGATGCGCGTGCCGTGCAGGTAGGACACCAGCCTGGCCGGCGTTTCGAAGCGCTGGAAGCGGCGGATCGACATGTTCTCGCCGATCTTGCCGATCAGTGCCGAGCGGATCTCATCGACGGTCTTGCCTTCCAGCGGCAGCGCCGACAGCGCGGCGACGTCAGCAGGGTTCTTGTCGGCGACCAGTTTTGCGATGTCGTTCGAGAACTTCAGGAAGTCGTCGTTCTTCGACACGAAATCGGTTTCGCAGTTGATCTCGACCAGCGCACCCGCGCCGCCGGAAATATACGACGCGACCACGCCCTCGGCGGTCACGCGCGACGCCGCCTTCGAGGCCTTGCTGCCCAGCTTGACGCGCAGGATTTCCTCGGCCTTGGCCATGTCGCCATCGGCTTCCGTCAGCGCCTTCTTGCACTCCATCATCGGCGCATCGGTCTTCGCGCGCAGTTCGCCCACCATTGCTGCAGTAATTGCCGCCATGCTCATCTCCTAAACTTTGCCGCCCCGAAAGGCGGCCGAATCAACATTCGTTGCCGCAACCGACGGTGCCTCGTCCGTCAATTGCCCGAAAAAAAGGGGCGAACACGCGTTGCCCCTTGATTGCCTGTCAGGCGTGCGACGCGGGCATCAGGCCTGTTCGCTGACCTCGACGAACTCATCGCCGCCCTTGACGGCTTCGACCAGCTCGTTGACCGAGTTCGCACGGCCCTCGAGGATGGCATCGGCCACGCCGCGCGCATACAGCGTGATCGCCTTCGACGAATCGTCATTGCCCGGGATCACATAGGTGACGCCGTTCGGCGAGTGATTGGTATCGACGATGCCGATAACCGGGATGCCCAGCTTGGCCGCCTCGGTGATCGCGCCCTTGTGGTAGCCGACGTCGATGACGAAGATCGCGTCCGGAACACCGTTCATGTCCTTGATGCCGCCGATGGACTTCTGCAGCTTGTCCAGTTCGCGGTTGAACATCAGCGCTTCCTTCTTCGACATTTTTTCGACGGAGCCGTCGGCAATCGCCGCTTCCATGTCCTTCAGGCGCTTAATCGAGGTCTTGATGGTCTTGAAGTTGGTCAGCGTGCCGCCCAGCCAGCGCTGGTCGACGAACGGGACGCCGGCGCGCTGCGCCTCGGCGGCGATGATGTCGCGCGCCTGGCGCTTGGTGCCAACCAGCATGATTGTGCCGCGATTGGCCGACAGCTGGCGCACGTACTTCATCGCTTCCTGGAACATGACCATGGTCTTTTCCAGGTTGACGATGTGGATCTTGTTGCGATGACCGAAAATGAACGGGGCCATCTTGGGGTTCCAGAAGCGGGTCTGGTGGCCGAAATGGACACCGGCTTCCAGCATTTCACGCATGGTAACGGACATGATTTCTCCAGGGTTGGGTCTTGAGCCCGGCCAGCAACCCGGCCGGATGGTCCGGCGCGGGCACCCTTTTTGGCGCGGGCTCGCGATTTGCAAAAAATTAACGTGTTCAGCTTGGGGCGTCGAACTTCTTTGGCACCCAAGCTAACCCGCAAGTCTACCCTAAAACGCCGGTGTTATACAAACCCGGCAACAATGCGGAGGAAAGACGCTGGATTCCCGCTTGCGCCGAGATGACAGAATTCAGTCCAATCAGCCTTGCAAACCGCATTCCGGCGCAGGCCGGGATCCAGCGTCTCTGCCACTCCCCATGGGCACTCTCCATACTCGACTATAATTTTGCTTTTCCCGACCTGTTCAACGCCGCCTCACTCAGCCGGCGGCTACGCATCTCCACCATGGGCAACATCACCATCAAGACCCCGGAAGACATCGCAGCCATGCGGATCGCCGGGCGGCTGGCCTCCGAGGTCCTAGACTTCATCACTCCGCACGTGAAGGCCGGCGTCAGCACCGCGGAGATTGACCGCCTGTGCCATGACTACATGGTGAACGTGCAGAGAACGATCCCGGCGCCGCTGAACTACTGCCCGCCCGGCTACACGCCCTACCCGAAGTCGATCTGCACGTCGGTCAACGACGTGGTCTGTCATGGCATACCCGGTGACAAGGTGCTGAAGAACGGCGACGTGGTCAACATCGACATCACGGTCATCAAGGACGGCTACCACGGCGACACCAGCCGCATGTTCCACGTCGGCGAACCGTCCATCCTCGCCAAGCGCCTCGGCGACATCACCTACGAATGCATGTGGCTGGGCATCTCGAAGATCCGCCCCGGCGCGCATCTGGGCGACATCGGCCACGTGATCCAGCAGCATGCCGAAAAAGCGGGTTTCTCGGTGGTGCGCGAGTTCTGCGGCCACGGCATTGGCAAGGTGTTTCACGAAGAGCCGCAGGTGCTGCACTACGGCCGCCCCGGCACGCTGGAGCAACTGGTGCCCGGCATGATTTTCACTGTCGAGCCGATGATCAATGCCGGCCGCCGCGAGATCCGCGAGATGGGCGACGGCTGGACCATCAAGACCCGCGACCGCAGCCTGTCCGCGCAGTGGGAGCACACGGTGCTGGTCACCGAGTCCGGGTTCGAGGTGCTGACGGTGTCCGCCGGCTCGCCACCGCCGCCGGCCTTCATCCGGGAGCAAGCGGCCGGCGCGCCGGCCGGCGCTGCCTGACATGGGGACGCTGTCCGCCTCGCTGCGGGAGCAACTGAAGGAGGGCCGGCAAGCCATCACCGCCGACTATGAGCGGGATCGGCGGCCGGAGCGCCTGCTCAGGCGCATGTGCCAGAACGCCGACCTCGTCATGACGCGCGCCTGGCAAGGTTTCGCCATGCCGGCCGATGCAGCGCTGCTGGCCGTCGGCGGCTACGGCCGAGGCGAACTGTTCCCCGGCTCCGACATCGACCTGCTGATCCTGCTGCCGCAGGCGGCCGACGACGCGATGCGCGAGAAACTCGAGCAGCTGGTCCAGCTGCTGTGGGACCTCGGGCTCGAGATCGGCCACAGCATACGCACGATCGACGAATGCCTGAGCGAGTCGGCGGCCGACATCACCGTTCAGACCAGCCTACTCGAGGCGCGCCTCGTCACCGGCAACCGCCGGCTGTTCGACGAGCTCGGACGCCGCTGCGCGCAGGCGATGGATGCGCGCGCCTTCTTCCAGGACAAGGTGCTCGAACTGCGGCAGCGTCATGTGAAGTACGCGAACACGCCCTACAGCCTCGAGCCGAACTGCAAGGAAAGCCCCGGCGGGCTGCGCGACCTGCAGGTGATCCTCTGGGTGGCGAAGGCCGCGGGACTCGGCAGTTCGTGGCGCGAACTGGCCGCCAGCAACATGATCACCGAGACCGAGGCGCGCCAGCTGGCATCCAAGGAGCGCGCGTTCAAGGACATACGCATCCGCCTGCACCTGATGGCAAGGCGACGCGAGGACCGCCTCGTGTTCGACCTGCAGGGGCCGATCGCCGAGACCTTCGGCTTTGTCGCCACCGGCGAGCGTCGCGCCAGCGAGGTGCTGATGCAGCGCTACTACTGGGCGGCAAAAGCAGTCACCCAGCTCAACACCATCCTGCTGCAGAACATCGAGGCCCATCTGTTCCCCCAGGCCAGCGTGTCGCGTCCGGTGAACCGGCACTTCAACGAAGTGAACGGCATGATCGACATCGCGCACGACCGCGTGTTCGACGAAACCCCGTCGGCCATGCTCGACGTCTTCCGCCTGCTGCAAGTGCGCGGTGAACTCAAGGGCATGACCGCACGCACTCAGCGGGCGCTCTGGCATGCGCGCTTCGGCATCGATGCGGCGTTCCGCCGCCATCCGGAGCACCGCGCGCTGTTCCTGCAGATACTGCAGTCGCCAACCGGCGTCACGCGGACGCTGCGGTTGATGAACCAGCTGTCCATCCTCGGCCGCTATCTGCCGAATTTCCGGCGCATCATCGGCCAGATGCAGCATGACCTGTTCCATGTGTACACGGTCGATCAGCATATCCTGATGGTGGTGCGCAACGTGCGGCGCTTCGCGATTCCCGAGCATGCGCACGAGTATCCGTTCTGCAGCCAGCTGATAGCGAACTTCCCGCAGCCGTGGCTGATCTACATCGCCGCCCTGTTCCACGACATCGCCAAGGGCCGCGGCGGCGACCACTCGACGCTAGGCAAAGTCGATGCGCGCCGCTTTTGCCGCGATCACGGCCTGTCGAAGGAAGACACCGACCTCGTGGTCTTCCTCGTCGAGCATCACCTGTCGATGTCGCAGGTGGCACAGAAGCAGGACTTGTCGGATCCCGACGTCGTGCGCGCTTTCGTCAAGACCGTCAAGACCGAGCGCCGGCTGACCGCGCTCTACCTGCTGACGGTGGCCGACATCCGGGGCACCAGCCCGAAGGTCTGGAACACCTGGAAAAGCAAGCTGCTGGAGGACCTGTACCGGATGAGCCTGCGCGTGCTCGGCGGCGAGGAGCCGTCGTCCGACCGCGAATTACAAAACCGGCAGCAGGAAGCGCTGGCCACGCTGCGTCTGTTCGGCCTGCCGCGCGACGTGCACGAGGCCCTGTGGAAGAGCCTCGACGTCGGCTATTTCCTGCGCCACGACGCCTCGGAGATCGCCTGGCAGACGCGCGTGCTGGCCGGGCATGTCGACAGCGAAAAACCCATCGTACGCTGTCGTCTCGGCCCGGCCGGCGAAGGCCTGCAGGTGGTGGTCTACATGCGCGACCGACTCGACCTGTTCGCCCGCCTGTGCAGCTACTTCGACAAGAAGAATTTCAGCATCCTGCAGGCGAAGGTACAGACCACGCGCAACGGCTATGCGCTCGATACCTTCATCGTCAGCGAGCCGACTTTCGCCGACAACTACCGCGAACTGATCACGCTGATCGAGCATGACCTGTCGCGCTGGCTCGAGGCCGACCGCGACCTGCCGCTGCCCGCCAAGCCGAGGCTGTCGCGCCTGTCGCGCACTTTCCCGATCACGCCGACGGTACATCTGCAGCCGGATGAGCGCGGGCAGTACTACCTGCTGTCGATCTCGGCCAGCGACCGCACCGGGCTGCTGTATTCGATCTCGAGCGTGCTGGCGCGCTACAAGGTCAATCTGCACACCGCCAAGATCACCACGCTCGGCGAGCGGGTCGAGGACGTGTTCCTCGTCGACGGGCCGATGCTGTCAAATGCGCGCTCGCAGATTGCGCTGGAATCGGATTTGCTGGATGCGCTGAGGGTGTGACGAATATGATGGTGGATTTCGCCTGCGGCTCTATCCACCCTACCAATTGAAAAAACATTACCGCGATACCGTAGGGTGGATAGAGCCGCAGGCGAAATCCACCACTATCTCACTCCACCATGACTGAACCTCTCCGCCTCTCGAAACGCATGTCCGAACTCGGCCTCTGCTCGCGCCGCGAGGCCGACGAATGGATCGCCAAGGGCTGGGTCCGGGTCGATGGGCAGGTGATCTCCGAGCTCGGCAGCAAGGTGCTGCCGCACCAGAAGATTACGATCGAAAAGCAGGCCCGGGACCAGCAAGCAAAACGCGTGACGGTGTTGCTGAACAAGCCGATGGGCTACGTCAGCGGCCAGGCCGAGGACGGCTACCAGCCGGCGTTCACGCTGGTGCGGTCCGAGAGCCGCTGGGCCGAGGACACCTCCCCGCTGCAGTTCTCGCCCGCGCAATTGAAGAGCCTGGTGCCGGCCGGCCGGCTCGACATCGACTCGGTCGGACTGCTGGTGCTCACGCAGGACGGCCGCATCGCGAAACAGCTGATCGGCGAGGACACCAGCATCGAAAAGGAATATCTGGTGCGCGTGACCTACCAGAAGCCGGGCCGCCTGCCCGAGGCCGAGCTCAGGCGGCTGAACCACGGCCTCTCGCTCGACGGCAAGCCGCTGCTGCCGGCGCAGGTGACATGGCAGAACGACGATCAGTTACGCTTCGTGCTGCGCGAAGGCAAGAAGCGCCAGATCCGGCGCATGTGCGAACTGGTCGGACTGAGGGTGATCGGCTTGAAGCGGGTGCGCATAGGACGCGTGAAGCTGGGCAAGCTCCCGGTCGGGCAGTGGCGCTACCTCGCCGACGACGAGGCGTTTTAAGCTCGGCCCCTAATGTGGCGGACGTCGGCCACCATCCTGCCACGTCTCGACCAGGAAAGTCATCGCCTCGGCCTCGCGCCGCCAGGTCACTGCCCGCTGCGACACTGGCAGATACCAGGTCTGCGCCCCGGGCAGAGGCCGGGACTCGGCGAACCCGGCCGGCGATAACAGGGCAACGCACCAGGCAGGCGACGGATCGCGCACCGAGCGGTAGATGATCGCGCCGACGCCTGCCTCGCGCGCGACGCGCCCGAAGTCCTGCGTCGCCGCATACTGGGTCGGGTGCTGCCACAGATCGGCCTCGGCGTCGAACGGCGGTCGCCGCAGATCGACGGCCTGCACCGACAGGCTGGCGGCAAAAGCGGTATGCGGCACCGGCTCGAGGGCGTCCAGATCGACGGCATCGCGCAGGAAGCGCCAGCGCCAGTAGCCCAGCTCCGCCGCGGCGGTGCGAACCGACTCGGCAGC
>JAMNXS010000042.1 GCA_023653025.1 Burkholderiaceae bacterium
CTGTTCCGCCCCGATGCCGGCCATGTGGACATCACGCCGACCAAGGGCTCCGCCCTCTTCTTCCGCCACGGCTTCGGCCCGCAGAGCGTGCTGCACGAGGGTTGCCGCGTGCAGGGCGCGGTGGCGAAGTACGTGGCGCGGATCAATGTGATGTACGGTCGCGCCTGAGCCGGCCGGCGCGGCTTCCCGCCCCGACCTTCAGCTGATTTTCCAGATGCCTTCCGGACCGCGCGGCCGCGCCGGCACGACGATGGGCGCGGGCGCGCGCGGTCCGATGCGGTCGCGATAAATCTTGCGCAGCCTGAACCAGCGCTCGGCCGACGATGGCTTGTCGTTCATGCGCACCCGATGGCGGCGCGCCCGCCCCTCGGTCTCGGGCCGGCGGCTCGCCGCCGGCGTGCCGCCCGGCGCGGCGGCCGCTGCCTGCCAGTGCGAGTCCGACGCCGGCACCGGATCGGAAAACGCGGCATTCGCCTCCGCGATCGCCGCGCTGTAATCCTGCTCGGCTTCGGCAAGGTCGTCGGCCAGCGTCCGGACCGGGTCGCTCACGGCCGCCTTCAGTTCCTGCGCCAGCCCGCCGGCCTCCTGCGCGATGCCCGCGCGACCGACCTCGTCTTTCAACTGCATCAGGTAGGCCGTCGCGCGGCCGTAAAGTTTGCCCGCCATCCGCGCCACCGTCGGCAGGCGCTCGGGGCCGACCACGATCATGGCCACAGCCCCGACCACCATCAGCTTGCCCAGCCCGAGATCGATCATCTTGCCCTCCCCGCTGCTGCCCCGGCTCAGGATGCCGTGCCGCAGGCGATGCGCATCAATTGTTCGTTCTGCGTCCCCTCCACCACCGGCCGCCAGGCCTCGTCCTCGCCGCCGCTTTCGCTGATCTTTTTGCCGCCCAGATCGCGCTCGGAGTAAAACTCCCCGGACAGGTAGCGGAACTTCTGTTGCAGGCAGTCGAATTCCTTGGTCGAGCGGTTCGAGAGCACGCCGCGCAGCGGAAAGCCGTAGTTCAGCATCTCGTCGACGATCGCCGTGGCGCCGCGCGCACGTATGCTCTGGTCGTCGTAATGAAAGGTGGCCTTGCCATTGTCGCCGTATTCGACCCAGCGGGCGGCCGCCTGTCCTGCCGTCAGCAGGAGGGACAGCGGGAGGGAACACAGGACAGCCGTCTGCAAGCGCATCGTTCACTCCTCGCGGGCCGGCCGCGGGCCGCGCGGCCGCAGCCGGTGGTAGAGGTAGCCGGTGGCGGCAGCTACCGCGAAGCCGTAGGCAGCGACGGTCAGCCGCCACCCGTCCAGCCCTGCCAGCGGCCCGAGCAGGTGGCGAAACAGCAGGTAGGCAACAAATGCCAGCCCGAGGTAGACCAGTTTCTCGCGACGGCTGAGGATGGAAGTCACTGCACGCCTCACAGCGAATTCACGAATTCGACCAGCGCGTCGCGCTCCTCGCGGCTCATGGCCGCGAAGGCATCGCGCGCGCGTTGCGCCTCGCCGCCGTGCCAGAGGATCGCCTCGACCACGTTGCGCGCGCGCCCGTCATGCAGCAGGCTGACGCTGCCGTTCACTTGCCGCGACACGCCGATGCCCCACAGCGGCGCGGTGCGCCAGTCGCGCGGCCCGGCCTTGAAGTCCGGCCGTCCGTCGGCGAGGCCTTCGCCCATGTCGTGCAGCAGCATGTCGGTGTACGCACGAAAACGCTTGCCGGACAGTTGCGGCAGCAGCGGGAAACTGCCGGTTTTCAATTCGGGCACATGGCAGTGCGCGCAGGTCGCCGCGGCGAACAATTGTTCGCCGCGCCTGACCGCCGGACTGTCCTGGTTGCGCTGCGGCGGCGCATCCAGCGCGACCGACCAGAACGCAAGGTCGTCCCATGCATAGTCGAGCAACTCGGGCCGGTTACCCGGCGGCATGGCGCGGCAGGCTTCCTGCGCCGGCGGGCAGTTTTCCTCGATGTAGAGCGACGAGGTCACGCCCATGTCGCCATGAAAGGCGGCCACGATCTGCTGCCGTATGCTGGGCTGGTTCGCCTTCCAGCCGAACCGGCCGAGCGCGGTCCGTTGGCCGATATCGTCGCGCACGTAGTTCGGACGGCCGTTGAGCCCCTGCGCCTTCTGCAGCTCTGCCAGTTGCAGGATGTCCTGTTCGGAGACGGCTTCCAGATAGCCCATGCCGAACACCACTTGCGTGTTGCGCAGCGAGGTCATCACCTTCTCGTCGATCGGCCCGAAATTCGGTTTCTCGATCCGGACCGAAGGCTTGCGCAGTTCGACCACGGTGCCGTCGCGGAGGGTGACGGTCTGCGTGATCCAGTCCACGTACAGCTCCGCCTCGCCGGGCTTCAGGTTCTCTTTCAGGCCGACATTGACGCCGAACACCTGCAGCTGATCGCCGTAATCAGGATGCGGCTTCGGCCCGCCGTCGGCGCCCTCGCCCGGCACCGACAGCCGCAGCAGTTGCTGGAACACGATGGCGCCGGGCTCGTCGAAGGTGCGCCCGCGGCCGCCCTGCACATGGCAGCCGACGCAGGAGGTCGCAAGGAAGGTCGGCCCCAGCCCCCACTCGCCGCCCAGCAGCGGAAACACGACCCACGGCGCCCGAAACTGCTTTTCGCCGGCCTTGAACTTCTGCAGCTGCTGGTGCGTGAGCCCCGGTACGGGCTGCAGGTACACCTCGTCCGGCCTGACCGGTTTGGGCGCCGAGCGCAGCACCTGCGTCTCGACCGCGAACGGCAGCGCCAGCGCCGCGAACGCCACTGCCGCCGTGACGGCCATCCGTGCGCGAGCTGTGCCGGGCAGCGTCATGGCAAGTCGCGCGCGACCCGGAAACCCAACTGGTAATTGCGCATTCCCTCTGCCTCCGAATAGCGATAGGCGGCGCGCGCGGTGGACGGGCCGTCGATCCAGCCGCCGCCGCGCACCACGCGCTTGGCGCACTCGCCGGCATGCGGCCGCGCCGAGCCATCGTCGGGCGCGCCCGCATAGCCGGTCTGGTGACAATCTTCCACCCATTCGCGCACATTGCCCAGCATGTCGTGCAGGCCGAACGGATTGGGCTGGTACTTGCCGGTCGGCGCGTTTTCGGCCGCGCCGTCGTCGCACAGCGCATGCGACCACACGTAGTTCGGATGCGCCTGCTTGCCGGCCTCGTCGTGCAGGTTCGCGAATTTGCAGGCCTGCGCCTTGTCGGCATTCCCGCCCCAGAACCATGCCGTCCGGGTGCCGCCGCGCGCCGCGTACTCGAACTCGGCCTCGCTCAGCAGCCGGTACCTGTTGCCGGTCCTGGCCGACAGCCATCCGACATAGGCTTTGGCGTCGGTCCAGGATACATTGATCGCCGGCAGCCGGTCGCGTCCGAAACCGGCATCGTCCGCCCGCGGGCATTGGCCGTCCGCCACGCAGGCGTCCCATTCGGCGAAACTCGACTCATAACGGGCCACCGCGAACGGCTTCGCCATTTTTACCGTGCGCTGCGGCTTTTCGTCCAGATGCCCGCTCTCGGCCTTGTCGGAGCCCATCGTGAATTCGCCGGCCGGCAGCACCACCATCTCGGGACAGGCGTCGCAGTCGCGGAAACTGCTGCCCGGCTCCGCCGCGCCCGCCGGCGCCAGCGCCGCTGCCAGCAGCAGCGCGGCAGCCGGCCATGTTCTTGCCGTCATCGTTTTTTTCATCAGTCGTCTGCCATCCTTACGCTGTCTCCCGTCCGGGCGCGCCGCAGAAAAAGGCCGGCAGGTGCGGCCTGCCGGCAACCTCGCGCAGTGACACCCCAAAACCCCGGCGGCGAGGCGGGAGGATGTTTTCTTCAATGCCCGGACATCAGCACTTCTGCTCCATCTTGCAGGACTTGTACTCGGTGTCCTTTTCCACAATGCCCTCGCAAGCTTCCTTCACGTTCAGTTTCGCGTTCCGGCAAGCGGTGCCGAGCGCCACCATCGAATCGTTGGCAGCATTGCTCTTGTCGCAGAAATACGCCTCCTGCTTCTTCGCATCGTCGCAGGTGCCGACGCGCGTCTTCTTGTCGTCGGCAGCGCCGGTGGCGCCTGCCACCAGAGCCAGCACAAGCGAACCCATCATGAGCCTTTTCATCATTCCATGCCCTCCATGTCGCGCCGCCTGCCGCAGCCCGGCGGCGGGCGCCGCCCTTGCCGCGGCGCCCGTCCTTCGCGTCAGCCTTCCTCGAACTCGCGTCCGTGCTTGGCAACGTAACCATAGGCCGCATTGCTGCGCTCGCCGCCCATGGCCAGGTACTCGGCCTTCATCTGCGCGATCATGTCATTGTCGAACGCGCGTGCATCGGCCGCGATCTTCTGCGCGTCGAGCCGATACAGCTTGGCCGAGTTCAGGCCGAAGATCTTGTTCTTGACGGTGCCGCGTCCGTCGCCGAGCTTGATCTTCCAGTTCTGCTTTTTCATGATGTCGTCCGGGATCTCGAGCCGGCGCATCGCCTCGATCTGCCACTGCGGCGATCCGTACCAGACCGAGTCCGTGCCCCAGACCACGCGGTCCGGACCCATCAGGTTGACCAGCTGGCCGACGAAGGCCGAGCAGAAGCGAGGGTCGGTGACGGCGGTACTGGCGAACACCGAGCCGAGTTCGGCATACACGTTGTTCACGCCGAACTTTTCCGGGATGCGCGCGAGATCGGTCGACCACTGGATGTAGCCGTTCTTCTCGAACTGCGCCATTTCCTGGTCCGGCTTGTCGGCCAGCCACGGACGCAGCGCCGCGTGGTAGATCACGAAGTTCATCTGCGGCCAGTCCTTCGCGGCCTTGCCGAGATCGTTGACTGTCGCGTGTTCCCAGGTGCCGGCGAAAGCCTTCTCGTAGTCGCGCGGCATCAGGCCCTTGTGGATGCAGATGGTGTTGATGCCGGCCTTGATCGCCTTCTCGTAGAACGGGTACATCAGCTTCTCGTCGTCGAGGCGCCATGCAAACTTCGACGGCCCGAACGGATCGCCGATGGTGTACGACTTCCACGAGACCGGCTTGAGCTCGGCGATCGCGCGGTCGACTTCGTCCATCCAGTTCGGATACTTCGGCGTGATCACCGAGTGGCCGAGCATACGGACGCTGCCGGCCATCTTGTTGACGGCACGGCAGGCGTTCTGGATGGCGTCGTTGGACAGCAGCCACCAGTTCGGGTCGTCGAACGGGGCGCCCGACAGCAGCGCGATCGTCGTGTCCGAATCAAGGAAGATCTCCTTAAGGTAGTTGTCCATCTTGTAGCGCGCCAGCGTGGTCGGGACATGGTTGATGTTCGGGTTCACCTGCGCGCCTTCGGCCCACTTGGTCAGGCCGAGCAGGCCTTCTTCCTTGAAGTCGTCGCGGATGAAGTGGGTCTGGTCGTCGAAGATGAACTGGCCTTTGTATTTCGCCTTGCGGTCGCCGGCGGCATCCATATCCTTCGCCTCGGCCTCATCGACCTCGAACACCGTGCCGTAGACCTGGTTCATCGCGAGGAAGGCGGTCGCCATCCCCGACGAGGTGGCCAGGAACTGGCGGCGGCTCATGTTGTGGCGCTTGGCTTCCTTGTCGGCCATCTCCTTGATCAGGAACTCGACCTTCTTTTGCTTTTCCGTCTGCGGCAGCGGGTTGTACTCGCCGTTCGACACGATCTGGGTCGGCACCGGAGAACGGAACGCCACCTCGTCCGCCGGCAGGCATTCGTCGAACTCCCGATCAGTCATCGATACCCCGAAAAAGGGTCTCTGTTTTTCCGTCATTGCAGTCTCCTGTTGTTTGGATGGGCAAAGCAACCACTCAACGACTCACAATCCCGCATCGGCGGCGGCCTGGCCGCCCGATGCTTGAAGCGACACCAGCTTGCGTCTTTGCGAACCGGCCGGAGCGCGGCATGGCGGGTAGTGCAAGGGTCATGCCTGCGTGGAATATCTGCGGCTGTAGGACGGGCAATTGCGGTGGCCGAGGCAGCCGGAGTGCTGGACCCGGGCGTGACTGTTACACCCGGACGATTAACACCTGTAACTGTGTAAATGCCCTCACCGCATCACGTGGGCGGCGAGATGCCGAAGCGTTTCATCCTGCGGTACAGGGTCACGCGCGACACGCCGAGTACGGCGGCAGCGGCGGTCACGTTCCAGCGCGTCGATTTCATCGTGGCCAGCAACTCGGCCGCTTCGGAGCGCACGCCTGTCGGAAAAAGTTCGCTGCGCGGGTCGGCCGCGACTCTGCCGCCCGTGCGGCCGAAGTGCTCCGGCAGGTCGGCCAGCGTGATCATGTTGTCCTGGCAGACGGTAGCCGCGTATTCGATCACGTTGGCGACTTCGCGCAGGTTGCCTGGCCAGTCGTGCTGCAGCAGCGCCTCGCGTGCCGCGGCATCGATGTCCGGTCGCGCCGACTCGTGCTTGTGTCCGGTCCGCTCGAGAATCTGGTCGATGACCCAGTCGCGGTCCTTCCGATGGCGCAGCGCCGGCAGCACGAAGCGGGCGCCGCAAAGCCGATAGTAGAGGTCGTCGCGGAACTCGCCGCGGCGGGCCATGGCCTCGAGGTCGCAGTGGGTGGCGGCGATCACGCGGATGTTGACCGGCACCGCATCGACCGCGCCGACCGGGAATACCTCGCGCTCGGACAGCACGCGCAGCAGCTTGGCCTGCATCGGCCTGGGCATGTCGCCGATCTCGTCGAGAAAGAGCGTGCCGCCGTCGGCCTGTTGCACGAGGCCGCGCTTGCCCTTCGTCGACGCGCCGGAAAAGCTGCCGGGCGCATAGCCGAACAGCTCGCTCTCGAGCAGGGCGTCAGGTATGGCGGCGCAGTTCACCGGAACGAATGGCCCCTTGCGGCGGGCGCTGCTCATGTGGATCGCCTTCGCGAAAAACTCCTTGCCGGTGCCGGTTTCGCCATGGATCAGGATGCTGATCGGCGAGTTGATCAGCTTTGCCGCCCGTTCGACCTGGCGGTCGATCTCCGGGTCGCCGCCCGACAGCGCGGCCAGTTCCGGGGGCAGCGACGGCTGCGAGCGCGCATGCGCGCCGGATGCATGCACGCGGCCCGGCGTGAGCACCGACAGAAACAAGAGCCGCTTGGTGCCGGCGAGGATGACGGCGCGCCGATCTGCCGGCTGCACCGACACGAAACGCGGCAAGTCATCGACTGCGACGTTCAGCAATTCGTCGACCCGCCGCCCGAGCAGGCCGCAGATGCCTGTCTCGCCGAACAGGCGCTGCGCACGGTGGTTGTGGCCGATCACGCGCCCGGCGGTATCGATCGCCAGCAGATACTCGGGGTTCACCTCGAGGAATTCCGGCGCGGCGGACAGCCGCAGGATCCAGTCCTGCCGGTAGCGGTACAGGAAGTGCGCGGTCTCGATCTGGTGCGAATACATTTTCACCAGTTGCAGCGCAAGATGCTGGCTGTCCTTGTGCGACGGCGCCGTCAGCGCCGAGATGTCGAGCACGGCCGTCATTTCACCGAGCGGGTCGTAGATCGGCGCAGCGGTGCAGGTGAGCGGTATGTGGGTGGCGTCGAAATGGTCGTCGAGATGCACGACCAGCGCCTCGCCGGTGCTGAGGCAGGTACCCACGCCATTGGTGCCCACCAGTTGTTCGCTCCAGTCCGACCCGAGGTACAGCCCGGCCTTGCGCAATGCTGGATCCATTTGCAGGTCGCCGATGAAATCGACGGTGACGCCGCGCGAATTCGTCAGCAGCACCACATAGCCCAGTCCCGACACCAGCTGGTACAGCGATTCGAGGCCGTAGCGCGCGATCTGCAGGAAATCCTCGAGCCGGTCCTGCTGCTCGCGCACCAGGTGCGCCGGACGGATGACGGCTTCCTGCATGCGCGTCGGGTCGAGCCCGTGCTGGTGCACGCAGCGCAGCCAGGAGTCGCGAATGATTTCGTCGTGGCGCAGGGCGGACGCAGCGGACGATCCCGCTCCTGCCAGCTGCATGACCGTCTCGATATGCCGCCTTTGCTCGGAATGCATTGCTGTCTCCCCCGCTGTTCTTGTTATTTGCGCGCGCTGCCGCGACGAGACGGGCGCGCCCTGCAATGAACTCGGCTTGCATAGAAGCGATGGTCGCCATCGCGCTCGAACCCACATCCTGTGCGCAGGAGAAATAAAATCAACATATGAATTTCAATCAATTCACCCTGATTTATTGATCTCTTCTATGGCGGTGCTCGTCGGGCTGCACCAAGGTAGCGCTTTGATAATGCTCAGTGCTTGTGGCAGATTAATTGCTTGTAGTCCAAGCGGGGATAGCGTGGCGCAGGGGCAGCCACGGCGGAACAGGACAGGCAAACCACATGATCGACTCGATTCGACACCTGATGCGGGCCGCCGGGTTGATGCTCGCGCTGCTGGGACTGCCGGCAGAGGGCGGCTCGCTGAGCCGCATCGAGGTGGAGCAGTTGCTCGACGGGCAATTCGTCGTTGGCGAAGTCGATGCCGCGCTGCCGGTCTATCCGCTGTTCGCCAGGGACGGCGGCGGGTCGGAGGGCAAGCCCCGGCTGACAGGCTACGCGTTCGAAACCATCGATTTCAAGCCCGTGCGCGGCTACAGCGGCAAACCGATCAACGTACTGGTCGCGATGGACTCGTCGGGCAGCTTCATGGAACTGCGCTTGCTGCAGCACCGCGAACCCTTCTTCACCAATCCGACCGGCACCGCGCGGCTGTCGAATTTCGTGGCGCAATACCAGGACCTGTCGGTGCGGCATTCGGTGCGCGTGCTGGACTACACCGGCCAGACCAGCCGCGACGATGCAGCGGCCGAACTGCAGGGCGTCAAGAGCGGTACCGTCACCGCGGGATCGATCAACCGCACCATCCTCCTGTCGGCCGCCGATATCGCCGTGGCCAAGCTCGGCCTGAGCGAGAGCGCCGTGCCGCGCAAGCGCAGCACGACCGAACACACCCGCCGGCTGGGCTGGGATTCGCTGCGAGCGCACGGCATGGTCGGGACCACGGTGTTCACGCGCAAGGACATCGAACGGCAGTTTGCCGGCACGCGGGCCGCCGGCGCCGATGCGCGCGCGCCGGGGCAGCCGGAGGAGACCGCGCTGACGCTGCATACAGCGGTGCTGACCCAGCCGGTGGTGGGCCACAGCCTCGTCGACGGAGACGGGTGGCGCTACCTGAACGGCAACCGCCGCTCCGCGCATGTGCTGCTGGTGACGGAGAGCGGCCCGCTGGTCGATGCCGATGACGAGGCGATCCGTGCCCGCGAGCCTTTCGCCGTCGACTTGCGGCAGGACGGCAGGCCGATCGCGCTGCGCGCGCTGCCGTACGAAAAGGCGCTGGCCATGCCCGGCTATCCGGAGCGGGTCCGCGCGCACCTGTTCATCATCGACAAGGCGGCGGCGTTCGATCCGTCGAAGCCGTTCGAGCTCGCGTTCCGCTTCAGCCGCAAATTCGGCACGAACCATGTGCTGAGCAAACTCGAGCAGCGCATGCTGCGGATCAACCACGATTATCACGGCTGGCGCGTGCAGGCCTACGGCTGGCTGTACACCGACTGGATGGCGCTCGACTGGATGAAGGTGTGGCAGAGCCGCGCCGCCGAGATCGCGGTGCTGGTCGCCGGCCTGGCGCTGCTGACGGCAATGCTGGTGCGGCTGCGGCAAACGAGCGCCACCGATCGCAGGCTGGCAATGCTGCGCACGGCGTACTTGCTGTTCACGCTCGGTTTCGTCGGCTGGTATGCGCAGGGCCAGCTGACCATCATCAACGTCACGGCGGCGCTGGAGTCGCTGTCCGGCGGTGGCGATCTCGGCTTCATGCTGAATGACCCGATGAGCGTCATCCTGTGGACCTTCACCGGCGTGACCCTGCTGTTCTGGGGCCGCAGCACGTTCTGCGGCTGGCTGTGCCCGTTCGGCGCGCTGCAGGAACTGGCCAGCATGCTCGTCCGGCGGCTCGGGCTGCAGCAGAGGCGGCTGCGCACCGTGGTCGATGCCCGGCTGAAGTGGGTCAAGTACGCGGTGCTGGCGCTGATCCTCGTCGCCGTCAAGGCGGCGCCGGATTTCGCGGAACAGGCCGTCAAGGTCGAGCCCTTCGAAACGGCAATCAGCTTCTACTTTGTGCGCGACTGGCCCTACGTCGCCTGGGCTGCGGCCTGCCTCGCGTTCGGGCTCTTCATCTACCGCGGCTACTGCCGCTACCTGTGCCCGCTGGGCGCGGCGCTGGCCTGCATGGGCCGGCTGCAGCGCTGGTCATGGCTGCCGCGCCGCGAGGAGTGCGGCCAGCCCTGCCAGTCCTGCCGCCACCGCTGCGAGTATCAGGCCATCGCGAGCGACGGCCGCATCCAGTACAGCGAATGCTTTCAGTGCCTCGATTGCGTGTCCATCTACCAGGATCCGCAGCGCTGCCTGCCGCTGATCCGCGCACAGAAGCGGCCGACGGTACAGGTGGTCGAGTTCGTGAAAACGGAGGGTGCATGATGCAGCGTCGCGACTGTTTGCGCTGGAGCCTCGGACTGGCCGGCCTCGCGCTGGGCGGCGTGCCGCTTGCAGCGGCCGCGATGCCGGCGCAGGCGCTCGCGTGGCGCGAGCGTGCCCTGCTCGGCTTCGGCACCACGCTGTGGCTGCGGGCTGCCCATGAGCAGCCCGACCGGGTGGAGGCGGCGCTGGATGCCTGCGTGGCGGAGATCCGGCGCGTTGAGCGGCTGATGAGCCTGTTCGATCCCGACAGCGCGCTGTGCCGCTTGAACCGCAGCGGCCGGCTGCGGCAGCCGGATCCGCAACTGCTGGCCGTGCTGCGATTGGCGCGGCATGTGTCGCAGCACAGCGGCGGCGCATTCGACATCACCGTGCAGCCCTACTGGCAAGCCTGGTCGCGGGCCCGCGCGGACGGCGGCTTGCCATCGCCGCGCGTGCTGGAGCAGGCGCGCCGGCTGGTCGGCTGGCATGCCGTGCAAGCCGCCGAAGCCGAGGTTCGCCTGCCACTTTCCGGCATGGCGCTGTCGCTGAATGGCATCGCGCAGGGATGGGCGGCCGACCGCGTGCGCGCCACCCTCGGCGCTTTCGGCGTGCGGCACGCCATGATCGACTGCGGGGAAACGGCGGTGCTCGGGTTGGCGCCGTCCGGGCGCCCATGGAGATTCGGAGTCGAGCCTGCTGCCGCCGCAGCGGAACCGGCTGCGCAGCCGCCACTGGCGGTGCTGGAGGTCGGTGGCCGGGCAATCGCCACCTCGTCGGATGTGCACATGGCGTTCAGCGCCGACCGGCGCCACCATCACATCATGGATCCGCACACCGGCTACTCGCCGACCCACTGGTCATCCGTAACGGTCATCGCGTCGCGTTGCGCGCTGGCCGACGCAATGACCAAGGTGTTCTTCATGCTGCCGCCGTCGAAAGTCATGGCGGCAGCGCGCGCCTGGCAGGTCGACGTGGTGCTGGAGGACAAGGCCGGTCGCGTGACCGCGAGTCCCGGAGCCGGGCTGGTCATCGGCGGCTGAGGCCGCCGGTGACTCGCCCGCCTGCTGCTATTTCGTCGCTGGAGCTTACTTCAGCGCCAGGATGGATTCCGCGAGCGTGCGCGCATCGGCATCGGACACATGCGGCTGCGGAGGCATCGGCTCTTCGCCCCAGACGCCGGCACCACCGGCCTTGATCTTTGCGGCGAGTTTCTTCACCGCGGCCTCGTCGCCCGCATATTTCTCGGCCACTTCCGTCATCTTCGGGCCGTATTTGCGCTTGTCGATCATGTGGCAAGCGGTGCAGTTGTTTCGCACGAGCAGGGTTTGAAGTTTCTCTTTATCGACGGGTTCGGCATACACGGCATTACCCGTGAAAGCGGTGAGCATGAGGAGAAACACTGAGGTAACGCGTAGCATGGGTGGCCTCCGGCCTTTCAAATCAGGTTGAAAACTGTGATCGTAATACTTGTCGTGTCATCCGCACGCAATGATTTCGACGAATTGACAAGACTTCATGTGCTTTGCAGCCGGTTTGCAGACCCGGCAAAAAAACGCGCCGCCTTGCGGCGGCGCGTTTATGGTCAACTGAAGATCAGTTGGCCGGCTTGACGCGGTAGATCATGCCGGCGGCTTCGTCGCCGACGTACAGATCACCGTCCGGACCCACCGACAGGTGACGGAAGCGACCTGCAAAGGTCGGCCACAGCAGTTCTTCACGCTTGGCCGACTTGCCATCCTTGGAGATGTCCAGGATGTCGATGCGGTTGCCCGTCGGCGTGCCGTGGATGCCGATGCCGGCGTAGCCCACTGCCAGACGGCCTTCCCACTGCTTCCACTGCTTGCCCGTCAGGAAGACGCTGCCGCACATGCCCTGCGACAGGCCGTTGTTGTTCCAGGCCGGCTTCATGGCGTTCGGGTAGGTCTTGGTGTCGGTCATGGGCATGAAGGCAGCGCGCTGCTTCGGGTCCATGGCGCCCATCTGGTTCGGCGAGTAGCCGCAGTAGTCGTCCGGGCAGTCCTTGCGGCCGCCAACGTTCGGACGCGGATCCCAGCCGGCGTTGCCACCGTTTTCCAGCTTGGTGACTTCGTCAGAGTGCCACGGGCCGTTCTCGGAAGTGAACGGCTCGCCGGTGCCCGGACGGAAGGCGATGCCTTGCGGGTTGCGGTGACCATAAGTGAAGACGCGCGGATCGAAGCCGGCCGGTGCCTTGTTGCCCGGTGCAGCCTTGCCGTCGCGGTCGACGCGCAGGATCTTGCCGCGCAGTTCGTTCGGGCTCTGCGGGCCGGCGCCGTTGTGGTTGTCGCCGATGGCAACGTACAGGAAGCCGTCAGCCGGGCTGAAGCGGATACGGCCGCCGTTGTGCGCGCCGGGGCTGCCGAACGGGTGGTTCGACTTCTTCGGCTTGTAGCCGAGGTCGTCGATGATGTCGACGCGGTCCGAAACGTTCGACAGCGACGAATCGACCTTCATGCGCATCACGACGTTCGAATAGCCACCCCACTTGCGGTTGTCGCCCTTCGAGCTCGAGTAGACGTAGATGTAGCGGTTCTGTGCGAACTGCGGATCGATAGCCACGCCCTGGACGCCAGCCTGGCCGTCGCAGAACAGGTCGCTGCCGACCATCGAGTAACCGCTGGTGCCTTCAACGCCCAGCAGCGCGTTGACCTGGCCCGACGGCAGGCGCACGGACAGGCCCTTGCACTTCTCGGTAAAGAACATCGTGCCATCCGGCAGGAAAGCCATGTCCCACGGCAGTTCGGCCTTCTGGAAAGGCTCGGCCGTGACGTTCAGGGCCGAAGCGGAGCCCGTCGCCAGCAGGCCTGCAGCCGCCAGCAGGGCTACCGGCACCAGACGCGCAGCAGCAGCGCGACGTGCGTTGGTAACGACTGATTTCTTCATTGTGTCTCCTAACGTGAATGGAAATTTCCAGTTCCTGCGCATGAACGGTACGCCGCTCATGTTTTCCCCAACCCGTCGTCCGACTTTCTTTTTTGTAGAAACCTTGCCGTTGCAGCTTGCCCTGACCACAGGGCAGTTTGTTGCATTTGCAGCAACAGCACCTTGTCGGCACTGTCGGTAATACTACTGAATCGGATCGATTAGCGTGCGCGACTACCAAAAACTGCGCCGCCGTTTTTTCTAATAGGAAATAATATCCCCGCTATGGAACAGTTGACCCGTATTCCCTGACAGTTTTTAAGGGCTTTAACGCGAGAAGACAAGCTCCGAATGGATTTTCGGACGCGGCCTAGGGCAATCGTGGGAAAGCGCGCTACCATTTTGGGCTTTTGATTAATGGCCGGCACGCTTCGCGCCGGCAGGATCATGCACGGCCGCCGGCATCCGGGGCGCCGTTCGCCCCCTTCCGAAAAGGCTGCAACTTGAAGATCGCCATCGCCGGCACAGGCTACGTCGGCCTGTCCAACGCCATCCTGCTCGCCCAGCACAACGAAGTTGTCGCGCTGGACATCGTTCCCGAGAAAGTCGAGCTCCTCAACCGCAGGCAATCACCGATCGAGGACGCGGACATCGAGGCATTCCTGCGCGACAGGGCGCTCGATTTCCGTGCGACGCTCGACAAGGCCGACGCGTATGCCGGCGCCGATTTCGTCATCATCGCCACCCCGACCGATTACGACCCGGAGACCAACTACTTCAACACCGCGTCGATCGAAGCCGTCATCCGCGACGTCATGGCCTGCAATCCGCAGGCGGTGATGGTCATCAAGTCGACTGTACCCGTCGGCTTTACCGAGCGCGCCAAGGCGAGCCTCGGCACCGACCGGCTGTTGTTCAGTCCCGAGTTCCTGCGCGAGGGCAAGGCGCTGCACGACAACCTGCACCCAAGCCGCATCGTGGTCGGTGAGAAGTCGGCGCGGGCCGAGGTCTTTGCGTCGCTGCTGCGCCAGGGGGCGCTGCGGCAGGACGTGCCCATCCTGTTCACGGACAGCACCGAGGCCGAGGCTATCAAGCTGTTCGCCAACACCTACCTCGCGATGCGCGTGGCCTATTTCAACGAGTTGGACACCTATGCGGCGACGCACGGCCTCGACTCGCGCCAGATCATCGACGGTGTCTGTCTCGACCCGCGCATCGGTAGCCAGTACAACAACCCGAGCTTCGGTTACGGCGGCTACTGCCTGCCGAAGGACACCAAGCAGCTGCTGGCAAACTACCGCGACGTGCCGCAGAACCTGATACATGCGATCGTCGAGGCGAATGCCACGCGCAAGGATTTCATCGCCGACGACATCATCCGGCGCCAGCCGGCCGTCGTCGGCATCTACCGGCTGATCATGAAAACCGGCTCCGACAATTTCCGGGCCTCGAGCATCCAGGGCATCATGAAGCGCATCAAGGCCAAGGGCATCGAGGTTATCGTGCACGAGCCGGTGCTGAAGCAGTCCGAGTTCTTCCACTCGCGCGTCGTGAACGACCTCGACGCTTTCAAGCGCGAAGCAACCATCATCCTTGCCAACCGCCGCACTGGAGCGCTGGCCGACGTCGCGGACAAGGTCTACACGCGCGACCTGTTCGGCAGCGACTGATTCGGCACTGACGCCGCGACCGCCCGCGCCGGCGCCGGGGCCTCAGCGCCGGGGCCTCAGCGCGCGGGCAGCAGCCACCAGAGCGAAAACGCCAGCGGCCGGTCGCGGATCACGTCGGAGCGCGCCTCGCCGGCGGGAACGGCATCGGGATAGGCTGCCAGCACCGCGTCCGGCCCGGCCGCCGTTACGAGCAGCACCGGCCACGCCGGTCGTGCCGGCAGCGGAAAACGCTGGTCGAAATGATTGTCGGGGATGCCCTTGCGCTGCCAGCCCAGCGCCGCGCCCGGCGGCAGCACCAGCGCGGCCTGCAGCTGCGCCAGCACCGCGCGATCGTCGGATGCCACGCGCGGCGCCGCATTGGCGCCCGGCGGACGGGACAAGACGTCGCGCACGCGGTCATGAATGCCCGGCCAATTGCGGGTCGCCCAGAACGGATCGGTGCGCACGACCTGCTCCAGCTGCAGCGGCGAGCGCACCAGCACGTCGAAGTGATACAGCACGGCGGCCAGCGCGAGGTTGACGACGAAGGAAGCGATCAGCCAGGCGCGGCGGCGATCCGACAGGGTGTGTACCGCCGCGAGGCAAGCCGCCGCCATGGCCGGCGCAGCCCAGTTGGCATGGGCGCGCGACAACAGCGCCTGCAGCGAGATCACGACCAGAAAAGGCAGCGCGAGGCTGGCGATGAACCAGCCGTCGGCCGACGCCTGCCAGCGCCGTGCCGCCAGCCACGCGATGAAGCCACCGAACAGCACCGGGCCGGCCAGGCCGAACTGCGACAGCAGGAATTCCAGCATCGCCAGCGGGCGCACCGCGTAACCGGCATGCTGCGAGATCTCGGCCGTGTGTCTCAGGGTCGGCATGCCCTGGCTCAGGTTCCACCAGAGGTTGGGCAGGAATACCAGCGCCGCAACCACAGCCGCCAGCCATGGCCACGGACTGCGCCACCACGGGCGCCAGCGCGGATGCAGCAGTGCCAGCGCCGCCGACAGCGCGAAAATGCCCGCCGAATATTTGGACAGCAAGGCCAGACCGGTGCACAGGCCGGCCAGCAGCCAGGCGGCGCGGCTGCCGTCGAGCGCGATGCGCAGCGACAGCATCGCGCCGATCCAGAACAGCAGCAGTAGTCCGTCGGTGGTGGCGGCAATGCCATAGAACGATGCCAGCGGCATGGTGGCGAACGCCAAGCCGGCCACCGCGGCCCCGGTGCGCGAGAACTGCAGCCGCAGCGCCAGCAGGATCATCAGCAGCGTCGACAGCGGAAAGGCCAGCACCGGCACCATGCGCACGCAACCCGGCGCCTCGCCGCAGGCAGCGCGCGCGGCGCCGATCGCCCACGCGATCATGGGCGGCTTGGTCCAGTAACCCAGATCCGGCGTCTTCGACCAGGCAACGTAATAGGCCTCGTCGACCGACAACGGAATGCCGGCCGCCACCAGTGAGCGCCACAGCGCCAGCGCGATGAGGATGAGCGCCACCACAAGCCACGGCGAACGCCCGGCCTCGTGCGTGCCGAGTGCCGGCATCATGCAGTCTCCGCCGCGGCCGGCCGGTGCCATCCATGCTCAGGGGCGAGGCTGACCTCGTCGCGCAGGAAATAGGCGCGCGTTCCGCCCGATTCGAAGAGCACGCGCGACAACACCTCGGCCAGCACGCCGGAGGTGATCATCTGTACCGACGCGATCATCAGGAAGAAGCCGACGAACAGCAGCGGCCGCGTGCCCACTGACTCGTCGAACAGCAGTTTTACGGCCAGCAGGTAGGACAGAATGAGCGCGCCCAGCGCACCGAGTGCGATGCCGATGCCGCCGAAGAAATGGCCGGGCCGGCTGCGGAAACGCATGAAGAAATAGACGAACACCAGGTCAAGCAGCACGCGGAAGGTGCGCGAGATGCCGTACTTGGACACGCCGTGCAGGCGCGGATGGTGAACGACGACTTCCTGCGCGATGCGGCGCGGCTGCGTGACCGTCGATAACCAGGCCGGAATGAAGCGGTGCATTTCGCCATACAGCCGCAGCTTCTTCAGCGCAGAGCCGCGGAAGACTTTCAGGCTGCAGCCGTAGTCGCGCAGGTGGACGCCGGTCAGGCGGGCGATCAGGCGGTTGGCGATGCGCGACGGTATCTTGCGCAGCCACAGCCCGTCCTTGCGGTCCTTGCGCCAGCCGGCGACGAGGTCGAGGTCCTCGCGCAGCAGCCGGCCCACCATGCGCGGGATATCGACCGGGTCGTTCTGCAGGTCGCCGTCGAGGGTGGCGATGACGTCGCCGCGTGCGGCGTCGATGCCGGCCTGCATCGCGGCCGTCTGCTTGAAGTTGCGGGCCAGCTCGACCAGGCGCACATGCGGGCCGAACAGCCCGGCCTCGACGCGGATCGCCTCGGGCGTGCCGTCGCTGCTGCCATCGTCCACCAGCACCAGCTCCCACGGCTGTGGGTAGTCAGCCAGCACTGCATGCACGCGCTCGAGCAGCGGACGGACATTGTCGATTTCGTTGTACATCGGGATCACCAGCGACAGGGTATGCGCGGGCAAATCGTTGGGGGTCGGAGGGGGAAAGCTCATGATTGCTGCTTCGGTGTGTTGGAGGATGTCTTGTGCGTTGCGGCGCGAGCGCCTGGAACCGCTGCCGCTGCCGCTGCCGCGGCCAGCGCACTGGCCAACGCCAGCAGATGCAGGGAAAAAGCGGCCTGCAGCCCGGCGGCGAACGGCACGCCCGCGGTGGCCAGCGCGGCCGCCACGCCGGCTTCATAGCTGCCGACAGCGGCCACGCCCTGCACCGGCAGCAGGGCCGACAGTTCGCCGCCGACCGCGCCGGCGAGCGCTGCGTCGATGCCGGTGCCCAGCAAGCGGGCCAGCACCACGGAGAGCACCAGCAGCTTGACGGTCCAGTTGGCCAGGGTCCAGAGCCAGCCGACGCGGGCGTGCCGGGCCGCATCGGCCAGCGCGGCGGCGATCATGGCCAGCTTGCCGCCGCTGCCGGTGCGCACGAGCAGCCACTGCGCCAGCGGCGACATGGCCAGCCCGCCGGCGACCAGCAGCAGCAGGCCGGCGGCGCGCAGCCCGACCCCGAGCCCCGGCCAGCCGGCCAGCGCCAGCCCGGCGAGAACGAAGGCATCCTGCACGCGCAGCCACAGCAGCGAGCCGGCCGCGCGCGCAACTGGCACGCCGAAATCGCGCTGCAACAGCAGCGGGAAGGCGAGTTCGCCGCTGCGCATAGGCAGCAGGTTGACCAGCGCGTTATGGGTCAGGACCAGCTTCAGGCAGCCGAAAAACCGGCCGCGCGTCTGCTCGCCGAATTCGTGCAGCACGCGCAGCGCGCGCAGAACATAACTGAACAGGAGGCCGGCGAACAGCAGGCCCAGCGTCGAGACGGGCAGCGCCGCCAGTGCCGTGGCGACCTCCGACCCCTTGCCCGACCAGACCAGCCACCCCACGAAAACACCGGTGAGCATGGCCATGGCGAGGAATTTCATGACTTTCATCTGTTTTAGTGCACCGCAGCGCCACCCGCGGGCCGTACGCGCCAGCGGCATGCCGGCATCGCATATCCGGCGGTAAAGTTGCCCGACAATAACACTAAAACGGTACAATTCGGCCGTTTATCGCTCGCCGTCACGATCTCATTTGGCCCGGCAGCCGCAAGCCCCCTGCCCAGACCTCCGGCCTCGCCCTGCAATGTCCGACAACCGAACCTCATCACCAGCTCTCTCGCTGCCACGAGTGCGTCCCGACCTGCTGGCACTGGGCCTGTGCATCGCGCTGTTTGCCGCCCTGCCCCGGCTCGATCTCGCGGTCTCTGCGCTGCTGCTCGATGCGGCGGGCGGCTTCCGGTGGGCCAACGAGCCGCTAGTATTGCTGTCCTATGAACTGTTCAAGGCGAAATACGTGGGCTGGGTGGTCGTCGCGCTGCTGGTCTATCTGCTGGCCGCCTGCTTCGGGCTGCGGTCGGCGGCCGGTCGCCGCCGGGCTGTCGTGTTCCTGCTGCTGTTCATCGTGACCGGGCCGGTGCTGCTGGTGAACACCGGCCTGAAAGACCAGTGGGGACGCGCGCGCCCGATCGAGGTCGTACAGTTCGGCGGCAGCTCAAGCTACTCGCCGCCGCTGGCGCCGGCGTCGCAATGCGACACGAACTGCTCTTTCGTCAGCGCCCATGCGGCTGCGGGCTTCGCGCTGATCGGCCTGTACTGGACCACGCGCCGGCGCCGCTGGCTGGCCGCCGGCATCCTGCTGGGCAGCGCCGTCGGCATCGGCCGCATGATGCGCGGCGCGCACTTCCTGTCCGATATCGTGTTCGCGTTTTGGGCCGTCTACCTGACCGGCCTGCTGCTCGAGTGGCTGCTGCTGCGGGAACATCAGCGCGCCGCTGCCGTCGCCGGCCTCTCCGACCTCTCCGACCTCGCCGACCGCCGATGAGCGCCGCCCCGCCCGTGGTCGTTACCGGCGCCGCCGGTTTCATCGGCATGCATTGCGCGCAGACGCTGCTGACGCGCGGGCACGCCGTGGTCGGTATCGACAACCTGAACGACTACTACGATCCGCGCCTGAAGCAGGCCCGCCTGGCCCGGCTGGCCTTGCAGCCCGGCTTTCGTTTCATCGAGGCCGACATTGCCGATGCCGACCGCATGGCCGAGGTTTTTGCGGAACTGCGCCCGCAGCGCGTGCTGCACCTCGCGGCGCAGGCCGGCGTTCGCTACTCGCTGCAGAATCCGCATGCCTATGCGCGCAGCAACCTGATCGGCTTCCTCAACATTCTCGAGGCCTGCCGGCACCAGCAGGTCGGGCATCTGGTCTATGCCAGCTCGTCCAGTGTCTACGGCGCCAACACCAAGGTGCCGTTCGCCGTCGGCGATCCGGTCGATCACCCGGTCAGCCTGTACGCGGCCACCAAGAAATCGAACGAGCTGATGGCCTACAGCTACAGCCACCTGTACGGAATCCCGGTGACGGGCCTGCGCTTTTTCACCGTCTACGGCCCGTGGGGCCGCCCCGACATGTCGCCGTGGCTGTTTACCAGCGCGATCCTCGAAGGCAGAAGCATCGACGTCTTCAATCACGGACAGATGCAGCGCGATTTCACCTACATCGACGACATCGTCGAGGGTACGCTGCGCGTGCTGGAGGACGTGCCTGGCCGGGGCGCGGCCGGCGAGCCGCCATGCCGGCTCTACAACATCGGCAATCACCAGCCGGTGGCGCTGATGGATTTCATCGGCACGCTCGAGCGCGTGCTGGGCATCGAGGCACGCAAGAATTTCCTGCCGATGCAGGCCGGCGACGTGCCGGTCACCTACGCCGATACCGACGACCTGCGCCGCGCCGTCGGTTTCGCGCCATCGACGCCGCTGGCGGCGGGATTGCAGCGCTGGGCGGATTGGTACCGGGAGTATGCGGGCGGGAGCTGAGCAGGCCTCCCACCCACGAGCCTGCCGTTCAGAACACCCAGCCAGCTTGCAGCAAAAGCCGCAGACGGTCAGTCGGCTCGGATACCGGCACCGTGTCCTGCAGGCGGTACGCCGCATAGGCCTTGACTACCGCCCCCTTCCAGTTGCCCGTCCAGCCCAGACCGACATCGCTGACCGCGCGGCGCGAATCCGAGGCCGACACTGCTTTGGCTGCCGATGCCTGTCCCCAACTGGTGAATGCCAGCCAGTTGTGGGACAACTGCGGCACGGCCTGAATGACGGGCAGCGGGCGCGACAGCTCGGCGCGTGCAAACATCGCATTCGTGCCGATCAGTTCGCCCGGCGGATAGGCCATCACGCCACCCGATCCGGAGACCGACATGCGTTCGCTGCCGTCGAGGTTTTTGCCAGACAGCGACTGCTGCGCGCGCAGCGACGTCGTCAGCGTGAACGACTTCGGCAGCAGCGAGACGCGAGACAAGCCGGCAACCAGCTTGCTGTAGCTGCCCTGGGTCTGTGCGCCGGCCACGTCGTTGGCCAGCGCAGTGGCGTCCTTGATGTCGAGGCTGCCTACCGTAATCCCGGCGTTGGCGACCGTCAGGCCATCGAAACCCAGCACTGCGCGTTCGTCGCGCAGCACGAGGCCGGCCGTGGTGGACACCAGCGATTTCGGGGTGACGGTTGATGTCGAGCGGATTTCATCCTCGAGTTCCTTCAGGCTCAGTCCCCAGCTGGCCTCGACCGTCGTGGCGCGCGTGCGCTTGAGCGGATAGGTGAGCAGGCCATCGATCGAACGCGCCGTGCCGCGCGCATCGAGGCTCGCGTAAGTGCCGCCCAGCGCGTACTGGGTCTGGCTGACAGCGAGCTCACCGCGCAGGCCGTTGGGCTTGAGCAGCGTACCGTAGGCCACTCGGCCATTGACCAGATCAGCCGTCTCCGACACCAGACCCGAGAACGACAGCTTGTCGCCACGCCCGGTCGGCGAGTTGATGTCGGCGTTGAACGACAGGCGGTTGACGCCGGTGTAGCTCGAGCCGAAATTGTCGAGCATGACGAAGCCGTTGCGGCGCTGGGTGGCTGCGGTGTCAACGGCAAAGTCTGAGGTGCCTACTTTCTGACCCGGCATCACATCGGCGCGCGTCACCCGCACGCCAGGCGTGTCGTTGATGATCAGCATCGCGCGTTCGAGCGTGTCCAGCGAGACGATGTCGTACTTCTTCACATCGTCGAGCATCGCCTGCACCACGTCATCCCTGACCAGCGAATCGTTCTTCAGGATGAACTGGCCGTAGTTGCCCTCCACGACGCGGATTTTTATCGCGCCATCGGTGACTTCCTGCGCCGGAATGTAGGCGCGAGCGACGAAATAGCCCTGCGAGCGGTAGAACCTCGTCACGCGCTGGGCAACAGCTTCCAGTTCGGGCAGCGTCAACGACTTGCCAGCCGCATCGGCGACCAGCGGCTCGAGCGAGGCCAGCGGCAACTCGCGGTTGCCGACGAGCTCGATCTTCTTGACATCAACGACCGGGCCGGACGGCAGCACCGTCATCGGTGGCTCGATGTTGGCGCCGCCAATGGCGGGCAACTCGACCTTGGGCCTGGACGGTACGGCCGGCGGCTGCGCCTGACGCAGTGCCTCGCCGGCATCGGGAATCACTTGCGCGAAAGTCGTGCCGGCGCTCAGCGCGACGGCGATGGCCGCTGCCACCGGCAGCGGGCGAAACAGCATGGTATGCATGAGTGACTCTCTGAATCAGTTGGACTTGACGACGAACAGTTGCTGCTCGACGCCGGTGGGCAGCTTCACGCCGCCATTGACGATCTCGACGAGCGAATCGCGGCTGGCCGGCACACGGACTTCGCGATCGCCACCAGCGGCGCTGCCATCATCGCCGTCGCCTTTGCCGGCGGGCTTGAGCATCGACGAGGCTTCCGAGATCGACACCACCTGGGTCGGCTCGTCGCCGCGCGGCGAGGAAATCAGCGCCAGACTCGCACCGGGACCGAAAGCCGACTCGATGACGGCCGGCGCGGCAGTGACATTGCTGAAACCGACTGCCTTGGGCGCACCGAGCGCAGCGGTCACCGGAAGGCTGGGGACGATGCCCTCGCGTGGCAGCGCCGTCGTGCCGCGGGCCGCATCAATCACGCTCTCGCGCGGACCGGTCGGGACAACGATACGGCCACCGCCCAGCCCCGGTATCTCGGCCAGAACCTGATCCACGGTACCCATGGCAAGCACGGTGTTGTAATTGAAGTTGACCGAGGCGCCGGCAGCGAGATCACCGCCCCTGAACAGCAGTCCCATCGCACCATCGAACGAGCCATCGGGATTGGCGTCCGTCAGGCCGATGGTCGAATTACCCTTGACCTGGGTTGCGATGGTTGCGCTCATGGCGGCGATGTCGCGGCCCCAGAACGGTTGCGAGTTCCAGCTGGTGTCAAATCCCATCGACACGCGGCTGTCGGTGGTCGAGTAAAAGATGACCGACTGCTTGGCGGCTGCGGTGTAGTAAGGCTCCGGCGTCAGGGTTCCGTAATGTCCCCAGACGTTGGTCGTCGGGTGCCGCATCCAGTCGCTCCACGGATCGACCAGCGGGCTGGTCGCGCTGACGATCGTGACGGAATCGCCGGCAGCGATGCTGCGGTCAAGTTTCTGGATCGTGTCGTATACGCCGCCGCCCCGACCGATATCAACCGTATTGTCGGGGTCGAAGTTGCGCACGAAGCTCACATCGCTCAGCGATGTCGCTCCCACATTTTTTAGTGTCACGGCATTGTTGAAGTACTTGTCGGTCTTGCCGAACGAAATGACCTGGCTGACCTCCATGTCGCCGCGGGTGGACGTGATCTTGGCCTTCATGACGTTGTCCGAGCCCAAGGGCATGAGTTCGACAGTCGTTACCGGCAGCGTGCTGCTGTTGAAACTGGTGGATCCCAGCGTCGTGCTGCCGGCACCGAATGACATGTTTTCGAACGGCGAGCCGGGAAGGAAGTAGTCGATGCGCAGATCCTGTGCGGTGGCCGTGTTGGTCGTTTTGTCGAAGCTGTTCGCAAAGCCGTTCGCCGCGCCGGTCATGCCCACGCCAAAGCCGGTCTGTCGCCCATAGAACAGGCTGGGGAATACGGCATTGCTGATGTAGTTGCGGGGCGAGCCGGTCGTACCGTTAGCGCCAAAGTATCCGACGCGGTTGATGCCGACTTCAATGAATTTACCGCCAAGGAAAACATGGCCATCGACGATGGCATAGCGAATGCCGTCGAGATCGCTGCCCTTGCGCCATTGCTGGGAGGCGGCCGTAATGGTGGCCGAGTTCGACTGACTGAAGGTTGCGGCACCGCCGTCGGCGCTGCCTTGGCCGTACAGGAAGATCACGCCAGCAGCCGGATCACTGCCGCTGATGTTCGCATTGACGTTGATATTGCGATGAGCATTCAGGGTCAGCGTATTGGCACCGGTCCAGCTGACGGCATCGTTGACATGGATGTCGCCATTTGCGCCGGTCGTTCCGTACAACGCGGTGCTGGTGTTGGATCCGGCGAGTGTCTGGATGGTGATGCTGTTGCTGTCCAGGAGTGTGCCGAGTTGGGTTCCGCTGATGTCGCCGCCGGCGGCTGCAATCGTGAAGTCCACCGGATCGATCAGCCACTGTCCATCGGACCCGGCGGCGGCCTTGGTCGTGATCTGCACGTCGGGCGCAAAACTGACCTTCGCCGCCGAGGTTTCAATGAAGCCGCCGTTGCCGCCACTCGGTGCCGCTGCATCCAGCTTGCCGGCCACATTGACTGCGCCGTGGTCGAGATCGCCCAGCAGGAAAATCTTGCCGGCACGGTTTTCCACCGTCTGCGCGCGCACCTCGCCGCTGTTGTTCACCATCGTCGACAGCACAGTGTCGAGGCCCTTGGCAGTCAGCACCACGAGGCCGCCGTCGGCACGGATCGCCTGGCCGTTCTCGACCAGCGCGTTCAGCGTGCCCTGCTCAACCGCCACGCCCACCAGGGAATTGCCGTTGAAGTTCAGGCTGACCTTGTCGCCGGCAGCGAGGGCTGCCGTACCGAGTCGGGCGACCATCACGCCCTGGTTCTTCACCTGGTTGCCCAGCAGCGCCGCGTAGCCGCCATCGGCGGTCGTGATCGTGCCCATGTTGATGACGGAAGCGCGCGAGCCATTGCTCGTGAAGCTTGCCTTTCCAGCCATGAAGTCGGCATCAGTCATACCCAGCGTCGAGGCGACGATACCGCCGACATTGACCTGCGCGCCCTGCGCAAACAGCACGCCGTTCGAGTTCAGAACGAACACCTGTCCGGTCGCACTCAGAGAGCCCGCAATGATCGACCCCTCATTGCCGACGACTCGGTTGAGCGTAATCGACGAAGCATTCGGCTGATTGAAGTTGACAGTTGCATGGGTGCCGACCGAGAACGATTGCCAATTGATCGCCGCCCGATCACTCGTCTGGTTCACGTTCAGCGTGGCACCCGATGTCGCGAGGGTCGCGGCACCGGCAGTGACATGCCCGCCCGTTGGCAGTGTGTGGGCATCGATCACCTGAGCCGTTGCCGGGCCGAGCAGGCCGGCCAGCAGGCTGCCGACAGCAACAACCGACATGGCGCCGCCCTTGCGCCCCGGGCGGCGAGTAATTTCGGACGTGACAACATACTGGTCACGGGCTTCGCTCCAGACCAGTTGATAGACATGATTCATGAGATTTCTTTCGAGGCAGGAGGGGAACAACGCAAGCGACAAAATTTTTTCCGACCAAATTTCGGGCTGCGGAGATTAGCAATTTTTGTATCGGTTCAATCGAAGAAAAGCGGAAAATGACAAAACTTCAATCGCCTTCCACATTGCTCTGGTGCTTTACGCCGGCAAGCTCCGACACCGAATGTCATCATCAGCAAGCGAAAGGCAAGTTGATGCGCCAATCAACGGCAGAAGAACGCGGCATTTCAGCCCTTGTCACAAGAATTTTTTGAAAGCGCAGCGAGCAGCCGGCTGAGGCCCGATGCGGGCGGGAGGTAGTCAGTGGTGGTCGGATGTGATCGAACGCGATCAGTTGCAGTCGGAGGCTGCTGGGAGCTGTTGGGAGCGGCTGGGAGGCTAGCGACCGGACATGGCAGGCACCTGGTCCACCAGTGCGTAGCCGGTGCTGCGTCCACCGCCGGGTGACTTCTTCAACAAGCCGAGGTCCAGCAACTGCGTGATGTCGCGCAGCGCGGTGTCGGGAGAGCACTTGGCGATGGCGGCCCACTTGCTGCTGGTGAGCTTGCCCTCGAAGCCGTCGAGCAGGCGGTTGAGCAGTTTCACTTGCCGCTCGTTCAACGGTATGCCCGCCCAGCGTTGCCAGAAACGTGACTTGGCCAGCACGACATCCAGCGAGGACTGCGCGCTGCCGACCGCGCGCAGCAGTGTGCCGAGAAACCACGACAGCCATTCGGTGGCATCCAGCCCGCCCCTCTGTGTGCGCTCCAGCACATCGTAGTAGTCGTTGCGCTCGCGCTGGATCTGGGCCGACAGGCTGTAGAAATGTTGCGGGCTTCCGTCAGCGCGGGCGAGGAACAGATCGCCGACGGCGCGGGCGATGCGACCGTTGCCATCGTCGAAGGGGTGCAGCGTGACGAGCCACAGATGCGCCAGCCCGGCTTTGATCAGCACGGGCTCGCCCGTTTCCGCGTTGGCCCATGAAAGAAACCGCGCCATCTCGGCGGGCAGCACGTGTGCAGGCGGTGCCTCGAAGTGAACCTTGCGCCGCCCCTCCGGGCCGGAAACCACTTGCATCGGCCCGGTTGCATCGTCGCGCCACTGCCCGACGGTGAGCCTGTTCATGCCCGAGTACCCGGTAGGGAACAGGGCGGCGTGCCAGCCGAACAGGCGCTCGGCGGTCAATGCTTCGGCGCTGTGCGCCGTGGCGTCAAACACCATCTCGACGACGCCTTCGACGCGCCGATCCACCGGCGCGAGCGCACCGATGTCCACGCCGAGACGGCGGGCAATCGACGAGCGCACCGATTCGACGTTCAGCACTTCGCCTTCGATTTCGCTGCTCTTGACCACGTCCGCTGTCAACGCGGCAAGGCTGGCCTGATCGCGCAGCGCCAAGCCCACGTCTGCCAGTCGGCCCAGCAACACGCCTTGGGCGCGGCTGACCTCGGCCAGAGGTCCGGCGAGCGTCTGGAGGTCAAAGCGCCATGTCGGCCAGTCGTCGGCCTGCCAGATGTAGAGTTTTTCTCCGCTATTCATGCGGAGATTAAACACCTGATTCGTCGCAACCGCAAGTTATTCTCCGAATGGTATGCGGAGAATATGATCACCAATCACCGCATCGGCAATCGACTGCAGGCCCACCGAAGCGTCAGGTTTACCCCGCCATCGAATGTGAGGCGCGGCGTATGGGAAAAGTAAACAGATAATGGCGGAAGCGGTGAGATTCGAACTCACGGAGGGCGCAAACCCTCGCCGGTTTTCAA
>JAMNXS010000043.1 GCA_023653025.1 Burkholderiaceae bacterium
AAGCGCTCGATCGATACCTGTTCGCTGCGCAGCACGACCTGCTCGGTCGCGTGACGCACGGTCGCGCGGGCGGTGATGCGTATCTCTTCCTTCAACCGCAGCCGCTTTTCGACGACCAGCACTTCCTCCAGCACCGGAACCACGAGGGTGTCGCCCTCCTGCCGCTGGACCGGGGCCGGGCCTTCCACCCACGCATTGACTGGCACGCGCTCGATCTCGAGGCCCTGCTGCGCGAGCGGCTCGTCGATGCGGATGACTTCCTCGGACACGGTCTTGTGCACGCGAACGCCGCGTCCGGTATCGACCGTTCGCTTGCCTATCTGCAGTTCTTCGCGCACGACCGGGATCTGCCAGTCTTGTACGGCTTCATTGGGTTCTGCCATGCGGTTTTGAAATCGGCCGCGTGCTTCGGTTCCCCGCGATTTCTGGCGACGGTGTGACGCATGCCTGAACTTCGCCTCGCCTGCCGCTCTCTCACTCCACGGAGCGACCCACACATTGCGGGAGAAAAATCATGGCGACCATCATTGCCGGGAGGTTCGACGAGCAGACCGATGTCGAAGCCACTGTCAGCGCGCTGCGCGGCGCGGGCTTCCCGTCCGACCACATCAGCACCTTCTATCTGGCACCGGCCGGCCAGCACGCACGCTACGCGATCGGCGGCGATCACGACAAGTCGACGGGCGCCGAAGACAGTGCCCGCGGCACGGCCGCCGGCACGACCACCGGCGGGCTGGTCGGCGCGGCGATCGGTGCGATCACGACGCCGCTGACCGGGCCGATCGGCGCCATCACCGGCGGTCTGGTGGGTGCGCACGTCGGCAATCTGGTCGGCGCGCTGGGACAGATGAAGGATGACGAGAATCCGGACGACGAGCCGCCGATCCGGCATGCGGGGCTGATGGTCGCGGTCAGCACGCCGAATGCGCACTGCGAGGAGCGCGCCATCGCAGTGCTGCGGGATCACGGCGCGCAACAGCTCGAATCGAGTTCCGGACACATCGTGCGCGGCGACTGGGAAGATTTCGATCCGTCGGCGCCGCCGCAGCTGATCGATGCCCGCCGGCCGCCGGGCCAGGCCGGCATGGGCGCCTGACGCGCCGGCGTCAGATATCGACCGGGTCCACTTCCAGCGACCAGCGCAGGCGCGATTTCAGCGCCCGCAGCGCCTGCATCCATGGCGGAAGAAAGGCCTGCAGCCGTGCCCGCGACGCGCACTCGAGCAGCAGCTGAGCGCGCTCGATGCCGGCCACGCGCGTGATCGTCATCGGCACCGGGTCGTTGATCGTGATGCCCTCGTGCGGCAGCAGTTCGCGCGCCTGCTGCAGGAAGTCGAGCGCGGCCGCCAGTTCGCGCGCCTCGGCGCGCAGCAGTGCTTGGTAGACGAAGGGCGGGAGTCCGGCGGCGCGGCGCTCGGCCAGCGTAGCCTGCGCGAAGCCTTCGTAGTCGTGGGCCAGCAGCGCGCGGTACAGCGGATGCTGCGGATAGCGGGTCTGGATCAGCACCTCGCTCGGCGGCGCTGCGGCCTCGCCGCCTGCCCTTCCGGCGCGGCCGGCCACCTGCATCAGCTGCGCGAACAGGCGCTCGCCGGCACGGTAATCCTGCGAGAACAGCGCGGTGTCGGGATTGATCGCGCCGACCAGCGTCAGGCGCTGGAAATCGTGACCCTTGGCGACCATCTGTGTGCCGAGCAGGATGTCGACGTCGCCCCGGTGCACGGCGTCGAAGGCGGCCTGGGCGCTGCCCTTTTTGCGGGTGGAGTCGGCGTCGATGCGCAACACGCGCGCCTCGGGAAACAGCGTTTGCAGATGTTCTTCGACGCGCTGCGTGCCGCGGCCGAGCGGTTGCAGGTCGACGTTGCCGCAGGTCGGGCACGAGTGCGGTATCCGCATCTCGAGACTGCAGTGGTGGCAGCGCAGGCGACGCTCTGGCTTGTGCAGCACCATGAAGGCGGTGCAGCGGCGGCAGTTGCTGATCCAGCCGCAGGCGTCGCAATGCATGACCGGCGCATAGCCGCGGCGGTTGAGGAAGAGCAGCGACTGCTCGCCGCGCTCGAGCCGCGCGCGCACGGCGGCCACCAGCGGCGGCGACAAGCCGTCGGGCGCCTTGTTGACCTCCATGTCGATCAGGCCGACGCGCGGCAGCTGCGCGCGGGCGGCCGCGCGCTGCCTGAGCGCGAGCTTGCGGTAGCGGCCGCTGCCAGCATGCTGCCAGCTTTCCACCGACGGCGTGGCCGAGCCGAGCACGACCGGCAGGCCGAGCTGGCGCGCGCGCCAGACGGCGAGGTCGCGCGCCGAGTAGCGCAGCCCTTCCTGCTGCTTGTACGACGGATCGTGTTCTTCGTCGACGACGATGAGCTTCAGATCGGGCATCGAGGCCAGCACCGCCAGCCGGGTGCCGAGCACGATCGCGGCCCGCCCCTGATGCGCGGCCACCCAGTGCCGCAGGCGCTCGCCCTCGGCAAGCTGGCTGTGCAGCGTGGCTACGAACAGCTGCGGAAAACGGGCGCGCACATTGGCTTCGAGCTGCGGCGTGAGGTTGATCTCGGGCACGAGGATCAGCACCTGCGCGGCGCGCCCGTGGGAGCGCTCGCGCTCGATCACGCGCTCGGCGGCGTGCAGGTAGACCTCGGTCTTGCCGCTGCCGGTCACGCCGAACAGCAGGTGGGTGTGGAAGCCGGTCCGGTCCGCGATCGCCTCAACCGCCGCCAGCTGTTCGGGATTGAGGTCGGGACGCAGGACGGCAGCGGCGGCAGCAGCGTCCGGCTGTCCGGCGGCCGCCAGTTTTTTCAGTGCCCGTTCGAGGGCGGTGGTGTTGTCGGTGCGCAGGTTCTTCGGCACGCAGGGCAGCGCGACCTCGCCCAGCGGCCGCTGATAGTAGTCGGACGCAAACCGGCACAGCGCGATCCACTCGGGCGACACCGGGGCCAGCTGGCTGCGCACGGCGATGATGTCGCGCAGCTTGTCGTCATCGACATCACTGTCGGCCTTGACCGCGACGATCAGGCCCATGACCTCGCGCCGCCCGAAGGGCGCGAGCGCGAACTGCCCGACCGCGGGCAGCGGAGCGGTCGGATCCGCGGCAGTCCACCGATAATCGAACTCGGTATCCAGCGGCGTGTCGAGGGCTAGGGTGAGGATGCAGCGCGTCACGACTTCATGTAATGCTTGAGAATGTGGCCTAAATACCCGCGCGGAAAGGTGTTTTTAGACTATCCACACTTTCTGTGGATAACTTTGTGGGAAACCGGGGCTTGACAGCCGAAAGCCTTGATTTTATGCGGGATCAAACAAACTGCCCAACGGAAATGCAACGTTCCCGCCTGTTAAGAATCAATGACTTACACAATGCGTTCACCAGCGGAAAAATTTTTTGAAGATTTTTTCTGGCTGTCTTGACAAGTGGTGATTTTGTGAATAAGTGGTCGCTGCCGACGTGCAAACTGCTTGCGCAGACATGATTTTCATGATCTCGCGGCCCTGCCTGAGGATCTAGCGAAGCTGGCCCCTCGACCCTGGCACGAAAAGCGCGGCAGGACACGGTCGGGCTGTCATGGCGGTGGTTTTTCTGCCCGACCAGTTATCCCCGGTTATCCACCAGCCTGTGGATATCTTTGTGAACAAAATCGGGTAAACGCTTAAAAAATTACCTACCAGAATCCTACGATCCCTTGGCAGCCGCCTTGTGCGCCAACGAACTTTCCCTTTCAAATCAGGTGGTTGCAGCGATTTCTTGGCGCTGGTTTTCGGAAGGCCGCGCAAGTGCTTGATTCTGTAGCCGGGTTCACGCACTGTGCATAAGTCGCTCCGGCTGCGGCATGGTCGTCGCCCAGCAGTCGCTAGGCGCGCATCGAACGGCTGATCTGGTGCACGGACTCGACCAGTACGGTCACTGCGTCAGGCGGCGTGAACTGCGAAATGCCATGGCCGAGGTTAAACACGTGGCCGCTGCCGGCGCCGGGCGTGCCGAAGGCCTGCAGCGCGCGCTCGACTTCGGCCCGGATCTGGTCGGGCTTGGAGAACAGCACGTTCGGATCGAGGTTGCCCTGCAACGCGACCTTGTGACCGACCTGCGCGCGGGCGCGGCCGAGATTGACGGTCCAGTCGAGGCCGACGGCATCGGCGCCGCTGTCGGCGATCTCGTCCAGCCAGAGGCCGCCGCCCTTGGTGAACACGATGCACGGAATCTTGGTGCCGGCATGCTCGCGCTTGAGCTGGCGGATGACTTCGCGCATGTAATGCAGCGAGAACGCCTGGTAGACGCCGTCGGCGAGCGCGCCGCCCCAGGTATCGAAAATCATCACGGCCTGCGCGCCGGCATCGATCTGCGCATTCAGGTAGGCGGCGACAGCGGCGGCATTGACCGACAGGATGTGATGCATCAGGTCCGGCCGGTCGTACAGCATGGTCTTGACGGTGCGGAAATCGTCGGAGCCGCCGCCCTCGACCATATAGCAAGCCAGCGTCCACGGGCTGCCAGAGAAACCGATCAGCGGCACGCGGCCGTCCAGTTCGCGGCGAATCTGGGTAACGGCGTCGAACACGTATTGCAGCTTGCCGAGGTCGGGCGCCTGCAGTGCGCGCACCGCTTGCTCGTCGCGCAGCGGATGCGCGAAGCGCGGGCCCTCGCCCTCGGCGAACGACAGGCCCAGCCCCATGGCGTCGGGCACGGTCAGGATGTCGGAAAACAGGATGGCCGCGTCGAGCGCATAGCGATCCAACGGCTGCAGCGTGACCTCGGTGGCGTAATCGGGATTGGTCGCCAGCCCCATGAACGATCCGGCTTTCGCACGCGTGGCCCGATATTCCGGCAGGTAGCGCCCGGCCTGCCGCATCAGCCACAGCGGCGTGTAATCGGTTGGCTGGCGCATCAGCGCACGCAGGAATGTATCGTTCTTCAGCGGAGCGAAAGTGGTCGACATTGAATTGCTCTGGACGATGTTCGGGAGCACGTATTATCGCCGAAACCCTGATGGCGACCGGTTTTTTCGGGTTGGGAGTGCGGTGGTGGGGGATGGCGGATTTCGCTGCGCTCTATCCGCCCTACGCATCGAGGGCTACGGGATACCGATGGTCAAGGAATTTTGCCGTAGGGCGGATAGAGCGCAGCGAAATCCGCCGTCTGCCCCTACTGAGCAACCACCACATCGACCTGCGCCTCCCTGAGCATCGGCCGCAACGCCGCCGGCGGCTCGGCATCGCAGAACAGCTTGTCGATCTGCGACAGGTGCGCCAGCCGCACCAGCGCCTGCCGGCCGAACTTGCCGTGATCGGCCACCAGCCAGACCTCGCGCGACTGCTCGATGATGGCCTGGGCGACCTTGACTTCGCGCGGGTCGAAATCGCGCAGCGTGCCGTCGGCCTCGATGCCGGAAATGCCGATGATGCCGATGTCGACCCGGAACTGGCGGATGAAATCCACGGTGGCTTCGCCGACGATGCCGCGGTCGCGGCCGCGCACCACGCCGCCGGCGACGATGACCTCGCAGCCGGGCTGCCCGGCCATGATGGTCGCGACGTTCAGGTTGTTCGTCACCACGTGCAGCCCCGTATGGTGGGTCAGCGCGCGCGCCACTTCCTCGGTGGTGGTGCCGATGTTGATCAGCAGGGAACTTCCCGGCCGCACCCGCTGCGCGACGGCGGCGGCGATGCGCCGCTTGGCCTCGACATTGAGCACCTGACGCTGGCTGTAGTCGATGTTTTCGGTCGACGACGGCAGCCCGACGCCGCCGTGATAGCGCGCCAGCAGGCCGGCCTCCTCCATCTGCTTGACGTCGCGCCGCACGGTCTGCGGCGTCACGGCCAGTTGCTGCGCGAGATCGTCGACGGACACCGTGACCTGGCGGCGCACGGCCTCGAGCAGGCGGCGCTGGCGGGGATTCAAGGTCATGGCTGGGCTGCGCTCCCTTGCTAAGGTGACATTTCGAATCGAAACGAACAAAGCGCTTGTTCGTTTTGTTGCTTTTTGTTCGTTTAGCGTCTATCTTTGTGCGAAATTCCGATCAGGTCAACCCTGAGCAGGTAATTCATGCCGCAGCGCCCACCCCGCCTCCGGATGACCATGACCAGGCTAACCTCGCCAACCCGCGCGAGCTTGCCGAGCCTTGTCCGGCACGAGATTGTCCAAGTTCACAGACCATGACCCGACCCACACCACTGTCCACGGATGTACTGATTGTCGGCGGCGGCATCAACGGCGCCGGCATTGCGCGCGACGCCGCCGGCCGCGGGCTGTCGGTCGTCCTGTGCGAAAAGGATGATCTCGCGCAGCACACGTCGTCGGCATCGACCAAGCTGATCCACGGCGGCCTGCGCTACCTTGAGCATTACGAGTTCAACCTGGTGCGCAAGGCCCTGATCGAGCGCGAGGTGCTGCTGCGCGCGGCGCCGCACATCATGTGGCCGATGCGCTTCGTGATGCCGCACGACCGTGGGCAGCGCCCGGCATGGATGATACGCGCAGGCCTCTATCTGTACGATTTCCTCGCGAAGCGGGAGATTCTCCCCGGCTCGGGCGCGATCGACCTGCGCACGCATGCGGCCGGCAAGCCGCTCAAGCCGGAGTTCACGCGCGGCTTCATCTATTCGGACGGCTGGGTCGACGATGCGCGGCTGGTCGTGCTGAACGCGCGCGACGCCGCCGACCGCGGCGCGCAGGTATTCACGCATACGGCCTGCGAATCCGCGCAGCGCGTCGGCGACCGCTGGCAGGCGAGGCTGCGGCGCGCGGACGGTTCGGCCATCGAGGTCAGCGCGCGCGCGCTGGTGAACGCCGCCGGCCCGTGGGCCGCACACTTCCTGAAGGAAGCGGTCGCGCAACCGACCGGCAAGGCACTGCGGCTGGTCAAGGGCAGCCACATCGTAGTGAAGAAGATGTTCGACCATCCGTATGCGTACATCTTCCAGAACCCGGACGGCCGGATCGTGTTCGCGATCGATTACGAGCAAGACTTCACGCTGGTCGGCACCACCGACCTCGAATACACGGGCGACACCAACAAGGTCGCGATCGACCAGAGCGAGATCGACTACCTGTGCCGGCTGACCGAGCGCTACTTCCGCAAGCCGCTGCAGCCGTCGGACGTGGTCTGGTCGTATTCGGGCGTGCGACCGCTGCTGGAGGACGACTCCGCGAATGCCTCGGAGATCACGCGCGACTACAAGCTGGCCATCGAAGGCGACAGCGCGCCGCTGCTGTCGGTGTTCGGCGGCAAGATCACAACCTTCCGCAAGCTGGCTGAAGAAGCGGTCGACATGATCGCGCCGAAGCTCGGCAATACGCGCGGCACCTGGACCGAGCACGCCTGCCTGCCCGGCGGCGACCTGTACGGCAGCCCGCAGCACCGTGCCGTGCTGGAATTCGACGGCTGGGTCGCCGCGCTGCAGCAAGAATATGCGTGGCTGCCGCCAAAACTGGTCGCGCGCTATGCCCGCGCCTACGGCACGCGCACGCACAAGATACTGGAAGGCCGCCGCAGCGTGGCCGACATGGGGGAAGTCCTGGCCGAGGGGCTGTACGAGGCCGAACTGGACTATTTAACGAAGTGCGAATGGGCGACCTCGGGCGCCGATATACTGTGGCGTCGCTCCAAGCTGGGATTGCACCTGCCGGCCGGCTCCGAGCAGAAGATCGACCAGTGGATCGCCCGCACGCAACAATAAACAGGCAGCAGCGGCCGCAGCGAAGCGGCCGCACACAGAGGAGATAGAGTGCGTCTGGAACTCCGGGGCGTAACCCGCAAGGTAAGCGCCGAAACCCACCTTTACCCGACGTCGGTCGCGTTGGTGCCCGGCGCGATCAACGTGCTGCTCGGCGCGACGCTGGCCGGCAAGACGACGCTCATGCGTCTGATGGCCGGGCTCGACAAGCCGAGCGAGGGCGCGGTGATCGCCGATGGCGTGGACGTCACCGGCGTGCCGGTGCGCGAGCGCAATCTGGCGATGGTCTATCAGCAGTTCATCAACTACCCGTCGATGTCGGTGTTCGAGAACATCGCGTCGCCGCTGCGCATCGCCGGCCAGTTGCCGGAAGACGAGATGCGCCGCCGCGTGCATGAAGTGGCCGAGCGGCTGCACATCAGCCGCTATCTCGACCGCCTGCCGGGCGCGCTGTCCGGCGGCCAGCAGCAGCGCTGCGCGCTGGCGCGCGCGCTGATCAAGAACGCCGGCCTGCTGCTGCTCGACGAGCCGCTGGTCAACCTCGACTACAAACTGCGCGAAGAACTGCGGCGCGAGCTGACCGAACTGTTCTCGGCCGGCGGCACCACGGTCGTCTACGCGACGACCGAGCCGCTGGAGGCGCTGCAACTCGGCGGCCATACGCTGCTGATGCACGAAGGCCGCGTGCTGCAGCATGGGCCGACGCTGTCGGTATTCAATGCGCCGGTCTCGGTGACGGCCGCGCGCACCTTCAGCGACCCGCCGATCAACCTGTTCGACGCCCGCGTCGCGGGCGGCGTCGCGCATCTGGCCGAAGGGCTCGCCATACCGCTGACGGCGGCCCAGCAGGCGGCCCTGAACGGCCATGCGCAGGTGCAGCTGGGCCTGCGCGCGCACAGCCTGCACGCCGCGCCGCGCGACGGCGATTTCGCGCTGGCCGGCACGATCGACCTGGCCGAGATCAGCGGCTCGGAAACCTTCGTTCACATGAAACGCGGCCAGCTGGCGCTGGTCGCGCAACTGCCGGGCGTCCACGAGATGGCGTTCGGCGCCGCATCGACCATGCATTTCCAGCCTGGCGACCTGTTCATCTTCGGCGCGGACGGCGCGCTGATCACCGCTCCGGGAGCCTGAGATGGCACGCATAGAACTCGCCGGTCTCGCCCACAGCTACAAGCCGAACCCGTCGCAGCCGTCCGATTACGCGCTGCGCCCGATGGAAATGACCTGGGACGACGGCGGCGCCTATGCGCTGCTCGGCCCCTCCGGCTGCGGCAAGACGACGCTGCTCAACATCATCTCTGGCCTGGTGACGCCGTCGCAGGGCAAGGTGCTGTTCGACGGGCGCGACGTGACGCATCTGCCGCCCGAGCAGCGCAACATCGCGCAAGTGTTCCAGTTCCCGGTGATCTACGACACGATGACTGTCGGCGAAAACCTCGCCTTCCCGCTGAAGAACCGCGGCTGGAAACAGGCCGACATCGACCGCCGCGTGTCGCAGATCGCGGAGATCCTCGAACTGACCGGCGAACTGAGGCACCGTGCGTCGGGCCTGACGCCGGACGCCAAGCAAAAGATTTCGCTCGGACGCGGCCTCGTGCGGCCCGACGTGGCCGCCGTGCTGTTCGACGAACCGCTGACCGTGATCGACCCGCACCTGAAGTGGCTGCTGCGCAGGAAGCTCAAGGAGATCCATCACGAGCTCAAGCTCTCGCTGATCTACGTGACGCACGACCAGATCGAGGCGCTGACCTTCGCCGACCAAGTGGTGGTGATGACCGAGGGCGAGGTGGTGCAGACCGGCAGCGCGCAGGCGCTGTTCGAGGCGCCCGAGCACACTTTCGTCGGCTACTTCATCGGCAACCCCGGCATGAACCTGCTGCCCTGCCGCGTCGATGGCGGCGGCGTGCGGCTGGCCGGCGTGCCGGACCTGCTGCCGGCGCCTTCGGGCCTGCCCGGCGAGGGCGCGCTGACGCTGGGCATCCGTCCCGAATACGTCGCCTGCGCGGCGACGCCGTCGGCCGGGGCGCTGCCGGCGCGCGTGGTCAAGGCGCGCAACATGGGCACGCACTGGCTGGTCGAGTGCCAGCTCGGCGAGCAGCGGATGGCGGCGAAACCGCGCGCGCTGCACGCGATCAATGAAGGCGATGCGGTCTGGCTCAGCCTGCCGCCGGATCGCACTCTCTACTACGTGAACGACAGGCGGGTGGCGTAAATGAACACGAACAAGACCCAGAACAACAAGGCCTGGTGGCTGGTGCTGCCGGTGATCCTGTCGGTCGCGTTCTCGGCCGTGATGCCGCTGATGACGGTGGTGAACTATTCGGTGCAGGACATCCTCGGCCCCGACCAGGCCGTGTTCGTCGGCACCGAATGGTTCAAAGCCGTTATGCGCGACCAGGACCTGCACTCGGCACTGTTGCGCCAGCTGTGGTTCTCGCTGGCGGTGCTGGCCATCGAGATACCGCTCGGCATCGGCGTGGCGCTGACCATGCCCGCGCAAGGCTGGCGCGCGTCGCTGTCGCTGGTCGTGGTCGCGCTGCCGCTGCTGATTCCATGGAACGTGGTCGGCACCATCTGGCAGATCTTCGGCCGCGGTGACATCGGCCTGATGGGCAAGCTGATCAATGACGCTGGCATCTCGTACAACTACACCGGCGATTCGACCGACGCATGGCTGACGGTGCTGCTGATGGATGTCTGGCACTGGACGCCGCTGGTGGTGCTGCTGTGCTACGCCGGCCTGCGCGCGATTCCGGACGCCTACTACCAGGCGGCGAAGATCGACGGCGCGTCGCGGCTGGCGGTGTTCCGCTTCATCCAGCTGCCCAAGCTGCGCAACGTGCTGATGATCGCGGTGCTGCTGCGCTTCATGGACAGCTTCATGATCTACACCGAGCCCTTCGTGCTGACCGGCGGCGGCCCCGGCAACGCGACCACCTTCCTGTCGCAGTACCTGACCCAGAAGGCGGTCGGCCAATTCGACCTCGGGCCGGCGGCGGCTTTCTCGCTGATCTACTTCCTGATCATCTTGCTGTTCTCGTTCGTCCTTTACACGTGGATGCAGCGCGTCGGCACCGGAGACAAATCATGACGCGCCCCGGCTTCTCGCGCCTTTTCCTGCTGCTGTTCCTGGTCGGCTCGCTGCTGCCGATCTACTGGATGCTGAACATGTCGCTGAAGACGAACGAGGAAATCCTCGGCGTGATGACGATGTGGCCGTCGAACCTGACCTTCGACAACTACAAGACCATCTTCACCGACGAATCCTGGTACAGCGGCTACATCAACTCGATGATCTATGTCGCGCTGAACATGGTGATGGCGGTACTGCTGGCGCTGCCGGCGGCCTATGCGTTCTCGCGCTACTCCTTCCTCGGCGACAAGCACCTGTTCTTCTGGCTGCTGACGAACCGCATGACGCCGCCGGCTGTGTTCCTGCTGCCCTTCTTCCAGCTGTATTCGACCTTCGGCCTGATGGACACGCACATCGCGGTGGCGCTCGCCCACCTGCTGTTCAACGTGCCGCTGGCGGTATGGATCCTGGAAGGCTTCATGTCCGGCATTCCGAAGGAGATCGACGAAACGGCGTACATCGACGGCTACAGCTTCCCGAAGTTCTTCGTGAAGATCTTCCTGCCGCTAATCAAGTCGGGCATCGGCGTGACCGCGTTCTTCTGCTTCATGTTCAGCTGGGTCGAACTGCTGCTGGCGCGCACGCTGACGTCGGTGGAAGCCAAGCCGATCGCGGCGACGATGACGCGCACGGTGTCGGCCGCCGGCATGGACTGGGGCGTGCTGGCCGCAGCCGGCATGCTGACGATCGTGCCCGGCGCCTTGGTGATCTGGTTCGTGCGGCACTACATCGCGAAGGGTTTCGCGATGGGCCGGGTCTGATTTCGGGGAACAGCAATGGGAAATGCATTTGCATGGATGGCATGGACGGCCCCGGTGGCGATTTTCTTCGCCGCCGTGGTGCTGATGCTGGCCGGCATGACGTTGTGGGAAATGCGCTCGCCAACGGTAGAACGCAAAGGCTTTCTGCCGATGCCGACGACCCGGGGCGACCGCCTGTTCATCGGGCTGCTGTCGGCGGCCTATGTCAATCTCGCGTGGGCCGGCCTGACCGACGCCACGCAGTGGTTCGCGGCGGCCATCGGTTTCGTGGTCCTGCTGATTGTGATGCGTTGGGGCTGAGTGCGAGGCAAGCAGCTCCAGATTCATCCCGGCTCCGGGTTTCTTCCCACCGGAGCAGGTTGGCTTGTCCGGGAAGGTGCGAAGAGGAGATAAGACGTGAAACTCAAACTAAGCGCAATTGCGGTTGCCGCAATGCTGGCCTCAGGCGCGTCCTGGGCCGACATGAAGGCTGCAGAGAAGTGGGTCAACAACGAGTTCCAGCCATCGACGCTGAGCAAGCAGCAGCAGCTCGACGAGATGAAGTGGTTCATCGACGCCGCGGCCAAGCTCAAGGCCAAGGGCGTGAAGGAAATCAACGTGGTGTCCGAGACCATCGACACCCACGTCTACGAATCGAAGACGATGGCCAAGGCCTTCGAGGAGATCACCGGCATCAAGGTCAAGCATGACCTGATCCAGGAAGGCGACGTGGTCGAGAAGCTGCAGACCTCGATGCAGTCCGGCAAGAGCATCTATGACGGCTGGATCTCGGATTCCGACCTGATCGGCACGCACTTCCGCTATGGCGCGGTCGAGCCGCTGTCGGATTTCATGGCGGGCTTCGGCAAGGAGTTTACCAACCCCGGCCTCGACCTGAAGGATTTCATCGGCATCAGCTTCGTCACCGGCCCGGACGGCAAGCTCTACCAGCTGCCGGACCAGCAGTTCGCGAACCTGTACTGGTTCCGCGCCGACTGGTTCGCGCGCAAGGATCTGCAGGACAAGTTCAAGGCCAAGTACGGCTACGACCTTGGCGTGCCGCAGAACTGGTCTGCTTATGAAGACATCGCGAACTTCTTCACCAACGACGTGAAGGAACTCGACGGCAAGCGCGTTTACGGCCACATGGACTACGGCAAGAAGGATCCGTCGCTCGGCTGGCGCTTCACCGATGCGTGGCTGTCGATGGCCGGCACCGCCGACAAGGGCATCCCGAACGGCATGCCGATTGACGAGTGGGGCATCCGCGTCGCGGCCGACAAGTGTACGCCGGTCGGCGCTTCGGTAGCCCGCGGCGGCGCCACCAACTCGCCGGCAGCCGTCTACGCACTGACCAAGTACATCGACTGGATGAAGCTGTATTCGCCGAAAGAGGCGATGGGCATGACCTTCTCCGAAGCCGGTCCGGTGCCTGGCCAGGGCCAGATCTCGCAGCAGATTTTCTGGTACACGGCATTTACCGCGTCGATGAGCAAGGCCCCGGCGGTCAACAACGCCGATGGCTCGCCGAAGTGGCGCATGGCCCCCGGACCGCACGGCCCGTACTGGAAGGAAGGCATGCAGAACGGCTACCAGGACGTCGGCTCGTGGACTTTCATGAAGTCGACGCCGAACGAGCGCAAGGCCGCTGCATGGCTGTACGCGCAGTTCATCAACGCCAAGACGACGTCGCTGAAAAAGTCCATCACCGGCCTGACCTTCGTGCGTGACTCCGACATCCGTCACGAGTACTTCACGAAGAACGCCAACAAGTACGGCGGCCTGATCGAGTTTTACCGCAGCCCGGCACGCGTGGCATGGACGCCGACCGGCACCAACGTGCCCGATTATCCGAAGCTGGCACAGCTGTGGTGGAAGAACGTCGCGACCGCGGTCACCGGCGAGAAGACCCCGCAGGCAGCGATGGACAACCTGGCCGACGAGATGGACAACGTGCTGGGCCGCCTGCAGCGCGCCGGCATGAAGAACTGCCCGCCGAAGCTCAACGACAAGAGCGACCCGGGCAAGTGGCTGTCGGACACCAACGCTCCGTGGAAGAAACTCGCCAACGAGAAGCCGAAGGGCGAGACCATTGCCTACGACAAGCTGCTCCAGGCGTGGAAAGAAGGTCGCGTAAAATAATTTGCGCAACGGTCGGCACCGGGCCCACAAGGTCCGGCGGCCGCCGGCCTCTGCCGCACCGGGCAGAGGGTCAGGAATGCGCGGCTAGCCCGCGCATTTTTTTATCCCGGAGGACGACATGGCAGAACAATTCATCCTGGCGATCGACCAGGGCACCACCAGCTCGCGCGCCATCCTCTTCAACCGCGCCGGCCGTATCCACGGCATCGCGCAGCAGGAATTCAGGCAGTGCTTTCCGAACCCGGGCTGGGTCGAGCATGACGCGGGCGAGATCTGGAGCTCGCAGCTGGCGGTGACGCGGCAGGTGTTGCGCGAGCATGGGCTGCAGGCGGCCGACATCGCCGCCATCGGCATCACCAACCAGCGCGAAACCACGGTGCTTTGGGATCGCAGCACCGGCGAGCCGGTCGCGAACGCCATTGTCTGGCAGGACCGCCGCACGGCGGCGCTGTGCGACGCGCTGCGCGCCGAGGGCCGGTCCGAACTGTTCCGCAAGAAGACCGGGCTGGTCATCGACGGCTATTTTTCCGGCACCAAGCTGCGCTGGCTGCTCGACCATGTGCCCGGCGCGCGCGCGCGCGCCGAGCGCGGCGAACTGGCTTTCGGCACGGTCGATTCGTGGCTAATGTTCAAACTCGCCGGCGTGCACCTGACCGATACCAGCAATGCGTCGCGCACGATGCTCTTCAATATTCATACGCTCGACTGGGACGACGAGATTCTCGAGCTGCTGCGCATTCCGCGTTCGGTGCTGCCGGCCGTCGTGCCCAGCAGCGGGATCGCCGCGCGCACGGATGCGAAGTTCTTCGGCGGCGAAATTCCGATTGCCGGCATCGCCGGCGACCAGCAGGCGGCGACCTACGGGCAGGCCTGCTTCCATCCGGGGATGGTAAAGAGCACCTACGGCACCGGTTGCTTTATTCTGATGAACACCGGTACCGCGATGGAGTCGCACAACCAGTTGCTGACGACGGTCGGCTGGACCACCGGTCACGCGCAGCCGCACCAGACGGATTACATGTTCGAGGGCGGCGTGTTCATGGGCGGCGCGACGATTCAGTGGCTGCGCGACGGCCTGAAACTGATCCGTGATTCGTCGGAGGTCGAAGCGCTGGCCGCGTCGGTGCCGGATAGCGACGGCGTGACTTTCGTGCCGGCGTTCTCGGGCCTGGGCGCGCCGCACTGGGACGCCTATGCGCGCGGCACAATGCTCGGTCTGACGCGCGGCACACAGGCGGGCCATATCGCGCGCGCTGCGCTGGAAGGCATCGCTTTCCAGACAGCCGACGTGCTGGCCGCGATGCAGAAGGATTCGGCCACCCCGCTGCGCGAGTTGCGGGTGGATGGCGGAGCGGCGCGCAACGACCTGCTGATGCAGTTCCAGGCCGACATTCTCGGCGTGCCCGTCGTGCGGCCGGAAGTGACCGAAACGACTGCGCTCGGCGCGGCGTATCTCGCCGGGCTGGGCGTCGGCTACTGGCAGGGACAGGAGGAAATCGCCGCGCAGTGGCAGATGGAACGGCGCTTCGAGCCGCAGATGACGCCGGCTGAACGGCACGCCCGCCTCGACGTCTGGCAGCGCGCGATCCGGCGCGCCGCGCAGTGGGCTGAACAGGCCTGAGCAGGCCTAAACCGGCACCGCACTCATCAAAAGCAAAAAGGCAGCCGAAGCTGCCTTTTTGCCTGCCTTGCCGACGAATCGGCGCTGCATGATCAGCGCTGTTTGTTGCGCAGCTTGGCGATCGCCGCCAGCTGGGCGACGGCCACGGCCAGCTCTGCCTGTGCGTGTGCGTAGTCGATCGTCGATTCGCGATTGTTCATCGCTTCTTCGGCGGCCTTCTTCGCTGCCGAGGCTTTCGCCTCGTCGAGGTCCTTGCCGCGGATCGCGGTGTCGGCCAGCACGGTGACCGCGTTCGGCTGCACCTCGAGGATGCCGCCTGCGACGAAGATGAATTCGTCATCAGCCTGGCCCGCGACCTTGAGGCGGACCGCGCCCGGACGGATGCGCGTGATTAGCGGCGTGTGCTTGGGATAGATGCCCAGCTCGCCCGCTTCACCCGGCAACGCGACGAACTCGGCCTCGCCCGCGAAGATCTGCTCTTCTGCGGAGACCACGTCAACGTGAATAGTGTGTGCCATAGGAAGCCCTTGTCGGTATCGGGAAGCGTGCCCCGCGGCGCGGCCGCGGGGCGCGGAACATTACTGCAGTTTCTTCGCCTTCTCGATGGCTTCGTCGATCGTGCCGACCATGTAGAACGCCTGCTCCGGCAGGTGATCCAGTTCGCCGGAAGCGATCATCTTGAAGCCCTTGATGGTGTCCTTCAGCGACACGTACTTGCCCGGCGCGCCGGTGAACACTTCGGCGACGTGGAAGGGCTGCGACAGGAAACGCTGCATCTTGCGGGCGCGCGCGACGGTCAGCTTGTCTTCCGGCGCCAGTTCATCCATGCCCAGAATCGCAATGATGTCGCGCAGTTCCTTGTAGCGCTGCAGCGTGCCCTGAACGGCGCGCGCGGTCTCGTAGTGCTCGGTACCGACCACGTTCGGGTCCAGCTGGCGCGAGGTCGAGTCAAGCGGGTCGACGGCCGGGTAGATACCGAGGGCGGCGATGTCGCGCGACAGAACGACGGTCGAGTCAAGGTGGGCGAAGGTGGTCGCCGGCGACGGGTCGGTCAGGTCATCCGCCGGAACATAGACGGCCTGGATGGACGTGATCGAGCCGGTCTTGGTCGACGTGATGCGCTCCTGCAGGCGGCCCATTTCCTCGGCCAGCGTCGGCTGGTAGCCCACGGCGGAAGGCATACGGCCCAGCAGCGCGGATACTTCTGTACCGGCCAGCGTGTAGCGGTAGATGTTGTCGACGAAGAAGAGGACGTCACGGCCCTCGTCACGGAACGATTCGGCGATCGTCAGGCCGGTCAGCGCGACGCGCAGGCGGTTACCCGGCGGCTCGTTCATCTGGCCGTAAACCATCGCGACCTTCGACTTGGTGAAGTCTTCGGTGTTGACGACGCCGGCTTCCATCATTTCGTGATAGAAGTCGTTGCCCTCGCGGGTACGCTCGCCCACGCCGGCGAACACCGACAGGCCAGAGTGCGCCTTCGCGATGTTGTTGATCAGTTCCATCATGTTGACGGTCTTGCCGACGCCGGCGCCGCCGAACAGGCCGACCTTGCCGCCCTTGGCAAACGGGCACACGAGGTCGATCACCTTGATGCCGGTTTCGAGCAGCTCCTGCGACGGCGACAGCTCGTCGTATGCGGGCGGCTTGCGGTGGATCGAGGCAGTCTGCGCGGTGCTGACCGGGCCCTGCTCGTCGATCGCATTACCAAGCACGTCCATGATGCGGCCGAGGGTCGCCTGACCGACCGGCACGGTGATCGCCGCACCGGTGTTCCTGATCATCATGCCGCGACGCAGGCCGTCCGACGAACCGAGCGCAATCGTGCGCACGATGCCGTCACCCAGCTGCTGCTGCACTTCGAGGGTCAGCTCGGAGCCGTCCATTTTCAGCGCATCGTAGACCTTGGGCATTGCGTCACGCGGGAATTCCACGTCAACCACGGCGCCGATACACTGAACGATTTTGCCTTCAGCCATTTTCGTTCCTTCAATAAAGTTAGATTCGTTAATTTCGCGGATTCAAGCCAGGCATCAGACGGCCGCTGCGCCGGCGACGATTTCGGACAGTTCCTTCGTGATCGCGGCTTGGCGGGTCTTGTTGTAGACCAGCTTCAGCTCGCCGATCAGGTTGCCGGCGTTGTCGGTGGCAGCCTTCATCGCAACCATGCGCGCCGACTGCTCGGACGCCATGTTTTCGGTCACGGCGCCGTAGACCAGCGCCTCGATGTAACGCACCAGCAGGTCGTCGATGACGGTCTGCGCATCCGGCTCGTACAGATAGTCCCAGCTGTGCGCATGCGTCGGCGTCATCTGCTCCGACGTCAGCGGCAGCAGCTGCTCGATGACAGGCTCCTGCTTCATCGTGTTGAGGAAGCGGGTGAAGCATAGATGCACCTCGTCGACCTTGCCGTCGGTGTACGCATCGAGCAGTACCTTGACCGGGCCGATCAGCTTGTCGAGATGCGGCGTGTCGCCGAGCTGCACCGCGTGCGCGATCACCTGCACGCCGACGCGGTTCAGGAAGCCGAAGCCTTTGTTGCCGATCGCGACCGCGGTGACCTTCTTGCCGGAGGCCTCGATCTCGCGCATCTTGTTCGTCACCTGGCGCAGCACGTTGGTGTTCAGGCCGCCGCACAGACCCTTGTCAGTCGTGACGACGATCAGGCCGACGGTCTTGCCGCCGTCGCGCTTGACGAGGAACGGATGCGTGTACTCCGGATTCGCCTCGGCAAGATGGGCGGCGACATTCCGAACCTTTTCACCGTAGGGACGGGCAGCGCGCATCCGCTCCTGCGCCTTGCGCATCTTGGATGCGGCGACCATCTCCATCGCCTTGGTGATCTTCTTCGTGTTTTCGACGCTCTTGATCTTGCCGCGTATCTCTTTACCAGCAGCCATTGTTGCTCCTTTCAGCTACGGTTGAGATCAGAAGCTCTTCTTGAAGCTTTCGATTGCGGCGGCCAGAGCGGCTTCGCCGTCCTTGTCGAGCTGCTTGCTGTCTTCGATCTTCTTCAGCAGGTCGGCGTGGCTGGTCTTCAGGAAGTTGTGCAGGCCGGATTCGAAGGCCAGCACTTTCTTCACGTCGACGTCGTCGAGGTAGCCCTTGTTGACCGCGAACAGCGTAGCGGCCATCAGCGACACCGGCAGCGGCGAGTACTGCGGCTGCTTCAGCAGTTCGGTCACACGGGCGCCGCGGTCGAGCTGCTTGCGGGTGGCTTCGTCGAGATCGGAGGCGAACTGCGCGAAAGCAGCCAGTTCACGATACTGCGCGAGGTCGGTACGGATACCGCCGGACAGGCCCTTGATGACCTTGGTCTGGGCGGCGCCGCCGACGCGCGACACCGAGATACCGGCGTTGATCGCGGGACGAATGCCAGCGTTGAACAGCGAGGTCTCAAGGAAGATCTGGCCGTCGGTGATCGAGATCACATTGGTCGGAACGAAGGCGGAAACGTCGCCGGCCTGGGTTTCGATGATCGGCAGTGCGGTCAGCGAGCCGGTCTTGCCCTTGACGGCGCCTTCGGTGAACTTCTCGACGTAGTCGGGGTTCACGCGAGCGGCACGCTCGAGCAGGCGCGAGTGGAGATAGAACACGTCGCCAGGGAAAGCTTCGCGGCCCGGCGGGCGGCGCAGCAGCAACGAGACTTGGCGATAGGCGACAGCCTGCTTCGACAGGTCGTCATAAATGATCAGCGCGTCTTCGCCGCGGTCGCGGAAGTATTCGCCCATCGCACAGCCGGAGTAGGCCGACACGTATTGCATCGCTGCCGACTCGGAAGCGGTGGCGGAAACGACGATCGTGTAGTCCATCGCGCCGTGCTGCTCGAGCGCGCGCACGACGTTCTTGACCGACGATGCCTTCTGGCCGATGGCGACGTAGATGCAGGTGACGCCCTGGCCCTTCTGGTTGATGATGGTGTCGAGCGCGACGGCGGTCTTGCCGGTCTGGCGGTCGCCGATGATCAGCTCGCGCTGGCCGCGGCCGATGGGCACCATCGAGTCGATCGACTTCAGGCCGGTCTGCAGCGGCTGCGACACCGACTGACGCGCGATGACGCCGGGGGCGATCTTTTCGATCGGCGCCGACAGCTTCGCGTTGATCGGTCCCTTGCCGTCGATCGGCTGGCCGAGCGCGTTGACTACGCGGCCGCGCAGTTCGGGGCCGATCGGCACTTCGAGAATGCGGCCGGTGCATTTGACCGTGTCGCCTTCGGAAATGTGCTCGTATTCACCCAGAATAACGGCGCCGACCGAGTCGCGCTCGAGGTTCAGCGCGAGGCCGAAGGTATTGCCGGGGAATTCGAGCATTTCGCCCTGCATCGCATCCGACAGGCCGTGGATGCGGCAGATACCGTCGGTCACGGAGATCACGGTGCCCTGGTTGCGAATCTCGGCGGTCGCGCCGATACCCTGGATCCGGCTCTTGATCAGCTCGCTGATTTCAGACGGGTTGAGTTGCATGTTAGCTCCTGATTGGTTGGGTCGCGTCGGCTATGCCCGGCTGCCCGCAATGTCTCTGGTTGTTCAGCGGTCGTTACGATGCCAGCGCGGTCTGCATCTGCTGCAGTTTCGCGCGCACCGAGGTGTCGAGCACTTCGTCGCCCACCACCACACGCACGCCGCCGATCAGCGAGGGATCCACGGTCACGCTGGGGTTCAGCTTGCGTCCGAATTTCTTCTCGAGTGCCGCGACGAGGTCGCCGACCTGTGCGTCCTGCATTGGGAACGCGCTGACGATCTCGGCGTCGGCGCTGCCCTGCTGCGCATTCTTCAGCAACTGGAACTGTTCGGCGATCTCGGGCAGCAACGCGAGGCGGCTGTTCTCGACCAGCGCGTTGACGAAATTCTTCGCCTCCGGGCTTGTTGAAGACTTCAGCACCGACAGAAAGGTTTCGGCGATCTGCGCATCGGACAAGCGCGGGTTCGACGCCAGTTCCTTGAGCTCGGGCAGCGCGGCGACTGCGGCCATTTCGTCGACCAGGTCGGACCAGGCTTGCAGGTTGCCGCTCTGCGCGACGCGGAACAGCGCCTCGGCGTACGGACGTGCGATGGTTGCGAGTTCAGCCATGGTTACAGTTCAGCCTTGAGTTGGTTCAACAGGTCCGCGTGAGCGGCGGCGTTGATTTCCTTCTTCAGGATCTGCTCTGCGCCCTTGACCGCGAGCGTGGCCACGTCGTCGCGCAGCGCGTCGCGCACCTTTCCGGCTTGCGCTTCGGCGTCGGCACGGGCGGCGGCGATGATGCGGGCCGCTTCTTCGCCAGCCTGCTTCTTCGCGTCCTCGACGATGCCCTGCGCGCGCTTCTCGGCGTCGGCGACGCGCTTGGCGCTTTCATCACGCGCGCCGGCCAGCTCGGCCTGCACGCGCTTCTCGGCGGCAGCCATTTCGGCCTTGCCGCGATCGGCGGCCGCAAGGCCTTCCGAGATTTTCTTCGCACGCTCGTCGAGCGCCTTCATCAGCGGCGGCCACACGAATTTCATTGTGAACAGCGCGAGAATGAAGAAGACGACGAACTGCGCAAACAATGTTGCGTTCAGGTTCACGGTTATTTCCTTCTCAAATTGACAGACGCCGGGGCGACGCCCCGGCACGATGAGAATTCGGGAATTAGCCGGCGAACGGGTTTGCGAATGCAAACATCATCGCGATACCGACACCGATCAGGAACGCTGCGTCGATCAGGCCGGCCAGCAGGAACATCTTGGTCTGCAGGCTGTTCATCAGTTCCGGCTGGCGAGCCGAGGCTTCGATGAACTTGCCACCCATGATGCCGATACCGATACAAGCGCCGATGGCACCCATGCCGATGATCAGACCGCAAGCCAGTGCAACGAGAGCGACGTTAGTCATGAAAACTCCTTAGATAGTCAAAGTCAAAGAATCAAAAAACAAACCGGATACAGCAAAACTGCTTCGAAAGGTCCGGCCTTGCCGCAGCAGGGCCGGGCTATCGTTTAGTGGCCCTCATGTGCCTGGCCGATGTAGACCAGCGTCAGCATCATGAAGATGAATGCCTGCAACAACACGATCAGGATGTGGAAGATGGCCCAGATGGAACCCGCCACCACATGCATGCCGAAGCCCCACCAGGTGGCGGTCGAACCGAGCAGCGCGATGAGCAGGAAGATCAGTTCGCCGGCATACATGTTGCCGAACAGTCGCATGCCGAGCGACACAGTCTTGGCGACGAACTCGATGATGTTCAGGCCGAGGTTGGCGATCCAGAGCGCGGGATGCGAGCCGAACGGGGCGCAGAACAATTCGTGGATGAAGCCGCCGAGACCTTTGATCTTGACGTTGTAGTACAGCATCAGGGCCAGCACGCCGAGCGCCATGCCGAGCGTGCCGTTGAGGTCGGCGGTCGGGACGACGCGGAAGTGCGGGTCGGCCCCGAACAGGCGGAAGATGCCGGCGAACAGATCGACGGGCAGGAAGTCCATCGAGTTCATCAGCAGGACCCAGACGAACACGGTCAGCGCGAGCGGCGCTATGAAGCTGCGGTTGCCGTGAACGATGTTCTTGGACTGGTCGTCGACCATCTCGACCACGATTTCGACCAGCGCCTGGAAGCGGCCCGGCACGCCGGAGGTGGCCTTCTGCGCGGCGCGGAACATGAAGAACAGGCCAACCACACCCATCATCAACGACCAGAACACGGTGTCGAGGTTAATCACCGAGAAGTCGATGATGCTGTGCTGGTGGGATGTCTGGAGATGTCCGAGGTGGTGGACGATGTACTCCGAGGCGGTCGGCGCGTGGTTTGCGCCCTCTGCTGCCATTTCTGCTGCCATGTCAGTGCCTAATAAGTAAGATGATGTAACTTTTCAGTGCGACGATGAACGCGGCAATGAGCGCCAGCCAGTTCAGGTCGCGATACCACCAGACGACCAGGGCGAGCAGCCCGACCGTCATCGCAATCTTGGTGAACTCCCCGAAGAAAAACGTCATCGGGTTCAGAGCTCCCGGCTTGCGCGCGCCGATCGACAGGCGCAAGGCAAACAAGCCGTTTGGCACTACACAACACAAGCCTCCGAGCAGTGCGGAGACACCTGCATGTCCTCCCCCGAGCAGCGTCGCCATCAGTGCGGTGACCAGCGTCATGGCCAACTGGGTCAGGATCAGACGCAGCATGGCAGGCGGTCGGGCACAACAGCGGGTTCGGGTGTGATCGGCCGAACTTCGTTCGGCGGCGTCGAAGAGTGAATAGTGTTCGTTAAAGCCGCGTGATTATAAGTGGGCGTGATAACCAGAGTCAAATGTTTGCCTGCCAGTAAAAGGGCTTTTCTCATTCTCAAATTCGCAAGTTTTGCGCGTGGCCGTTACAGCCATCGTCACTCCGATCGCGAGCTTCGTCGACGCGGTTCTGGTGGCCGACACAGGCCGGTCAGTGAACCTCGGGACGCAGGCGCGCTATCACGCCGTCGAGCTGGTCGAGATCGCCGAAGGCAATCACCAGTTCGCCCTTGTTGCGGGTGCCCAGCTTGATCGTCACGCTGGTGGCCAGCGCATCGGACAGCTCTTCTTCGAGGCGCACGATGTCGCGCGACTTGTCGCGCGCGGCTGCCGGCTTTACTCCCTGCTGGCCGGCCGCATGGCGCACCACCAGCTTTTCTGCATCGCGCACCGACAGGCGCTTGCCGACGATCTCGTTGGCCAGCACGATCTGCGCGGCGGCATCGACGGCCAGCAGCGCGCGCGCATGACCCATGTCGATGTCGCCGGCCATCAGCATCGATTGCACCGGCTTCGCAAGGTTCAACAGCCGCAGCAGGTTGGAGACAGCGCTGCGCGAGCGGCCGACGGCCGTGGCGGCCTGCTCGTGCGTGAACCGGAATTCGTCGATCAGTCGCTGTATGCCCTGCGCCTCTTCGAGCGGGTTCAGGTCTTCGCGCTGCATGTTCTCGATCAGGGCCATCGCTGCTGCGCCCTGGTCGTCGACGTCGCGCACCAGCACCGGCACGTCGGTCAGGCCGGCGAGCTGCGCGGCGCGAAAACGGCGTTCGCCGGCAATGATCTCGTGCGTGACGCCGGCTTTGCCGCCGGGGATCGGCCGCACGAGGATCGCCTGCAGCAGGCCTTGCGCTCTGATCGAATCGGCGAGTTCGTTCAATGCGCCTTCGTCCATCCGCGTGCGCGGCTGATATTTGCCAGCCTGCAGCGAGCTGACCGGCAGGGTGGCGGTCGCGTTGGCTGCAGACGGGGTATCGGGCATGAAGTCGGGCGAGCCGCCGAGCAGCGCTTCGAGGCCGCGGCCGAGGCCTTTGTGTTTTTTGGTTGCCATGTCGGTCGGTTGCGTAATTGTGAAAGCCGTGACGGGTTTACAGCGCGGCGATGCGTTCGACCAGTTCCTTGCCGAATGCGATGTAGGCCTGCGCGCCTTTCGACGACGGATCGAAGATCACACCGGGAATGCCGTAGGAAGGCGCCTCGGCCAGTCGCACGTTGCGCGGGATGATGGTCTTGAACACCTTGTCGCCGAAATGCTTCTCGAGCTGCGACGACACCTGCTGCGACAGCATCATGCGCGGGTCGAACATCACGCGCAGCAGGCCGATCACTTTCAGGTCGGGATTCATTTTCCCGTGCACGATCTTGATCGTGTTAACCAGGTCCGACAATCCCTCGAGCGCGTAGTACTCACACTGCATCGGGATGATCACCCCATGCGCGGCGCACAGGCCGTTGAGTGTCAGCATCGACAAGGCGGGCGGGCAGTCGATGAGGACGAAGTCGTAATCGCCGGCGACGGCAGCCAGTGCCTGCTTGAGGCGCATTTCGCGCTGGTCGAGTTCGACCATCTCGACCTCGGCGCCGGCCAGATCGCGGTTGGCGGGCAGCACGTCGAAATGCCCGCTCTCCGAAGTCTGCAGCGCGGCGGCGATGTCGCCCATGCCGAGCAGCACCTGGTAGATGGAGCTGTCGAGTTCGGCCTTGTTGATGCCGGCGCCCATGGTCGCATTGCCTTGTGGGTCGAGGTCGATCAGCAACACGCGCTGCTTCAGGTTCGCCAGCCCTGCAGCGAGATTGACCGCCGTGGTGGTCTTGCCGACGCCCCCCTTCTGGTTGGCAATGCAGAAGATCTTGGCCATGTTGTCGTTGTTGTCGTCTAGTGGTTTTCGTTGCGCGCGACGTGTACCAGATGTCGCTCGGCGTTCAATCCCGGCACCTGCAGCGGCTGCATCTGCACGACCGTCCAACCCTCGGGCAGGCCTTCCCTGCCCGTCTGCTGCGCCTGCCCCTTCAGCGCGATCATGCGTCCGCCGTCGGCCAGCAGGTGGCCGGACCAGCGTATGAAGTCGCCCAGTTCGGCAAAGGCGCGCGACGTGATCACGTCGAATTTTTCGTCGTCCTGCAACTGCTCGACGCGGCCGGTGTGCACGGTGACGTTCGACAGTCCCAGCTCGGCCTTGACCTGCGTAAGAAAGGCCGTCTTCTTGTGCACCGTGTCGATCAGGGCGACACGCAGATCTGGCCTGGCCTGCTGCGCCCAGATCGCGATCACCATCCCCGGCAGGCCGCCGCCGGCGCCGACATCGAGCACGCGGCGCGCATTGGCAAAAGCCGGCAGCGCGGCCATGCAGTCGAGCAGGTGCTGCGTCAGCATCTGCTGCGGGTCACGCACGGCGGTCAGGTTGTAGACGCCGTTCCACTTGTGCAGCAGCGCCAGATAATCGAGCAGCCGGTCGAGCGTCGATTCAGGCAGCGGCAGTGCCATCGGCAGTCCCGGCAGCAGTGCGTCGGCGCCGGCGCGCAGGCCGGCGCGCAATTTGTCGCGGTCGATCATCGTTCAGGCTGCGTCCGATGCGTCGCCGGCCGCAGCGACCGTCCTGAAGCCGCCCTTTTTCAGGTGCACCAGCAGCAGCGATATCGCGGCCGGCGTCACGCCGGCAATGCGGGAAGCCTGGCCCAGCGTTTCCGGCCGGTGCTTGTTCAGCTTCTGCCGCACCTCGATCGAGAGTGCGGTGACCGTCATGTAGTCGATATCGGGCGGCAGGCCCAGATGTTCGTAATGCTCGTGCCGCTCGACTTCCTTCGCCTGGCGATCGATGTAGCCGGCGTACTTGACCTGGATCTCGACCTGCTCGGCGACGGCCGGTTCGAGGGCCGGATCGTCGAAACGGCGACCATCGACCGCCTGCAAGCTCATCAGCGACTGATAGCTCACATTCGGGCGGCGAAGAAGATCAGTAAGTGCATACTCTCGCTCTATGGGCTGCCCCAGCACGCGTTCGGCTTCGGCCTGCCCTATCAGGCGCGGATTGACCCAGGTCGATTTCAGCCGCTCGAGTTCGCGCGCAATCGCTTCGCGGCGGCGCTCGAAGAGTTCCCATTGCGCATCGCCGACACAGCCGAGCCGGCGGCCGATCTCGGTCAGGCGCAAGTCGGCATTGTCCTCGCGCAGGCTGAGCCGGTATTCGGCACGGCTGGTGAACATACGGTACGGCTCCTGCACGCCTTGCGTGACGAGGTCGTCGACCAGCACGCCGAGATAGGCTTCGTCGCGACGCGGAGTCCACGGCTCGCGCTCTCGGGTCTGCAGGGCCGCGTTCAGCCCGGCCAGCAGGCCCTGGGCGGCGGCTTCTTCATAGCCGGTCGTGCCGTTTATCTGGCCGGCAAAGAACAGGCCGCGAATCGCCTTGGTTTCCAGCGACGCCCTCAGGCCGCGCGGATCGAAATAATCGTATTCGATCGCGTAGCCGGGACGCAGGATATGTGCGTTCTCGAGGCCGCGCATCGAGCGCACCAGCGCCAGCTGCGCATCGAAAGGCAGGCTGGTCGAGATGCCGTTCGGGTAGACCTCGTGCGTGGTCAGGCCCTCGGGCTCGAGGAAGATCTGGTGCGCTTCCTTGTCGGCGAAGCGGTGGATCTTGTCTTCGATCGACGGACAGTAGCGCGGGCCGATGCCTTTGATCACGCCGGTGAACATCGGGCTGCGGTCGAGCGCGCCGCGAATGATGTCGTGCGTCTGCCGGTTGGTGTGGGTGATCCAGCACGGCAGCTGCTGCGGATGCATCGCCGCCGTGCCCATGACCGAGAACACGGGCACCGGGTCGAGGTCGCCCGGCTGCTCGGTCATGACCGAAAAGTCGATCGTGCGTCC
>JAMNXS010000044.1 GCA_023653025.1 Burkholderiaceae bacterium
ACCCGCCATGAGAACGCGAAACGCAAACTCGCTCACCGCGGCTTGATCCACTCCAGCGCCATCGTCCTCGCCACCCCTTCACCGACCGCCGCACCGAATTTCTTGAGCACGCGATCCGACAGCCCCTCGCGCACGGTGTAGTCGATCACGTCCTCGGCCTTGAGCACGTCGCGCGCCACGCTGTCGACCGTACCGAGACCATCGGCAAGGCCGAGCTTGATGGCGCGGCTGCCGGTCCAGAACAGCCCGGAAAAAATTTCCGGCGACTTCGCGAGCCGGTCACCGCGGCCGGCTTTTACCGCCGCGATGAATTGCTGGTGGATTTCGTCAAGCAGGGACTGGGTGAATGCCTTGTGCTTCGGATCCTGCGGCCGGAACGGATCCATCATCGCCTTGTTCGAGCCGGCCGTCATCAGGCGGCGCTCGATGCCCAGCTTGTCCATCAGGCCGGTAAAACCGAAGCTGCTCATCAGCACGCCGATCGAGCCGACGATGCTGCCCTGGCTGACGTAGATGGCATCGGCGGCGGCGGCAATGTAGTAGCAGCCGGATGCGCACATGTCTTCGACGACCGCGACCACCGGCTTATCCGGATGCAGCTTGCGCAGCCGCGTGATCTCGTCATTGACGATGGCCGACTGCACTGGGCTGCCGCCCGGACTGTTCATGCGCAGCACCACGCCCACCGAGCCCTGGTCGCCAAACGCTTCCTGCAGCGCCGGGACGATGGTGTCGACCGACGCCGCACTGCTGTCGGCATCGATCGTGCCGGTGATTTCGACCAATGCCGTGTGGCGCGTGCTGACGGGCTTGCCGCCCCAGTGCGCATCGAACAGCATGGCGATGCCGACCAGCGCCACCAGCAGCACGCCGATGCGGAAGACCATGCGCCAGCGCCGGCTGGCACGCTGCTCGGCCAGCAGTTGCTGCGCGAGTTTTTCGAGCGCCGAATAGGGCGGCTGCGATGGCTGCGGCGCCGGAGCGGCGGGGCCGGGTGCCTCGTTGCCGGGTGCGGCTTGCGGGTTGTCTGTCGGATCGTTCGTCATCGTCATTCTGCGGACTTGCGCCGCTGTTGTCTGCTGCCGTTCATGCCATCGCTGGACGCACGAAATCGTCCGGCTGCCAGTACACCTTGTCGCCCTGCTCCACCACGCGCAGCTTGTGCAGGCGAGCGCCGCGGCAGGGCCCGCCGGCGCAGCGTCCGGTATCGGGCTCGTACAGCGCGCCATGCGTGGCGCACATCAGGTACAGCCCGCCGGATTCGAAGAACTCGCCCGGGTTCCAGTCCAGTTCCATCGGCACGTGCGCGCAACGGTTCAGGTAGGCATGCGCGTCATTGCCGTAGCGGATCGCAAACGCCGTCCTGTCCTCGCCGCCGGCCGTGACCGGAAAACGCACGCCTTTGCCGCCGTCGACCAGATCGGACGAGGCGCACAGAAAGACTCCGCCCTCGATCGCGTCGGCGTCAGGCATGCTCACCCAGCCACGAGTGCAACTCCGCAATCGATCCGGCGCCGAACAGCGGCTCGTGCGCTGCCAGTTCATGCGCCGGATGCGCGCCATAATGGACGCTGACAGCCAAGGCGCCAGCATTGCGCGCCATTTGCAGGTCGTGCGTCGTGTCGCCGATCATTAGCGTGCGTTTCATGTCCTGACCGAGTTCCCGCGTCAGTTCCTGCAGCATGGCCGGGTGCGGCTTGGAAAAGGTTTCGTCAGCGCAGCGCGTCGCGTCGAACAGCGAAGTGACGCCGGCCGTGGCCATTGCGCGGTTCAGGCCGACCCGGCTCTTGCCGGTGGCCACCGCCAGGAAATAGCTTTGCGACGCCAGGTCGGCCAGCATCTCGCGCGCGCCGTCGAACAAGGTCAGTTCATGGTCTTGCGACAAGTAGTGGTAGCGGTAGCGTTCGACCATTTTCGGGTAGTGCCGCGGATCGAGGTCCGGCATGGCCGCCTGCATCGCATCCTGCAGGCCCAGCCCGATCACGTAGGACGCGGATTTCTTGTCCGGCACCGGCAGGCCGAGGTCGCGCGCGGCCGCCTGCATGCTCGAGATGATGGCCGACGTGCTGTCCATCAGGGTGCCATCCCAGTCGAACACGATCAGGTCGAATTGCTTGCGTGGCATGGTTGGGTGTCCCGGAGTCTGCGCTCGTTATGCTGTTTGGCCGACCGGCAAGGCGTCGAGAAAGCGCTGGCAGTCGGCCGGTAGCGCCGCATGCACCGTTACGCTCTCTGCGCTGATCGGATGCGTGAAGCCGAGCCGGTAGGCATGCAGAAACATGCGCTTGAGCGCCACCCGGCTGCCGTCGGCCTTCTGCAATTCGCGGTTGAGCGCAAAGTCGCCGTACTTGTCGTCGCCGACGATGGGAAAGCCGGACGAAGCCAGATGCACTCGGATCTGATGAGTGCGGCCCGTCTTCAGTTCGGCTTCCAGCAATACATAGTCGCCGTATTTTCGCAATAAATTGAAGATCGTGTGCGACGGCAAGCCGTCAGCCTGCACCCGTACCCGCCGCTCGCCGTCGGCCGCCGTGTATTTGAACAGCGGCAGCTTCACGTGTTGCCGGCGGTTCTGCCAGTCGCCGCGCACCAGCGTCAGGTAGCGCTTGTCCATCCGGCCTTCCCGGATCTGCTCGTGCAGGTGGGTCAGCGCGCTGCGCTTCTTGGCCAGCACGAGCACGCCCGAGGTTTCGCGGTCGAGTCGGTGCACCAGTTCGAGGAACTTCGCCGCCGGCCGTGCGGCACGCAACTGCTCGATGACGCCGTAGCTGACGCCGGAGCCGCCGTGCACGGCCACGCCGGCCGGCTTGTCGATGATGAGCAGCGCGTCATCTTCCAGAAGGATGCGGAACTCGGCCGCCGGCGCCCGCGTCTCATCGCGCTCGGCAACGCGCATCGGCGGGATCCGCACGGCATCGCCTGCTGCCAGCCGATAGGTCTGGGCGACCCGGCCCTTGTTGACTCGCACCTGTCCCGAGCGCAGCACCTGATAGACATGGCTTTTCGGCACGCCCTTGCAGATCCGTAGCAAAAAGTTATCGATGCGCTGGCCTGCCTCGTCGGGGCCGATGCTGATCATCCGGACCTCGGGCCGGGCCGCAGCAGCGGCGCCGTCAGTGCGAGAAGGGGCTCCAGCATCGGAAAATCTCGCTAAGTCCTTCATTTTGAATATATAATCGGCTGGCGGAAAAAATCCGCCATGTGTGCTAGAAGAAAAAGAGCATTCTACACAGGGGCGTCTCCATCGGCCCCGCATTCATTTGCAAATTCGATGGAATAGCTGTGCATGCATCACCTCCCTGCCGTCAGGGTCGCACCGAAGTTGCGATCGGACCGTGCAGCGGGGTGTTGGAACCGAGTACCTGGAAATCAAGGATTAGTCTGGCCAGCCCGCCCACACAGGCCGGGCTGGTCGGCAGAAGATGTCGCACTACAGTTTGCCGCTCACGCCAGTCACCACGATCGACGACGATATGGTTTTTGCCCGCCCCGCCCCGACCCGCCAGCAGACGCACTCGTTGCGCCTGTCGGCACGAGCGCGTGGCAACGGCCTGGCTGCAGCTCGCTGAATGCGTCATCCGCGCCCTGCGAAACTCGCGCGTTAGTCTGCGCAGGTTGAGCTTCACGGCAACTTCCCCTCCAGCCTCCGCCTCCTCGCGTGCATTTTCGAGTCGGCCGCGCACTTTTTTCAGCGCGGCATGAAGGCCCCACGGGGCCGCGGAGTATGAAATGAAACGCATGCTGTTCAACGCTACGCAGCAGGAAGAACTGCGCGTGGCCATCGTCGACGGCCAGAAGCTGATCGACATCGACATCGAGACCGCCGGTCGCGAACAACGCAAGTCCAACATCTACAAGGGCGTCATCACGCGCATCGAGCCCTCGCTCGAAGCCTGTTTCGTCAATTACGGCGAGGAGCGCCATGGCTTCCTGCCGTTCAAGGAAGTCGCGCGCAGCTATTTCCGCGAAGGCGTCGACGTTCGCAATGCCAGCATCCGCGAAGCCCTGCGCGAAGGCCAGGAAATCATGGTGCAGGTCGAGAAGGAAGAGCGCGGCAACAAGGGCGCGGCCCTGACCTCGTTCATCTCGCTGGCCGGCCGCTACCTGGTGCTGATGCCCAACAACCCGCGCGGCGGCGGCGTCTCGCGCCGCGTCGAAGGCGAAGACCGGCAAGAGCTGCGCGAGACCATGGACAAACTGGACCTGCCGCAGGGCATGTCCGTCATCGCCCGCACGGCGGGCATCGGCCGCAACGTCGACGAGCTGCAGTGGGACCTGAACTACCTGATGCAGCTGTGGACTGCGATCGACGGCGCATCCCGCTCGGCGCCGGGCGCCTTCCTGATCTATCAGGAGTCGTCGCTGGTGATCCGCGCGATCCGCGACTATTTCCAGCCCGACATCGGCGAGATCCTGATCGATACCGACGACATCCACGAGCAGGCCCAGCAGTTCATGAGCCACGTGATGCCGGACATGGTCCACCGCGTCAAGCGCTACCGCGACGATGTGCCGCTGTTCTCCCGTTTCCAGATCGAACACCAGATCGAAACGGCCTACTCGCGCACCGTGCCTCTGCCCTCGGGCGGCGCGATCGTCATCGACCACACCGAGGCGCTGGTGTCGATCGACGTCAACTCGGCACGCGCTACCCGCGGCTCCGACATCGAGACCACCGCCTTCAACACCAACCTCGAAGCGGCCGATGAAGTGGCCCGCCAGTTGCGCCTGCGCGACCTCGGCGGCCTGATCGTCATCGATTTCATCGATATGGAAAACGCGCGCAACCAGCGCGAAATCGAAACCCGCCTGAAAGATGCGCTGCACTACGACCGCGCACGCGTACAGATGGGCAAGATCTCGCGCTTCGGCCTGATGGAGCTGTCGCGCCAGCGCCTGCGTCCGTCGCTGTCCGAGGGCAGCCACGTGACCTGCCCGCGCTGCAACGGCACCGGCCACATCCGCGACACCGAATCGTCGGCGCTGCAGGTGCTGCGCATCGTCCAGGAAGAGGCGATGAAGGAAAACTCGGCCGCGATTCACGTGCAGGCGCCGGTCGATGTGGCTGCCTTCCTGCTCAACGAGAAGCGCGGCGAGATCCTGAAGATCGAGACCCGACATCGCGTGTCCGTGATCCTGATTCCGAACAAGCACCTCGAAACGCCGCATTACAAGCTCGAGCGCATCAAGCACGACGACCCGCGCCTCGACGACCTGCAGGCCAGCTACAAGATGGCCGAGGAAGTCGACACCGACATCGGCTACAGCAAGCGCAAGGCCGAAGAAGCGCGCCCGCGCCAGGAAGCCGTCGTCAAGAGCGTCACGCCGGACCAGCCGGCGCCCATCGTCGAGCGCAAGCCAGTCGAGGCCGCGCCCGCACAGGCAGACGAAGTTGCCGCTGAGGGCTTCCTGTCGCGCCTGTTTGGCCTGTTCCGCAAGAAGCCCGCTACCCCGGCCGAGCCGGAGGTGGCCGCAAAAGCTGCCCCGCGCGAGCGCAACAATGGCGAGCGCGGCGGCCGCAATCGCCGCAGCCGCGGTGGTCGCGGACGCGACAAGGAAGAGCGCGTTGCCGGCGCGGAGGTGAAGCCGGTGAAGGAAGCGCCGAAGGAAGCGGCGCCGAAAGAGGCGAAGGAGCCGCGTCAGCCGCGCCAGCCGCGCGAACCGCGTGAGCCGCGCGAAAATCGCGAGATCCGTGAGCCGCGCGAACCTCGCGCAGGCGGCGAGCCGCGCGAGGCCCGCGAAGGCGGCGAACCGCGCCGCGAGCGCACTCCCCGCCAGCCGCGCGAGGAGCGCAAGCCGGTCGAGGAAGTCGTCCTGCCTCAGGCTGAACTGCCGCTGAACGCCGAGGCCGCCAGCACCGAACCGGTCGAGCCGATCGAACCGCAGCTCGAGGGCGAGGTCGCCGAGGGCGGCGACGAGCAGCCGCGCCGCCGCCGCCGCCGTGGCGGCCGCAACCGTAACCGTCGTGACCGCGACGCAGCCACCGGCGAGGGCGGTGCAGACGCAGAGGCCGGCGACGAAGGCGCTGATGTCGAAGCGCCAGCCCAAGCGGAGGCAGAAGAGACTCAAGCCTCTTTAGAGACTGCCCCTGCGGACGAGAATGCCGATACCGCTGAAACCGCCGATGTCGCCGTCGATGCCGTGCCGGAAGCCGCGGCTAGCGAGACGGCAGCCGACAAGGCGCCCGAGCCTGCCGCAGCAGTCGACGTGGTTCTCGCTGCGGCTGCAGAAGCAGCCGCCGAGCCCGTGCCGGCGCCCGAGCCTGCAGCACCGGCTGCCCGAGTGGCGCAGGTCAAGCCAGCACAGGTCGAGGCGGCGCCACGGGCCGTCACCGCACAGCCGGCCACGACGACCGCTGCCACCGCCGATACCGCTACCGATATCGACGCCATGCTGCGTGCAGCCGGTCTGCAAATGGCCGTGACCAACCCGGAGCGGCTGCGTGCCGTCCAGATCGAGCAGACTGCGGTCGTGCCGGCACCGCGTGCGCCGCGCGAACGCAAGCCGCAGCCGCCGGCATCGAACGAGCCGCTGCAGCAGGTCGAGACGCGTCACTAATCGCTCTCGCCCAACGAAAAACCCGCCGTGATCCGGCGGGTTTTTTTTGGGCGTGCGTCATGTGTAGCCACCCTCCGCCCAGTTTCTTGGGTACTCGCGCAAGCCAAGCATCGAGCGGGCGTATTAAAGTATTACCTCGGATATTCGGGAGCAAATCAATATGTACGAACTGAAAGTCGATGGCATGACCTGCGGTGGCTGCGCCGCCAGCGTGAAGCGCGCGTTGCAGGCACTGGACGCCAGCGCTCAGGTCGATGTCGATCTGCCGGGAAAGACGGTGAAAGTGAAAACCGCTGCGCAGCTCGATGCGGTAAAATCCGCCATCGAGGACGCAGGCTACGAGGTGCTAGGCGCGCGGTGAGCCCGCGGGTCTCCAGCGCCGCAGCAGCAGGGCATTGGTCACCACACTGACCGAACTGAATGCCATCGCGGCACCGGCGATGACCGGGTTCAGCAGACCGAATGCGGCCAGCGGAATGCCAACCAGGTTGTAGATGAAGGCCCAGAACAGGTTCTGACGGATTTTCGCGTAGGTGCGGCGCGAGATGCCGACCGCATCGGCCACCAGCGCCGGGTCGCTGCGCATCAGCGTGATGCCAGCCGTATGCATCGCGACATCGGTGCCCGAGGCCATCGCGATACCGATGTCGGCGGCTGCCAGCGCCGGCGCGTCGTTGATGCCGTCGCCGACCATCGCCACGATGCCGTGATCCGCCTTCAAGCCGGCCACCTGCGCCGCCTTGTCGCCGGGAAGTACCTGCGCTCGGAATTCGGCCAGGCCAACCGCCTGCGCAACCGCGCGCGCCGCGCCCTCGTTGTCGCCGGTGATCATGATGGAACGTATGCCCAGCGCGTCGAGTTTTTCGATGGCGGTACGCGCGCTCGCTTTCACGGTATCGCCGAAACTCAGCAAGCCGACCAACCGAACCACTGATCCCTCTTGCGTCGCAAGCCAGGACACGGTTCGGCCCGCCCTCTCCTGCTCGGCTGCAAAAGATGCACCCTGCGCGGAATCAACCGACAATTCTTGCATCAGGCGCGCGTTGCCGAGATAAACCGTCTGCCCGTCGACGTATGCCTGCACGCCACGTCCCGGCAAGGCTGTCGAATTCGATGCCGGCAGTACGGCAAGTCCTTCGACATGCGCGCGCTGCATCACTGCCTTTGCCAGCGGGTGATCGCTGTGCTGCTGCACTGCCTGCGCAAGCTGCAGCACGCGATCTTCCGGGAAGGCGATGCCTTCCAGCGCCACGACCGCAGGCTTGCCCTCGGTCAGCGTGCCGGTCTTGTCGAAGGCCACCGCAGTGACGGCATGCGCGATTTCGAGCGCTTCCGCATCCTTGATCAGTATCCCGTGCCGCGCGGCGACGCCGGTGCCGGCCATGATCGAGGTCGGCGTCGCGAGACCCAGCGCGCACGGGCAGGCGATCACCTGCACGGCGACCGCATTCAGCAATGCCTGCTGCCAGTCGCCGGTTGACAGTCCCCAGCCGCCCCATGTCGCCAGCGAGATCAGCAATACCACCGGCACGAACACGCTGCTGACCTTGTCGACCAGTCTTTGTATCGGCGCCTTCGCCGCCTGGGCGTCCTCGACCATGCGGATGATCTGCGACAGCATCGTCGCGCCGCCGACAGCCGTTGCGGTAAACAGCAGCACGCCTTCCTGGTTGATCGCGCCGCCGGTCAGCCTGTCGCCGATTGTCTTCGGCACGGGCAGGCTCTCGCCGGTCAGCAGCGATTCGTCGAGGTGACTGCTTCCGTCGGTCACCACGCCATCGACCGGCACGCGATCGCCGGGACGTACGACGACGAGATCGCCAAGCCGCACCGCATCGACGGCGACCTTCGCATCGACGCCATCACGCCGCACGATAGCCTCGGTCGCGCGCAGCGATTCGAGCGCGCGCAAGGCTGCGACGGTCTGCTGCTTTGCCCTTGCCTCCAGCCACTTGCCAAGCAGGACCAGCGTGATCACGACGGCCGACGATTCAAAGTACAGGTGCGCGTGGCTGCCGTGCAGCAGCAGCAGGTAAACCGACAGGCCGTAAGCGGCGCTGGTGCCGATCGCGACCAGCAAATCCATGTTGCCCGAGCCGGCCCTGAGCGCATTCCAGCCGGCGCGGTAGAAGCGCGCGCCGAGCCAGAACTGAATCGGGGTGGCCAGCAGCCACTGCACCCAGCCCGGCGGCATCCAGTGCACGCCGAACAGCAGGCCGAGCATCGGCAGGGCCAGCGGCAGGGTCAGCAAGGCCGATACGACCACCGGCCACCAGCCGGGCAGGCGCGATTCCTTGCCGGGTCCGGACCGCAGATCGGGTTGTGCAGGAGGCTGCGCAGGCGAGGCCTCGAAGCCAGCTTTCTGCACCGCGGCCACCAACTGCGGCAGCGGCACGCCGACCGAATCGATGCGGGCCTTTTCCGTGGCGAGATTGACGCTTGCCTCGGTGACACCCGGCACCTTGCGCAGCACCTTCTCCAGCCGCGTAACGCAAGAGGCGCAGGTCATGCCGCGGATATCCAGGGTAACGCTGTGCGCGGACGGACTGCTCACGCCCGCGCCCGACGAGGCGTGCTTCTCCACAAGGGATGCTCCGGTGAATGAAGGAAACGGATGCCAGACGGCGCCCTCGTCGTATTGTGACACGAGCGACGAAAGGAACGCAGCCGTTTACGGGGCGCGGAACGTGGCGATCGCCTGCTCGACCACCCCCTCGAGACTGCCGAGCGTATCGTGCAGCCCGCGCAGCCGGCCGGCATCGTTACCCTGCGCCAGCGAGCGTTCGATGTGCCGGACCATGGCCTCGCTGCCGAGCATGTACACGCTCGGCCCGATGCGCTGCAGCATGTCGAGAATATCGTCACGTATCGGCCGTTGCTCGTAGCTGCGCGGGTCTACCACGATGCCGTCGAGGCCGAAGCGGCAAGCCTGGAAGCGGTTGTAGTTGTAGACGAGGTAATCATCTTCAAGCGGCGCCAATGCGGCCCGGTCCGACAGCAGCCAGTGACACAGCGCCTGCAGGTAGCAGGCCAGCGCGGCGGCATGCTCTACCGTCAAGGGCGTGTCGCAGACCCGGAGCTCAATCGTCCCGTATTCGGGCTTGGGCCGGATATCCCAGTAGAAGTCCTTCATGCTCCTGACGACGCCGGTATGCTCCATCTTCGCAAAGTAGTCATTCGCGAATTGCGACCAGTCGAGGATGAAAGGCGCGCGGCCGCTGAGGGGAAAGGCGAATACCGAGTTCAGGCGCGAAGAGTCGAACAAGGTGTCATGGCCATGGCTGAAGGGCGAGGATGCCGACAGCGCGATGAATTGCGGTACGTAGCGACCGAGCGCATGCAGCAGGAACAGGGCTTCGTCGCCGTTGCGGCAGCCCACGTGCACGTGCTGCCCGAAAATCGTGAACTGCTTGGCGAGATAGCCGTACAGCGCGGAGACCTGCCGGTAACGCGGCATTTCGGTGATGCGCTGTTCGGGCCAGGTCTGGAAAGGATGCGTGCCACCGCCGCTGACACCGACGTTGAGCTGATCGCCCGCCTTCACCAGCACATCGCGCATCTGCGTCAGCTCGGCCAGCAGCGCGTCATGTCGGTGCTGGATGCCGGTCGCGACTTCGATCATGCCCTGCGTGATCTCGTGCGTCACGCTGCCCGGGAAGGGTTTGCGGGCCAACAGCGCCAGCAGGTCGCCGCTGGCAGCGGCGAGATCGAAGTCGCTCAGGTTCAGCAGCTGCAGCTCGAGTTCCACGCCGAGCGACAAGGATTCGGAAGTGGCGAAAGCGTCAAGCGGCATGCCGGTCTCCTTCGCGATGCGGCAACTCGCATGCTGCATACAGCGCCAGCTGTGTCAGGATGGGACCAATGATTTCTAGCAGCAACGCGGCGGCTGCCAGCGGCGCGAGCTGGTCGATGAGATTGACGCCGAGGTGGCGGGCCTGTTCCAGCATGAGGATCACGAACACCGAGAATGGCGACATCGCCACCCCGATCAGTGCGCCTTTTCCGGGAGAGATACCGCTGGGCAGGGCAAGGCATCCCATCGACAGGATCTTGGTGGCCGCACGCGCCAGCACGATCGCCACGCCGAGCAGCCAGCCGCCTATGGCAAGGTCCCAGCGTATCGATGCCGCGACCGAAACGAACAGCAATACTGACAGCACATCGCCCAGAGTACCGAAGCCGCGCTCGGCACGACCTAGGACGATGCGCCGATGACGGGAGACGATGCCGAAAGCCAGCGTGGCCAGCACGGGCGACTGTTTCAGGTAATGGGTCAGCGCGACCAACAGCACCACCGAAATCGCAAATGCCAGCGTGGCATCGCTGCGCGTGCGTCGCAGCAACTGCAATACGAAGGGCAAGAGCACGCCGAACAATGCGCCCATTGCTGCCGACAGCGCGAGCACCGCGAGGCTCTTGTAGCCGGCTTCGACGAAGCTGCCCGAGGTTTCGAACACACGGTAGCCCAGCAGCAGTTTGAAAATGAACACTGCCAGCACACAGTTGATCACCGAAAGGTGCAGAGCACGCTCGGTCACCTGGCCAGAGCTCCGCAGTTCATTGACCACGCGCAGCACCGTCGCCGGCGACGATGCCATCGACAGCGCCGCCAGCAGCAGGGCCGAGGTCACTTCGACGGCGAACTGACGCGCCACCCAATACACGGCGCCGAAGGTCAGCAAGGATTCGATCGCGCTGGTGACGGCCAGCCAGCGGTTATGCCGTAACCAGGACAGATTGAGCCTGTGACCAGCCTCGAACAAGATCAGACCGAAGGCGATGTTGGCCAGCAAGAGCACATTGCCGGTCCCGAGCTCGGGCAACAGCCCCCATTGCGCGGGACCGCAGAGAAAGCCGACGATGGCATAGGTGCTGATGCGCGGCAAGCGCCACGTTCCATGCAACAACTCGCCGAGGAGCCAGGCCAGCAGCACGGCTGCTGCCCAGCCCAGATCTGCAGGAAGATCGGACACTGACATTCATTCCTTTGTCGTTAACGAACGCGCATGGTACCAACGATTGCCAGCCAGAGCAGCATGCCGCAGAGAAACTAACGGGTGGACAGAATGGCGTCAGCGCGCCGGAAGCTGCCAATCACCCCGCTGCAGCTTGTCCAACCAGAAGGCGCCGATCAGCGTCTTGACGTCGGTAATCTTTCCCAAACGGACCCATTCCATCAGCTCTGTTGGTGGCAGGCTGAATACCTCGAGAAATTCTCCCTCGTCGAGCTGCTGCTCGCCCGGCACCAGCCCGCGCGCGAGGAAAATCTCCAGATGCTCGTCCGAGTAGGCAATGGCGTTGTGAATCGTGCAGACGAACTGCCAGTCGCTGGCGGTGTAGCCGGTTTCCTCCCGCAGCTCGCGCTGCGCGCACAGCAGCGGATCCTCGCCGACCTCGAGCTTGCCGGCCGGCAGCTCGACGAACACCCGGTCATTCGGGTAGCGGTACTGGCGCTCGAGCAGCACGCGGCCGTCGCTCAACAGCGGGATGATCACCACGGCGCCGGGATGCCGGAAATACTCCCGCGTCGCCTCGCCGCCGTCGGGCAGACGCACGCGGTCCTTGCGCACCCTGAGGAACGTGCCGTCATAGACGACATTGCCGTCGATCAGGGTTTCCTTCAGGTGGGTATCCACGCGGGCTCCGGTCGAATGGTCGTCAGTCGTCGCTGCGCCGGCGCAAGTAGCAATGGACGAAGCCCGGGAAGCCGAGCACGAGGAACAGGCAGGCTGTCACCGCATAGAACTGCCAGCCCTGCGAAAAGGCGTTGCCGATCGACGACTCGACCAGCCGCGCCACACCCAGCACCAGCAGGTACAGCAGCAGCAACTCGGCGAGGCGGACGAAACCCGGCTTTGCACCCCGCTTTAGGCGCACGATGCCGAGCACGGATTCGGTAAAGAAAGGAAAATTGGCCAGCACCGCCATCAGCACGATGACGATCCAGCTTGCAGCAGCAGTGTTCAAGGAAACGCCTTGGATCAGGATGCGAGCGCCTGAGCGATCGAAAAAGCACACGCCGCCATCAGCGGCCCCGGCAGCACGCCGAGCAGCACGACGGCGATGCCGTTGACGGACAGCGTCAGCTGCATGCCAGCACCGGCCTGGAGCGGCGACGTATCCGACGGCTCGTCGAAGTACATCGCCTTGACCACGCGCAAGTAGTAATAGGCGCCGACCAGCGAGAACAGCACGGCGGCAATCACCAGCCACGCATGACCCGCGACCCAGGCCGCCTGCAGCACCAGCAGTTTCGCATAAAAGCCTACCATCGGCGGGACGCCGGCCAGCGACAGCAGCAGGATCATCATCACGGCGGCAAACCACGGACTGCGCTGGTTCAGGCCCTTGAAGTCATCGATATTCTCGGCTTCGAAGCCGCTGCGCGCCAGCAGCATGACCAGCGCGAAGGTGCCGAGGGTGGTCAGTACGTAGGTGATCGCATAGAACATCGAGGCGCTGTAGGCGTTGGTGGCGGCCTCCGCCGTGCTGCCCTCGAACACGCCCGACAGCAGGCCCAGCAGCATGAAGCCGGTCTGCGAGATCGTCGAATAGGCGAGCATGCGCTTGATGTTGGTCTGCGCAATCGCGGTGATGTTGCCAACAGCCATGGAGACCACCGCCATCACCACCAGCATCTGCTGCCAGTCGGTGGCGAGCGCACCGAGGCCCTCGACCAGCAGGCGCATCACTATGGCGAAGGCGGCCAGCTTCGGCGCCGCGCCCAGCAGCAGCGTGACCGAGGTCGGCGAGCCCTGGTAGACGTCCGGCGCCCACATGTGGAAAGGCGCGGCGCCGAGCTTGAACGCCAGGCCCGACACCATGAACACGAGGCCCAGCACCAGCACCAGGTTGCTGCCGCCGCCAGCCAGCGTCTGCGAGATCTGCGACAGGTCGAGCGAACCGGTGGCGCCGTAGAGCATCGACATGCCGTACAGCATGAAGCCGGAAGCCAGCGCGCCAAGGACGAAATACTTCATCGCCGCCTCGGTCGATACCGGGTGGTCGCGGCGCAGCGCCACCAGCGCATACAGCGACAGCGACATCATTTCCAGGCCGAGGTAGATCACGAGGAAGCTGTTCCCCGAGATCATGACCATCTGGCCGAGCAGGCTGACCAGGGCCAGCACATAGAACTCGCCCGACAGGTTCCCGCCCAGCATGCCGCGCTCGTTCGAGTACTGGCGCGAATACACCAGCGTGGCGAAGGTGGCGATGCAGGCCACGAACTTCAGCAGCCTCGCCATCGGGTCCGCGACGAAGCTGTTGCTAAACGCATAGGTGCTGCCGGGGGACTCGAAACCACTGATAGCGATGACGGCCGTTACGGCGACCACCGCCAGCGACAGCAGGTGGCTGAGCGGCTGCTTTTCTTCGTCGGCGAACAGGCCGGCGACCATGACGACCATGATCGCTATGGCAAGGAAGATTTCGGCGCTGGCCGCCGCGAAATTCAGTTCAGTCATGGTCGATCAGTCTCGCTGTGCCACGTTATTGGGGAATCTTGCTGACGGCCACATGGCGCAGCAAGTCCGCGACCGAGGTCTGCGTGAGGTCGGTGAACGGCGCCGGATACACGCCCATCCAGATCGTTGCAATCGCCAGCACGCCGAGCACGAGGAACTCGCGCGCAGTCAGGTCCTGCAGGGCCGCGACGTTCGCGTTACCGACTTCGCCGAACACCACGCGCTTGACCAGCCACAGCGAATAGGCTGCGCCGAGGATCAGCGCGGTGGCGGCCAGCACGCCGATCCAGAAGTCGTACTTGATTGCGCCCAGGATCACCATGAACTCGCCGATGAAACCCGACGTGCCCGGCAGGCCAGCATTGGCCAGCGAGAACAGCACGAAGAACGCGGCGAAGCGCGGCATCGTGTTGATGACGCCGCCGTAGTCGGCAATCTCGCGCGAATGCAGCCGGTCGTACAGCACGCCGATGCACAGGAACATCGCGCCCGACACGAAGCCGTGCGAGATCATCTGCATCAGTCCGCCCTGCACCGCCATCTCTCCGAATACAAAGAAGCCGAGCGTGACGAAGCCCATGTGCGCAATCGACGAATACGCTACCAGCTTTTTCATGTCGGCCTGCACCAGCGCCACCAAACCGATGTAGATCACGGCGATCAGCGACAGCGCGATCATCAGGCCTGACAACTCATGGCTGGCGTCCGGCGCAATCGGCAGCGAAAAACGCAAGAAGCCGTAGCCGCCGAGCTTGAGCATGATCGCCGCCAGCACCACCGAGCCGCCAGTCGGCGCCTCGACGTGCGCATCGGGCAGCCAGGTATGTACCGGCCACATAGGCACCTTAACCGCAAACGCGATCAGGAAGGCGAGGAAGACCAGCACTTGCGCGCTGAGCGCGATCGGCAGCTGGTGCCAGGCGAGAATGTCGAAGCTGCCCGACTGCACATACAGCCAGATCAGCGCCACCAGCATCAGCAGCGAACCGAGGAAGGTGTAGAGGAAGAACTTGATCGCCGCGTAGACCCGGCGCGGGCCGCCCCAGACGCCGATGATGATGAACATCGGTATCAGCGTCGCCTCGAAAAAGACATAGAACAGCAACGCGTCGAGCGAAGCGAAGACGCCGATCATGATGCCCGACAGGATCAGGAAGGAGCCCATGTACTGCGCCACGTGCCGCTCGATGACCTGCCAGCCGGCGATCACGACCAGCACGGTGATGAACGCGGTCAGCGGGATGAACCACAGCGACAGCCCGTCGATACCGAGATGGTAGTTGACATTGAAGCGCGCAATCCACGGCGCCTTCTCGACGAACTGCATGCCGTGGGCAGCGGCATCGAACCCGGTCACCAGCGGCAGCGTGACCAGCAAACTGATGATGGCACCGACCAGCGACAGCCCGCGCACGAAAGAAGCCCGGTTGTCGCTGCCCGTGGCCAGCACCAGCGCACCGAACGCGATCGGCACCCAGATCGCGAGGCTCAGGAGAGGAGTAGTTGACTGCATGGTTTTGTTTTTGTCTGGCTGCGGGACTGTCGTTGGGGTCAGGACTTCATCAGCAGGTAGCCGAGATAGACGGCAATGGCCACGATCATCGCGAACGCATAGTGATAGATGTAGCCGGTCTGGAAGCTGCGCGTGACCGTGGAGAACCAGCCGACCACCCGGGCGCTACCATTGACCACGAGTCCGTCGATCAGGGTACGGTCGCCGACCACCGACAGGCCGCGTCCGAGGCCGCGGGCGCCGCCGGCGAACACGATATCGTTGATCCGGTCCATGTAGTACTTGTTATCGAGCAGCGCATGGACCGACTTGAACTTGTCGTGGAACCAGGCCGGTACGCGCGGATTGACGAGATAGCAGTAATACGCGCTGGCGACGCCGGCGGCCGCCAGCCAGAATGGCGCAGTTGACAGCGCATGCAGACCCATCGCTGCCGGGCCGTGGAAGGCCGCAGCCAGTTCGGCCATCGCGGGGTGCTTGTCCGACACGAAGATCACGCCCTTGAAGAAATCGCCGTGCAGCATCGGCCCGATCGCAAGGTAGCCGATGATCACCGACGGAATTGCGAGCAGCACCAGCGGCAAGGTTACTACCCACGGCGCCTCGTGCGGTTTCTCGCCCGGAGCAAGGCCGTGGTGGTGATCGTCGCCATGATGGTCATCAGCCGCATCATGCGCCTGCGGCTTGCCGAAGCGCTCGTCGCCATGGAAGACCAGAAAAACCATGCGGAACGAGTAGAACGCGGTGACGAACACGCCGGCCAGCACGGCAAAGTTGGCGAAGCCCGCGCCCGGCAGGGTGGTTGCGTGCACGGCCTCGATGATGCTGTCCTTCGAATAGAAGCCTGAGAAGAACGGCGTGCCGATCAGGGCCAGCGAGCCGAGCAGGCTGGTAATCCAGGTGATCGGCATGTACTTGCGCAGGCCGCCCATGTTGCGGATGTCCTGGTCATGGTGCATGCCGATAATGACCGCACCGGCACCGAGGAACAGCAGCGCCTTGAAAAAAGCATGCGTCATCAGGTGGAACACCGCGACCGAGTAGGCCGATGCGCCGAGCGCGACCGTCATGTAGCCGAGCTGCGAGAGCGTCGAATAGGCGACCACGCGCTTGATGTCGTTCTGGATGATGCCGAGGAAGCCCATGAACAGCGCCGTGATCGAGCCGACCACCAGCACGAAGGACAGCGCGGTGTCCGACAGCTCGAACAGCGGCGACATGCGCGCGACCATGAAGATGCCGGCCGTGACCATGGTCGCCGCATGGATCAGCGCCGAGATCGGGGTCGGGCCTTCCATCGAATCCGGCAGCCAGACGTGCAGCGGAAACTGCGCCGACTTGCCCATCGCGCCGATAAACAAGCAGATGCAGGCGACGGTGAGCAGCATCCAGTCGGAGCCCGGCAGGGTCAGCGCGGCCAATTCGTCGCGCCGGGCGAACACTTCCGAATAGTTCATCGAGCCCGCGTAGGCCAGCAGCAGGCCGATGCCGAGGATGAAGCCGAAGTCGCCGACGCGGTTGACGAGGAAGGCCTTCATGTTCGCGAAAATCGCGGTAGGTCGCTTGAACCAAAAGCCGATCAGCAGGTAGGAAACCAGGCCCACCGCTTCCCAGCCGAAGAACAGCTGCAGGAAGTTGTTGCTCATGACGAGCATCAGCATCGCGAACGTGAACAGCGAGATGTACGAGAAGAAGCGGTTGTAGCCGTCGTCATCCTGCATGTAGCCGATGGTGTAGATGTGGACCATCAGCGAGACGAAAGTCACCACGCACATCATCATCGCCGTCAGGCTATCGACGAGGAAGCCGATCTCGAGCTTCAGTTCGCCCAGCGTCATCCACGTGTAGACGGTTCCGTTGTAGCTCGCGCCGTCCATCACCTGCAGCAGGGTCTGCGCCGAGATCAGGAAGGCGACCAGCACGCCGAGAATGGTCACGCTGTGCGACGCGGTGCGGCCGATCAGGTTGCCGAAGAAGCGAGTGCCGAACAGGCCCGCGATCAGGGAGCCGGCCAGCGGCGCCAGCGGCACGGCCAGCAGGAGGTCAGGATTCAGTTGCACTGCCATGGGAACCTTGTATTGGTTTTTTTCGGGTCAGCCCTTCAGACGATCGAGGTCCTCGACATTGATCGTATTCAGGTTACGGAACAGCACCACGAGAATCGCCAGACCGATCGCGGACTCGGCCGCTGCGACGGTCAGGATGAAGAACACGAAGATCTGCCCCGCCGCGTCGCCGAGGTAGTGCGAGAACGCGATGAAGTTCATGTTCACGGCCAGCAGCATCAGCTCGATGGCCATCAGCAGGATGATCACGTTCTTGCGGTTCAGAAAGATGCCGACCACCGAGATCGCGAACAGGATCGCGCCGAGGGTAAGGAAATGAGCGAGTGTCAGTGTCATGCTGCGTCCTTACGCCTTGTCGGCCGCGGGAGCGGCGCCTTCGCCGTCGCCGGCCTTGCCGCCGCCGCGCGTGGATTCTGCCGCCATGCTGACGATGCGGACGCGGTCGCCGCGGCGAGTTTTCACGGCCATGCCCGGATCGAAGTACTTGCTGTCCTTGCGCCGGCGCAGCGTCAGCGCCACGGCGGCGACCATTGCGGCCAGCAGGATCACGGCTGCGATCTCGAACGCATACAGGTATTCGGTGTAGATCAGTTTGCCCAGCTCGCGCGTGTCGCCGATGTTGCCGGCCGGGGCCGCTTGCACGTTGACGAAGCCGTTGACCAGCACGGCCGCCATCTCGACGACGATGACAGCGCCGATGGTGGCCGCCAGCGGCAGATGGCCCCAGATACCCTCGCGCAGCTTGGCCATGTCGATGTCGAGCATCATCACCACGAACAGGAACAGCACCATCACCGCGCCGACATAGACCAGCACCAGCACGATGGCGAGGAACTCGGCCTTCAGCAGCATCCAGATTGCCGCGGCCGAGAAAAACGACAGGATCAGGTACAGCGCCGCGTGCACCGGGTTGCGGTCGGTGACCACGCGTACCGCCGCGAACACCAGTAGCGCCGAGAACGCGTAGAAAAGAAAGGTGGGGAAATCCATGATCTGGTTATCGATAGCGGGCGTCGGCAGCCCGGTTGGCGGCGATCTCGGCTTCGTACTTGTCGCCGATGGCCAGCAGCATGGGCTTCGTGTAGTACAGGTCGCCGCGCTTCTCGCCGTGGTATTCGAGGATGTGGGTTTCGACGATCGAGTCGACGGGGCAGGACTCTTCGCAGAAGCCGCAGAAGATGCACTTGGTCAGGTCGATGTCGTAGCGCGTGGTGCGGCGCGAGCCGTCGTCGCGCTGCTCGGACTCGATGCTGATGGCCAGCGCCGGGCAGACGGCCTCGCACAGCTTGCAGGCGATGCAGCGCTCTTCGCCGTTCGGGTAGCGGCGCAGCGCATGCAAGCCGCGGAAGCGCGGCGACATCGGCGTCTTCTCCTCCGGGAACTGCACGGTGATCTTGCGCGCGAACATGTAGCGTCCCGTCAGCGCCAGCCCCTTGAAGAGCTCGCGCAGCATCAGGCTGCCGAGAAAATCCTTGATCGCTTCCATGATTGCGGCCCTCTTACTTCCAGATGTTCCACGAGGTCTGCATCCAGACCGCGACGATCACCAGATAGATGACGGTCAGCGGGATGAACACTTTCCAGCCCAGGCGCATGATCTGGTCGTAGCGGTAGCGCGGGAAAGACGCGCGCACCCAGATGAAGATCGATACGACCAGGAAGGTCTTGATGCCCAGCCAGATCCAGCCGGGGATGAAATCCAGGATCGCCAGCGGCGCGCCCCAGCCGCCGAGGAACATCAGCGTGGCCAGCATCGAGATCAGGATCATGTTCGCGTATTCGGCGAGGAAGAACATCGCGAACGACATGCCGGAGTACTCGACCATGTGGCCGGCGACGATCTCGGACTCGCCTTCGACCACATCGAACGGATGACGTGCAGTCTCGGCAATGCCGGAGATGATGTAGACGCCGAACATCGGCAGCAGCGGCAGCCAGTTCCAGGACAGGAAGTTCAGGCCGAGGTCGGCGCCGGCGCCCTTCAGTTGGCCGCCGACGATTTCCGACAGGTTCAGGCTGCCCGACACCATCAGCACGATGACCAGCACGAAACCCATCGCGATCTCGTACGAGACCATCTGCGCCGAGGCGCGCATCGCGCCGAGGAACGCGTACTTCGAGTTCGACGCCCAGCCGGCGACGATCACGCCGTACACCTCGAGCGAGGTGATGGCCATGATGAACAGCAGCCCTGCATTGATGTTGGCCAGCGCCTTGTCCGGGCCGAAGGGCACGACCGACCAAGCGGCCAGAGCCGGCATGATCGTCATGACCGGCGCCAGCACGAACAGGCCCTTGCTGGCCTTGGCCGGCACCACGATTTCCTTCAGCAGCAGCTTCAGCGCATCGGCGATCGGCTGCAGCAGGCCGGCCGGGCCGACGCGGTTCGGGCCGAGGCGCACGTGCATCCAGCCGATCATCTTGCGCTCCCACAGCGTCAGATAGGCGACACAGCCCATCAGCGGCAGCACCACGGCGACGATCTTGATCAGGTTCCAGACGATCGGCCACGCCGGTCCGAGCAGGCCCTCGCCGGTGCTCGTGAATTGGGTCAGCAGGTCCATCAGGCTTTCTCCACCGAGAGGGAGCCGAACATCGCGCCCAGCGCCGCGGTCGCCGGATGGCCGGCAGGCACGCGCACGACATGGTCAGGCAGGCTGGCATCGACCTCGCAGGCCAGCACAACCGAGCCGCTGCCCTGCTTTACGCGCACGGTCGCGCCGTCGCCGACGCCCAACTTCGCCGCCAGTGCCGTCGACAGGCTCGCGCGCGGCATCTTCGCATCGGCGGTCTGCTGCAGCGACTTCGCGCGGCGCACGATCGCATCGCTGGAATAGATCGGTACATCGGCCAGACGCTGCAAGCCGGTATCAGCCGGCTGCGGGACAGGCTGCGGGGCCGACTGCAGGGCCGGTAGTGGCCGCGTCGAGCGATTGTTCAGCCGGCTGGCCAGGTCAAGGCCCTCCAGGCTGGTTGCGCCCAGCACCTCTGTGCGGATTTCCTCCGACGCCTCGTAGTTGAAACCGTCGAGGCCGAGCAGGTTGCCGAGCACGCGCAGCACCTTCCATCCCGGGCGCGTGTCGCCGAGCGGACGAGTACTGCCGTTGAAGCTCTGCGCGCGCCCTTCGGCATTGACGAAGGTGCCCGAGGTTTCGGAGAAAGGCGCAACCGGCAGCAGCACGTCGGCGACATCAAGGCCATGCCGGTACGGCGACATCGCGACCACCATCGCGGCCTGGTCGAGCGCCGCACGCACCTGCTGCGGGTTCGCGCAGTCGAGTTCGGGCTCGGCATGCAGCAGCAGGTAGGCCTGCTTGGTCTGGGCAAAGAATTCTTGCGCGACGGCGCCGCTGGCAGGCAGTGCCTTGGCGAGGTGGCCACCGACCGTGTTCGCGCCCTCGGTCAGGTAGCCGAAGCGGGCCTCGGTCTGTTCGGCGATCCACTGCGCGACGGCGTGCAGCTGTGACGCTTGCGGATGCCGGGCCGCGGCATTGCCGAGCAGGATCGCGCGCGGCTCGCCGGACAGCAGGCTGGTGGCGATCTGCTTCGCGGTGGCCGACGGCTGCGCGTGGCCGAATTCGACCGGCACGGCAAGGCCTTTGGCCTGCGCAACGGCGACCGCGACCTCGGCCAGCGCGGCAACCCAGTCGGACGGTGCCGCGGTCAACTTGTTCGCCACCGGCATCAGCGGATTGCCCTCGCTGGCATTCAGCAGCGACAGCGTGGCGCCGCGTTTGGTCGCCTCGCGCAGCTTCGCCGTCAGCAGAGGATGGTCCTTGCGCAGGTGCGAGCCGATCACGAACACGCGCTTGAGCTTCGAGACATCGGCAATGTTCATGCCCAGCCACGGCAGCACGGCGGCATCCTGCGAAGAATCCGACTGGCGCAGGCGGAAATCGATGTTCTCCGAGCCGAGGCCGCGCGTGATCTTGCCCAGCAGGGCCAGTTCTTCCAGCGTCGCATACGGCGCGGCGAGCGCGGCGATGGCGTTTGCGCCATGCTCGTGGCGGATGTTGCGCAGGCCGTGCGCGACATACTCGAGCGCGGTCTGCCAGTCGACGGTCTTCCACTCGCCGCCCTGCTTGATCATCGGGGCCGTCAGGCGGTCTTCGCTGTTCAGGCCTTCGTACGAGAAGCGATCGCGGTCGGACAGCCAGCACTCGTTGATGGCCTCGTTTTCCAGTGGCAGCACGCGCATCACGGTGGCGCCCTTGACCTGCACGATCAGATTGGAGCCGAGGCTGTCATGCGGGCTGACCGACTTGCGGCGCGACAGCTCCCAGGTACGCGCGCTGTAGCGGAAGGGCTTCGAGGTCAGCGCGCCGACCGGGCACAGGTCGATCATGTTGCCGGATAGCTCCGAACTCACCGCATCGTTGACGAAGCTGGTGATCTCGGAATGCTCGCCGCGGCCGACCATGCCGAACTCCATCACGCCGGCAATCTCCTGGCCGAAGCGGACGCAGCGCGTGCAATGGATGCAGCGGCTCATTTCCTTCATCGAGATCAGCGGGCCGGCATCCTTCGGCACGACCACGCGCTTCTCTTCGTGATAGCGCGACGACGACTGGCCATAGCCGACAGCCAGATCCTGCAGCTGGCACTCGCCGCCCTGATCGCAAATCGGGCAATCGAGAGGATGATTAATCAGCAGGAACTGCATCACATCCTTTTGCGCCTTCACCGCCTTGTCGCTGTGCGTGCGCACGATCATGCCCTGCGTGACCGGCGTGGCGCAGGCCGGCAGCGGCTTCGGCGCCTTTTCGACTTCGACCAGGCACATCCGGCAGTTGGCCGCGATCGACAGCTTCTTGTGATAGCAGAAGTGCGGAATGTAGGTGCCAAGGCGGTTGGCAGCGTCCATCACCATGCTGCCCTCCTGCACCTCGACTTTCTTGCCGTCTATTTCGATCTCAACCATGGTTGTTCCGGTCAGATATAGGCAGGCACCAGGCATCGCTTGTGTTCGATGTGGTACGCAAATTCGTCGGTGAAATTCTTGATCATCGCACGCACCGGCATCGCGGCCGCGTCGCCGAGTGCGCAAATCGTGCGCCCCTGGATGCCGTCGCAGACCGACAGCAGGGTGTCGAGATCATCCGGTCGGCCCTCGCCATGCTCGATGCGATGAACCATCCGGTACAGCCAGCCGGTGCCCTCGCGGCACGGCGTGCACTGGCCGCAGGATTCCTCATAGTAGAAATACGACAGGCGCAGCAGCGACTTCACCATGCAGCGCTCCTCGTTCATCACGATCACCGCGCCCGAGCCCAGCATCGACCCGGCCTTGGCGATCGCATCGTAGTCCATGTCGATCTGCATCATCAGTTCGCCCTTGAGGACGGGCATCGACGAGCCGCCGGGAATCACGGCCTTGATCTTCTTGCCGTCGCGCATGCCGCCGGCCAGTTCGAGCAGCGTGGCGAACGGCGTACCGAGCGGCACCTCGTAATTGCCCGGGCGCGCGACGTCGCCCGACACCGAAAAGATTTTTGTGCCGCCATTGTTCGGCTTGCCGAGCGCGAGATAGGCTTCGGCGCCGACGTTCATGACGAACGGCACCGCGGCGAAGGTTTCAGTGTTGTTGATCGTGGTCGGCTTGCCGTACAGGCCGAAGCTGGCCGGGAACGGCGGCTTGAAGCGGGGCTGGCCTTTCTTGCCCTCGATCGATTCGAGCAGCGCGGTTTCCTCGCCGCAGATGTAGGCGCCGTAGCCGTGATACGCATTCAGCTGGAACGAGAAATTCGTGCCGAGGACGTTCTCGCCAAGGAAGCCGGCCGCGCGGGCCTCTTCGATCGCCTCTTCGAAGCGCTCGTACACTTCCCAGATCTCGCCGTGAATGTAGTTGTAGCCCTGCGTGATGCCCATCGCATAACCGCCGATGGCCATGCCCTCGATGACGGCATGCGGGTTGTAGCGCAGTATGTCGCGGTCCTTGAATGTGCCCGGCTCGCCTTCGTCGGAATTGCAGACCAGGTATTTCTGGCCGGGGAAGGTGCGCGGCATGAAGCTCCACTTCAGGCCGGTCGGAAAGCCGGCACCGCCGCGGCCGCGCAAGGCGGAGTTCTTCAGCTCGGCAATCACCTGCTCGGCCGGAATGTTCTCGGTCAGGATTCGGCGCAGCGCCGAGTAGCCGCCGCGCTTGACGTAATCGGTCAGGCGCCAATTGGTGCCGTCCAGACCCGCAAGGATCAGCGGCTTGATATGACGGTCGTGCAGGGAGCTCATTTCTTCAGTTCCTCGATCAGCGCGTCTATCTTCTCGTTCGACATGAAACTGCACATGCGCTTGTTGTTCACCAGTAGCACCGGTGAATCGCCGCAGGCGCCCATGCACTCGCCCTCCTTCAGCGTGAACAGGCCGTCGGGCGTGGTCTCGTTGAAGTCGATGCCGAGCTTCTGCTTCAGGTAGGCGGCAGCGCGGTCGCCATGGTTCAGCTGGCACGGCAGGTTGGTGCAGATCGTCAGCTTATGCCGGCCGACCGGCTTCAGGTTGTACATCGTGTAGAAAGTCGCGACTTCCTGCACCGCGATGGCTGGCATGTCGAGATAGTCGGCCACGTCCTTCATGACCTCGGCCGACAGCCAGCCTTTCTCGTCCTGAGCAATCGCGAGCGCGGCCATCACTGCCGACTGCTTCTGGTCGGCCGGGAATTTTGCGAGTTCGCGGTCGATCTTCTTGTACGCGTCCTGTGATAACAGCATGTCCTGCTCTCTGGCGATCATTGTTGTTGCGGGATCAGCGATCGATCTCGCCGAACACGATGTCCTGGGTGCCGATGATCGTGACGGCATCGGCGATCATGTGGCCTCGGGCCATCTCGTTTAGCCCCTGCAGATGGGCAAAGCCCGGCGCGCGGATCTTCAGACGGTACGGCTTGTTCGCGCCATCCGACACCAGATAGATGCCGAACTCGCCCTTCGGATGCTCGACCGCTGCGTAGGCCTCGCCCTGCGGGACATGAAAGCCCTCGGTGAACAGCTTGAAATGGTGGATCAGCTCTTCCATGTTCGACTTCATGTCGACTCGTGACGGCGGCGCCACCTTGTGGTTGTCCGTCATCACTGGTCCCGGGTTATTGCGCAGCCACTCGACGCACTGCCTGATGATGCGGTTGGACTGGCGCATCTCCTCGATGCGCACCAGATAGCGGTCATAGCAGTCGCCGTTGACGCCGACAGGAATGTCGAAGTCGAGCAGGTCATAGACTTCATAGGGCTGCTTCTTGCGCAAATCCCACGCGATGCCGGAGCCGCGCAGCATCGGGCCGGTGAAACCCATCGCCAGTGCCTGCTCGGGCGACACCACGCCGATACCGACCAGCCGCTGTTTCCAGATGCGGTTATCAGTCAGCAGGGTTTCGTATTCGTCAATGTAGGTCGGGAAGCGGTTGGTGAAATCCTCGATGAAGTCGAGCAGAGAACCCTGCCGGTTTTCGTTCAGCTTCGCGATGGCCTTGTCGTTGCGGAGCAGCGATGCCTTGTATTGCGGCATGGCGTCCGGCAGGTCGCGATAGACGCCGCC
>JAMNXS010000045.1 GCA_023653025.1 Burkholderiaceae bacterium
GCCAGCTTGCTCGAGGTCTCCGCCGCTTCCAGCGCGCGCACCTGCGACAGCCCGCTCTGCATCCCGAGGTAGGCACTGCGCGCACCCTGCGCGGCATTGCGGCGTGCGGTGTCGAGGTCGGCTCGCGCCTTGTCCTCCAGTGACAGCGCCTCGCGGATGCGGCTGGTGGTGGCATAGCCGGAGAACAGCGGCACGGCCAGCTGGACGCCGACGGCCGCCGCCCTCTGCGTGAACTGTCCGCCAAACACCGGGTTGAACGATTCCGACGACGAGTACGACGCCACCGCATCGACCGTCGGCAGGTGGCCGGCACGGTTGGCGCTGACGGTCAGCCCCGCGATGCGCACGGCCAGCGTCTGCCCGACCACGCCGACGTTGCCGCTCTCCGCCTGCTTCACCCAGGCGTCCAGCGATGCCGGTTCCGGCGGCGCGATGCGCACGCCCTGCGCGATGCCGGCCAGCGCCGGCGGCAGCTTGCCGGTGATCTGGGCCAGCGCGTGACGCCTGACGTCGAGGTCGTTCAGCGCGGCGATTTCCTGCGCCTCGGTCAGGTCGAAGCGCGCCTGCGCCTCGTGGGTGTCGGTAATGGTGGCCGTGCCGACCTCGAAATTGCGCTTGGCCGACTCCAGCTGCTCGCTGATGGCGGTCTTTTGCGCGCGCAGGAAATCGACGCTGTCCTGCGCGGCCAGCACATCGAAGTAGGCCTGCGCGACGCGCAGCGCGAGATCGTTCCGGGCCTGCTCGAACTGCACGTCACCGGCGGCCGCCTGCAGCTTGCCCTGCTCGTACTGCTCGACTGCGGCCAGGTTGTACAGCGGCTGCTTGAGCTGGATCTGGTACTGGTTCGATCGGAACTGGCGGCTCGGGAATCCGCTGAAGGCGAGATTGTTTTCCTTGATCTCGCCGCCTGCGCTGACCGACGGCAGCAGCGCGGCGCGGCCCTGTACGGACTTTTCCGCGCTCGCTTCGCGCGCGGCCTGGGCGCTGGCAAACTGGCTGTCGTTGCGCAGCGCGTCGCGCCAGGCCTGCAGCAGGTCGGTCGCACCTGCCTGCAGGGACAGCAGGACGCCGGTCAGCAGGGTCGCGAGGGAGGTCTTGCGCATGCGTGTTTTTCCTGTGAAATGAAGCGGGGGCATGCCGTCGTCAGTAGGTCGGCATGGTCGGGTCGACTTGCAGCGCCCAGCCGTGGATGCCGCCGGTCAGGTTGATCACCTGCCCGAACCCGGCCCGTTCGAGAAAGGCGGCGACCTGCATGCTGCGCGCGCCGTGATGGCAGATGCAGACCAGCGGGCGCTCCGGATCGAGTTCTTCCTGGCGCGCCGGCAAGCTGGCCATCGGCATCAGCAGCGACGGTTCGATGCGGCAGGTCTGGTATTCCCAGGGCTCGCGGATATCGAGCAGCAGCGGCGGCTCGCGGTCGGGGTCGGCGAGCCAGGCGGCAAGGTCGGCGGGCAGCAGGTGTTGCACGGTTGTTCCTTCGCGTGCTCAGAGGCGGAATGCAGACGGACGCGCCGCGTTGCGCAGCGGCCGGATGGCCGTCTCGAACAGCTTGCGCGTGTCCCACGCGTCGTCGGCCGTACGGGTGACGAGGCAGGCCGACATCACCGGCGCATCGCCGACCACGGCGAGCATGCGGCCGCCGACCCGGATCTGGGTCAGGAAGGCATCCGGCAGCACCGGCACCGAGCCTGACAGCAGGATCACGTCGTAGGGCGCCGACTGCTTGCCATGGCCGGTCCAGCCGCGCGCGCCGTCGCCCTGCTGCACGGTCACGTTGCCGATGCCGGCGGCTTTCAGGTTCTGTTCGGCCAGCGCCTTCAGCTCGGGCTCGATCTCGACCGTCACCACGTGCCGCGCATGCCGCGCGAGCAGTGCCGCCATGTAGCCGGAGCCGGCGCCGATCTCGAGCACCAGTTCATCGCCGGTGAGCGCCGCCTCCTGCAGCAGGCGCGCCTCGAGCTTCGGCGACAGCATGTGCTCGCCGCAGGGCAGCGGGATCTCGGTATCGACGAACGCCAGGCTCCGGCAGGCGGCCGGCACGAAGGCTTCGCGGCGCACGGCAAGCAGCGACTGCAGCACGTCGCGGTCGAGCACCTCCCAGGTGCGAATCTGCTGCTCGATCATGTTCTGGCGGGCTTGTTCGAGATTCATGATGACGTTGGTGATGAAGTGTGGAAAGTTGCGATTTTATCAAATGGGTTCGTCGTGCCGGGCCGCCGCGCGCGGCAGCGGCGCGGCGCCGGCGGTACCGGTTTCCGCGGGCGGCAGCCCGAACTTGCGCCGCCCCCATGCGGCGAGATCGTCCATCCAGCAGTAGATGACCGGCACCACCACCAGCGTCAGGATCGATGAGGTGATGATGCCGCCGATGACGGCCTGGCCCATCGGCGCGCGCTGCTCCGACCCTTCGGCCATGCCGAGGGCCAGCGGCACCATGCCGAACACCATCGCCAGCGTCGTCATCAGAATCGGCCGCAGCCGCACCTTGGCCGCCTCCAGCAGTGCCGCGCTGCGCTCCATACCCTCGCGGCGCGCCTGATTGGCGAAATCCACCAGCAGGATCGCGTTTTTGGTCACGAGGCCCATCAGCATCACGAAGCCGATGATGGAGAACAGGTTCAGCGTCGAGCGGAAGATCATCAGCGACAGGAAGACGCCGATCAGCGTCAGCGGCAGCGCGGACATGATCGCGATCGGCTGCAGGAAGCTACCGAACTGCGAGGCGAGGATCATGTAGATGAAAATCACCGCCAGCAGCAGCGCCTGCAGCGCATAGCCGAACGATTCCTGCATGCTCTTGGTCGCGCCGCCGACCTGGAAACGGTAGCCGGGCGGGAAGTGGATGCCCTCGAGCGCCGTGCGGATCTCGGCGCTGGCCTGGCCGGCCGAGCGGCCCACCACGTTGGCCGACAGCTCCACCTCGCGGTTCAGGTCGCGCCGGTTGATCTGGTTGGCGCCGGTGGCCGGCGCGATGCTGGCCACCTGCCGCAGCGGCACCATGCGCGGCGTGCCGTCGGCATTGGTCTGGGTGCTGGCCAGCATCAGGCGCGACAGGTCACTCAGATGGTCGCGGTCGGACGGCGCGAGGCGGACGTTGACGTCGTAGGTTGCATCGTTCGGCGCGCGCCACAGGCTGGTGGCTTCGCCGGCCAGCAGCGGCCGCAGCGTATTGGCGATCTGCCCGACGCCGATCCCGAGGTCGGCCGCGACGTCACGGTAGGGCTCGACCCAGATGGCCGGCTTGTTCGGTTTCAGGCTGGTCTCGAGATCGACCACGCCGGGCACAGCGCGCAGGCGCGCGGTGGCTTCTTCCGACAGCTTGCCCAGCTGCTTCAAGTCCGGCCCGAGGATGGACAGGCGGATCTGCTTGTTGTCGCCGCCGACGCCGTCGAGCGCGCCGACATGGGTGACGGTGATGCCCGGTATGCCGGCCAGCCGCTCGCGCAGCGGCTGGTTCAGTTCCTTCGTGCTGCGCTGGCGCTCGCTGCGCGGCACCAGCCGCGCGTATACGGTCGCGTAGTTCTTGCCCTGGGCCGCGCCGGTGTTGACGGTGGTGTACAGGTCGCGCACCTCGGGCAGCGTGCGCAGTGCGGCCTCGACCTGGCGTACCTTGCTCTCGGTGAATTCCAGCGACGACCCGACCGGCGTATAAAAAGTCACGCCGGTCTCCGAGTAATCGGCCTGCGGCACGAACTCGGTGCCGATCAGGCCGGCGGCCGGTATCAGGAAGCCGCCGACGAAGGTGGCAACGGCCAGCGCCAGCGTGGCGATCCGGTGCCGCAGCGACCACCTCAGTGCCGCCTGGTATTGCACCGACAGCCACTGCACGAGGCGCTCGAACTGCGCGAGCAGGCGGCCGAAGGTCTGCGCGTACCAGCCTTTCTTCGCATGCTCGCCATGCGCCTCCGGGTCGTGCCAGACCGACGACAGCATCGGGTCGAGCGTGAAGGAGACGAACATCGAGATCAGCACGGCGGCCGCGACCGTGATGCCGAACTGGTGGAAGAAGCGGCCGATGATGCCGCCCATGAAGCCCACCGGCAGGAACACCGCGACGATCGAGAAGGTCGTCGCCAGCACTGCGAGCCCGATCTCGGCCGTGCCTTCGAGCGAGGCCGAGCGTGGGTCCTTGAAGCGCCCGTTGACGCGCATGCCGGCGTGGCGCACGATGTTTTCACGCACCACGATGGCGTCATCGATCAGCAGGCCCACGCACAGCGACAGCGCCATCAGCGTGATCATGTTGATCGTAAAGCCGAACATGTCCATGAACAGGAAGGTGCCGATCAGCGACACCGGCAGCGTCAGGCCGGTGATGACGGTCGAACGCCAGGAGTTCAGGAAAAGAAACACGATCAGCACGGTCAGGAACGCGCCCTCGATCAGCGTGCGACGCACGTTCTCGACGCCGACCCGGATCTGGCGCGAGCCGTCCTTGATGACTTCCAGCTTCACGCCCGGGTGCAGCGCTTCGAGTGTCGGCTGCAGGTCTGCCACCGCTTTCTGCAGGCCGTCGACCACGTCGATGGTGTTCTGCCCCTGCGCCTTCAGGATGTCGAGCGCAAGCGTGCGGCGGCCGTTGAACAACGCGAGGTTTTCCTGTTCCTGCTGGCTGTCGACCACCTCGGCCACCTGCTCCAGCAGCACCGGTTGCCCGCCGCGGCGGGCAACCACGATGCGGGCGAAATCCTCGGGCTGCCGGATCCGGCCCTTGACCTGCACCACCTGTTCGTTGGCATCGGCCCGCACCGCGCCGGCCGGCAGTTCCTGGTTCTCGTTGCGCACCGCGGTCATCAGCTGGTCGATGCCGATGCCCAGCGCCTCCATCGCCCCCGGCTTCACATAGATCTGGATCTCGCGCCGCACGCCGCCGACCAGCGCCACCGAACCGACTCCGCGCACGTTCTCCAGCCGTTTCTTGATCAGCTCGTCGGCGATGGTGGTGAGTTCGCGCATCCCATAGTTGCCCCTGCCCGGGTCGTTAGTAATAGCCAGCGAGAACACCGGTCGGTCGGCCGGGTCGTAGCGCGTCACGCGCGGCTCCTTGACCTCCTTGCGGAACACGGACTTCACCAGCGCCACCTTCTCGCGCACATCCTGCGCGGCCTGCGCCGGATCGACGGTCAGCGCGAACTCGATGATGACGATCGAGTTCCCCTCGTACGAGCGTGAGGTCAGCGAATTGATGCCGTTAATCGTGTTGACCGCTTCCTCGACCTTGCGCGTGATGTCGGTCTCGACGGTCTCCGGGGCCGCGCCCGGATACTCGGTCTGCACCACGACGACCGGGAAGGTCACGTCCGGAAACTGGTCGACCCGCAGCCGCTGATAGGAAAACAGGCCCAGCACCACGAAGGCCATCATCATCATGGTCGCGAGGACGGGATTGCCGATGCTGATCCGCGTAAACCACATGCCGGTGTCTTCCCCTGTTCCCTAGTTCGGCGCCGCGGCGGCCGTCACGACGCGCACCGGCGTGCCCGGGCGCAGGTTGCCCATGTCGGTGCGGATCACCTGCATGCCGACCTGCAGGCCGGACGCGATCTCGGTCCGGAACTCGTCGCCCGCCAGGCCGGAGGCGCCCAGCGTGACGGCGCGGCGCTCGATCTTGCCGTCGGCGATGACGAACACGTAGGCGCCGCTGCCGTCCTTGCGCAGCGCGCTCTGCGGCAGCGCCAGCACGTCGGCCTTGCTGGCCAGCGTCAGCCTCGCCTCGGCGAACATGCCCGCGCGCAGCAAGTTCTGCGGGTTGGCCACCCGGATGTAGACCGGCACCGAACGCGACCCCGCCTGCGTGGCCGGATTGATGCGCGCCACCCGGCCTTCGAAGCGCTCGGGCAGCCCCTCGACGCCAAGTTCGACCGGCTGGCCGATGGCCACCCGCGCCACGTCGGCGGCCGGCACGCCGGCTTCCAACTCCATTTTCTGCAAGTTCACGATGTCGATCAGCTTGCTGTCGGGCGCGACTTTCTCGCCCGGCTGCACCAGCCGCGCGGACACCAGCCCGGCAATCGGAGCGCGGATCACGGTGTCGTTCAGCGATTTCTGCACGAGGTCGAGCGCGCCCTGCGCCGCATCGACGCTGGCCTTCGCGCCGGCGAACTGGCTGGTCGAGTTGTCGAGCGCGTTCTTCGAAATGAAGCCGCGCTCGACCAGCGCGAGGTTGTTGTCGCGCGTTTTGGCGGCGATCTCGAGCTGCGCGCGCGCGTTGTTCAGGTTGCCGCGCGCCTGCGCGACGCGCGCCTCGTACTCGGTGGCGTCGATCCGCACCACGACTTGCCCCGCCCTGACCGACTCGCCCTCGCGCACCAGCACCTCGCGCACCTCGCCGCCGACCCTTGCCTTGACGCTGGCAAGATCGACCGCGTTCAGCGAGCCCGACAGCCGCAGCACTTGCCTGAGTTCGACCGGCTCGGCGCTGACGATTTCCTGCGGCAGGAATTCCAGCGTGGCGGGGGCCGCCGCGGCGGTCGCGGCCGGGGCGGCGGGAGCAGCCGGGCGGGCAGGCAGCATGGCCCGCGCGCCTATGCCGAGGGCGGCGAGCGCGATGACGGCGGCGATGATCTTGGTAGCGCGTTTTGTCATGGATGTCAGCAGGATCGGGCGCCCGCGGGTTCGAAGCCGCGGGTCAGCAGATCGACCAGGCAATCGAGAAAGGCGTTCGGTTCGATGGGGTCGAGGTGGCACGCGTGCAGCGAATGGCGCCACATCATCAGCATCAGCACCGGCGCGATGATTACGCGGGTGGCGACCGTGGCGTCAACGGGCCGGAACTCGTCCATCGCGATGCCGCGCTCGACGATGCGCCGGATCAGCGCCTCGCCGCGCGACACCACCTCCTCGTGATAGAAGCGGGCAACGTCGGGAAAGTTACCGGATTCGGCCATCATCAGTTTGGAAATGCCCGACAGCCGGGTGGCACCGATCTTATCCCACCAGCCGTGGATGCACAGCCGCAGCAGCTGGCTGCTGTGCCCGTCGAAGCGCGCGATCATGTCCTCGGCATCGGCCAGCGGTGGCACCATGTTCTCGCGCACCACCGCCTTGAACAGCTCTTCCTTGTTATCGAAATACAGATACAGCGTGCCCTTGGAGACGCCGGCGCAGGCAGCGACCTCGTCGAGGCGCGTGGCCGCATAGCCGCGCTCGACGAACAGGTCGAGCGCAGCCGACAGCAGTTCCTGCGGGCGTGCGTCCTTGCGGCGCTCCCAGCGGGGTTTGGCTTTGGCTTCGGCAGCGGTAGGCATCGGGGGAAAGAAAATAACTAACCGGATGGTCAGCAATAGTGGCTGTTGCGTGCGAAAGCGTCAAGCAATTCTCCGAGGGAGTTGGCAAGCAGGCAAGAGCAGGGCGGGAACCCGGTTTGCACGAGGGGTTACGTACCCCGGCACTTTGCCGGCCTCGCCAAATCCCCGAATCCCCGAATCCGGGATCCTGCCCAGCCCGAGCTTCATGCAAGCCCTACATCGCGCCCGGGCGCGGCCCCGGCAGCCATCTTCACTCCGTTAGAAAGGAAAGTCATGAGTACCCCGTCACTCAGCAGCAGCACTTCACGCAGCAGCCTCGACGACAGCGCAGACGGCGACTACAAGGAGCGGGCAAGGCCGGAGCAGAAGAAAGCCGATGCGGGCAGCGCGCCCATGTCCTCGTCCGATGTGCCTTCCACCAGCAACCGAAACCCCGTAAAGCGGATGGAAACATGGTCGAAGGGGTACATGCCCACTGCGAAAGCTCCGGTCAACAGCAGCGATCCGCAGGTGTCGCCGCGCCGGCTGGGTGGAGCAAGCAGCGACAGTGCTGCCAGGGGACCCGTGTCGACAGCGCCAACGGCGAGCATCCAAACGCCCGGTTCATCGCAAACGCCTGCTTCTCTTTCGGTCTCTGGCACCCAACCTGACCCCGTATCGAACCCGGTCAAGCCTGGCAAAGCGACGTCAGCCTCCTCAGGCTATGACAAGAGCCGGGTCGACGGTAGCCAGATCCCGGACAGCATAGCCAATGCATTGCGTGCCGGATTCAAGGGCTACGCCACAGTGCCAGATCCCGGCAATCCTTTGCGAACAATCTCCGTGCCCGTATTCAATCTCCCGCCCAAGCAAATTGCCACGCTGTTCGTCGGACTGGAATCGAACTTCGGTCGGGAAAAACTGGCGGGGGAGAAAATGGATAAACCGCTCAGGGATAAATTCGGGATCAGGAATTTTCGACTGAACGATGTCACGGTCCTCAAGGAGATAAATTTTATCGAGCACATCCTGAAGCCCTTCATCGAAAAGGAATTCAACAATGACGTGTACGAGAAAGTGCGTAGGGAGGTCAGGGATGGCTTCAACCGGTTCGCATCGAAAGGCAACGAGATCATGCTCGAAACCGAGGCCAAAAAAAATGCAAAGGACAGAACCATTCACAGTCTCGCGTTCATGGAAAAGTTCGAGCCGGTGATCATGCCTCTGGTCGATCTGGTTTGCGGCCTCGATCGGCAGTTCGAATCGTCTTCCCTTTCCAGACCGTTCAAGGCCTTCCTGCTGGAGATCGACAGGTCCTACTCGGAATGGGCATTGAAGCAGGGGCAGGCCATTGCCGGAACTGCGTTGGCAGCTGCGATGAAAGGAGAAGACTGGGAGAAAGCCTACGCATTGGCAAACGCAGACAAGCATGACGCCGAAACATCGTCTGACGATGAGGGGAAGCACTACCAAATCGTACTGGCAGAAAAATGCGAGGCAGCTCCCAGGGCATTGTTCACTCTGAAAAAATCAGCGCTGGTCGGTGCGATGTTCAATCGCGCGCTGATCGAAAACTGGGTAAACAAATTCCATGTTGAATCACTTGATCCCCAGCAGGCCGGGCAACCCTGGGTGAAACACAAGAAAATATTGAACGGAGTGCTGGGTCATTACACTTCATTCAAGTTCGATGACCTGCTCATCAGAATGATGGCCTCACAGCCCGAGCAGCCGAAAGGATTCAACGACTATCTGGTTCCGCTGAAGAAGGGCGCGGATATGCGGCGCACAGAGGAAATCGCCAAGGCCGCCACGCAGAGCAACAAGCGCAAGGCGCTGGAACGAAGCTCGACCGTGAGTGCAACCGACAAAGGCGGAAATGAAAAAAAGGGCGGCATCGCCGGAATGATCCGAGGCCTGATCTCGCCCCGAAAAATGACGGAAGAAAAGGAAGCGCAGGCTGCGACGACAGCAGCAAAGGACACGGTCGGCCTGCTTTCCCCTCGTGAAACGAAGAAGCCGGTGCGGGCCTTGAAATCCTCGGAAGGCGAATTGCTGAAAAAAGCCGAGACCCGGAGGATACAAATGGAGCGGGGGGCGCGAAAGGAAATGAAAGATTATCTGAAAACCTTGCCCGCCTTCGACCTCTCCTACACGGCCCACATGAACAGCGTCATTACGAAGCGCGCGAATCATGAGGAATTCCAGCTGGCTCCGGCCGCATTCTGTCTGTTGAAACTGGCGGAGTACCGGAGGTCTTTGGAGACAAACGGCAACATGGTGCCAGCAACGCTCGACAAGATTGAACTCGCGCTTGCCAAACTGGCGATTGATGAAAAGCAGGCAGCGCAGCAGGCGCTGCGGTCGCAATCAGCCAAGGCCGCACCCCGGCTACCCTCGCTCGACCTGAGCGCGCTCAAGCGCAGCCCATTCGAGCAAGATGACGAGAAGCCTGCAAAAGCGCACTCCTCGAGTGAGACTGAGCGCAGCGATTCGACGGAGGTGGCAACCGAAAGCGGCAGCGAGTCGGGACCGGAGCGCGAAAAGAGTTAAGTGCATCGACTTTGCATCATCAAAATTGCCTGCCGAGCTTGACCCGGCGGGCAATTTTTTTCAGCAGGAGCACTGAATGGTCTAGAGTGACGGGGCCATGTCGGATATTTTTTCATTACCAGACTGCCGTCCCCGCTGCGCCGCCTGCTGTATCGCGCCGTCCATCTCGTCCGTCATACCTGGCATGCCGGGTGGCAAACCGGCCGGCGTCCGCTGCGTGCAGCTCGATGACGACCAGAACTGCAAGGTTTTCGGCCATCCCTCGCGCCCCGCCGTCTGTGCCAGCCTCAAACCCTCGACCGAGATGTGCGGCGACAACCGCGAACAGGCAATGATCTTTCTTCATCGGCTGGAGTCGCTGACCTCGGCCTGACCCGGAGCTGCCCATGCTGTCACCGAAACAAAGCCTGCTGGCGCTTGCCCTTGCCCTGCTATCCGGATTCATGCTCGCCGGATGCGCTACTTTTCTGCCGATGCAGGAGTTCGAGATACCGCTGTCGCGGCTGCAGCGGGAGGTCGAGGAGCGTTTCCCGTTCAACAACCGCTACCTCGAGCTGATCGATGTCTCGCTCAGCAAACCCGTGCTGAGCCTGAGCCCGAAGGACGACCGGCTGCTCGCCTCGTTCGACGCGAAGCTGCTCTCGCCGCTGACGCGGCAACCGATCGAGGGTCGGATGCAGGTATCGGGCCTGTTGCGCATCGATCCGCAGCGCCGGGCGCTGGTGCTGGCCGAACCGCGGCTCGAAAGCCTGGGCGGCCTCGCCGATACCGGCAACAGCCGCTTGCTGAAGCTGGGGACGATGTTGGCCGAAGATCTGCTCAACAATACTGTGCTGTACAGCTTCGCGCCGGATACGTTCATGGTGGCTGGACAACGTTTCAACCCGACGCGAATTACGACCCGTCAAAACAGCCTCGTGGTAAGCTTCGAGCCGGCTAGATAGGCCGCTCCCCTCCGGCGCGGTGCCGCTTGCGCCTCTTGACCGCAGGGTCAGCCGACGCCGGACCTGCCGGCTCCTTCCCTGCTTGCAGCTACCCCGAATGGATCTCACGCTCGCCATCAAAGTTATCATCATGGGCATCGTCGAAGGCTTGACGGAGTTCCTGCCCATTTCCTCGACCGGCCACCTGATCCTTGCCGGCAGCCTGCTGGACTTCACCGGTGAGAAGGTGAAAGTCTTCGAGATCGTGATCCAGGCCGGCGCGATGCTGGCCGTCTGCTGGGAATACCGGGTGAAGATCTTCCGCGTGATCCTCGATTTCTCATCCGACATCGGCGCGCGCCGCTTTGTGCTGAACCTGGCCGTGGCCTTCCTGCCCGCCGTGGTGCTGGGACTGATTTTCGGCAAGGCGATCAAGGAGCACCTGTTCAAGCCGGTGCCGGTCGCGCTGGCCTTCATCGTCGGCGCCTTCATCATCCTGCTCGTCGAGCGCCGCAACCGTCGCATCCTGACACCGCGCGTGGACTCGGTCGATGACATGAGCATCACCGACGCGCTGAAAGTCGGCCTCGCGCAATGCTTCGCGCTGATTCCGGGCACCAGCCGATCGGGCGCGTCCATCATCGGTGCGATGGCCTTCGGCCTGTCGCGCCGCGCGGCGACCGAGTTCTCGTTCTTCCTAGCGATACCGACGCTGTTCGGCGCGACGATCTACTCGCTGTACAAGGAACGCGACCTGCTGTCCGCAGCCGATCTGCCGATGTTCGGGCTGGGGGCGCTGTCGGCTTTCGTGTCGGCTTTCCTGTGCGTGCGCTGGTTGCTGCGCTTCATCAGCACGCATGACTTCACGGTGTTCGCGTGGTACCGGATCGTGTTCGGCGTGCTGGTACTGGTGACCGCCTGGACCGGCTGGGTAGTCTGGGCAGAGTAGACGGCATGCCAGGAGACTTGCGCGCGCGTGCGCTGCACGTGCTGCAGAGCGTATTTGGTTATCCCGCCTTCCGCGGCGAGCAGGCCGACATCATCGCGCTGATCGCCGGCGGCGGCGATGCGCTGGTGCTGATGCCGACCGGCGGCGGCAAGTCGCTCTGCTATCAGATTCCGTCGCTGCTGCGCGAGGGCTGCGGCGTGGTCATCTCGCCCCTGATCGCCCTGATGCAGGACCAGGTCGATGCACTGGCCGAACTCGGCGTGCGCGCCGCCTTCCTGAATTCCACCCAGAGTTTCGACGAAATGCTGGCAGTCGAGCGCGCGCTGCGGCGCGGCGAGCTGGACCTGCTGTACGTCGCGCCGGAGCGCCTGCTGACGCCGCGCTGCCTCGAGATGCTCGACGGTGTGCCAATTGCGCTGTTCGCGATCGACGAGGCGCATTGCGTGTCGCAATGGGGGCATGACTTCCGCCCGGAGTACATTCGCCTGTCCGTGCTGCACGAGCGCTACCCGCAGGTGCCGCGCATCGCATTGACGGCCACCGCCGATTTCCAGACCCGCGACGAGATTGTCCACCGGCTGCAGCTCGACGGCGCGCGGCAGTTCATCTCGTCGTTCGACCGGCCGAACATCCGCTACCAGATCGTCGAGAAGGAAAACGTCCGGCGCCAACTGCTCGACTTCATCCGCAACGAGCACCGCGGCGACGCCGGCATCGTCTACTGCCTGTCGCGCAAGAAGGTGGAAGAAACCGCCGCTTTCCTCAACGAGTCCGGCATTGCCGCGCTGGCTTATCACGCCGGCATGGACAGCGGAACGCGCAGCGCGCACCAGGCGCGCTTCCTGCGTGAGGACGGCATCGTGATGGTGGCGACCATTGCCTTCGGCATGGGCATCGACAAGCCGGACGTGCGCTTCGTCGCGCATCTCGACCTGCCGAAAAGCATCGAAGGCTACTACCAGGAGACCGGGCGTGCCGGCCGCGACGGCCTGCCGGCCGATGCATGGATGGCCTACGGGCTGCAGGACGTGGTGCAGCAGCGGCGTATGATCGAGGAGTCGGATGCCGACATCACGTTCAAGCGCATGCAGTCGGCGCGGCTGGACGCCATGCTCGGGCTGTGCGAAACCATCGGCTGCCGGCGCGTACACCTGCTCGATTATTTCGGACAGGCCTCGACCGCCTGCGGCAATTGCGACACCTGCCTCGCACCGCCGCAGTCCTTCGACGCCACCGAGGAGGTGCAGAAGCTGCTGTCGACCATTTACCGGACCGGCCAGCGCTTCGGTGCCGTGCATGTGCTCGAGGTACTGCGCGGCAGCGATTCGGACAAGGTCAGGCAGTGGGGGCATGACAAGCTGTCGACCTACGGCATCGGCTCCGACAAGCCCGAGCCAGAGTGGCGTGCCATCCTGCGGCAGGCGATTGCGCTCGGACTGGTCGAGATCGATCACGACAACTACGGCTCGCTGCGCCTGCCGGAAGGCGCGCGCGCGGTGCTCAGGGGTGAGCGTCGCGTCGCGATGCGGCATTACCAGAAGCCGCAGAAACAGCGCCGGCCGGCGGCGAGGGCGAGCGGTTTTGCCGAGATCGAATTGTCGGCGCCGCAGCAGGCGCTGTTCGAGAAGCTGCGCTGGTGGCGGGTGGAGACCGCGCGTTCGCACAACGTGCCGGCCTACGTGATCTTCCATGACGCGACGCTCCGGGAAATCGCGCGCGCGATGCCGGTCACGATCGACGAATTGCGGCAGGTGTCGGGCGTCGGCGAGAAGAAGCTCGAGACTTACGGCGAGCAGCTGATTGCGCTGGTGTCGGGGGAGGCGTAGGGCGGATGGTGGATTTCGCCTGCGGCTCTATCCACCCTACGTCGAAATAACGTGATCGGGTGCTGCGATCCGTAGGGTGGATAGAGCCGCAGGCGAAATCCACCATGCAATCGAAAAATCACCGCTTCTCGAACACCAGATCCCACACCCCGTGCCCCAGCTTCAGGCCGCGGTTCTCGAATTTCGTCACCGGCCGGTAGGGCGGCCGCTGAGCGTAGCCGTCGGCGGTATTCTTCAGCGCGGGCTCGGCCGACAGCACGTCCAGCATCTGCACCGCATAGTCTTCCCAGTCGGTCGCGCAGTGCAGGTAGCCGCCGTGCATGATGCGCGAGCTCAGTAGTTGTACGAACGGCGGCTGGATCAGCCGGCGCTTGTTGTGCCGGGCCTTATGCCACGGATCCGGGAAGAAGATATGGGCCGCTGCCAGCGATTCCGGCGCGATCATCTGGGTAACGACTTCGACTGCGTCATGCCGGACCAGCTTCAGGTTGCCGAGGCCGCGCTCCCCGATGAGTTTCAGCAGGCTGCCGATGCCAGGCATGTGGACTTCGACGCCGAGGAAATTCTTGTCGGGCATCAGCGCCGCGATGTGCGCGGTGGTCTCGCCCATGCCGGTGCCGATCTCGAGTATGGTCGGCGCCTGACGGCCGAAAGCCGCGTCGAGGTCGAGCGGCTGCTTGTCGAACGGCAGGCAGAATGCCGGGCCGAGCGTATCCAGCGCCCGCGCCTGTGCGGTCGACAGCCGGCCGGCGCGCGTGACGAAGCTGCGGATGCGGCGTTCGGTCGGGTCGTACGGCAGGGAGCGCAGGTTCGCGTCGTTCTCGGAGTCGGTCATGAGGCAGCGGAAGGAATCGGCGCATGGCGCGCCGCGGCCGCGATTATGTCACACGCGCCGCAGGCGCTCGGCTGGGATCTTTCGGCCGCGACGCGCGTCTACGCAAGCTCTGACCGAGGAGAACGCCATGAGCACACGCAACCCGCCGCATCCGGAGCCCGGCGCCGCGTCTCCTCGGTAGGCGACGCCCCTGACATTTTCCGGAAGGATCCTTACAATCGACGTCCCGAGTCACCGCGATCCGCGTGGACCCTCTCCTGACAGGATGTCGATACCGTGCTCTGGATACAGTTCTTGTGGTTTCTGGCCGGCCTTGCAGCGCTGGCCATCGGCGCCAACCTGCTGGTGCGCGGCGCGTCGAAGCTGGCGCTGTCTGTCGGCCTGTCGCCGCTGGTCGTGGGCTTGACCATCGTCGCCTTCGGCACGAGCGCGCCCGAAGTGGCGGTGTCGGTCGGTGCGGTATTCGACGGTCAGGGCGATATCGCAGTCGGCAATGTCGTCGGCAGCAACATCTTCAATGTGCTCTTCATCCTCGGCGCCAGTGCGCTGGTGGCGCCGCTGGTGGTGCATGTGCAGCTGATCCGGCAGGAGATTCCTGTCATGCTCGGCGCTTCGGCGCTGCTGTTGGTGCTGGCGCTGGATGGCAGCATCCGGATCTGGGAGGGCGCGTTCCTGCTGTTGCTGCTGCTGGCGTACACGAGTTTCCTGGTCGTGCAGTCGCGGCGCCAGAGCCAGTCGCAGTCCGCGCAGTTCGACGCCGAGATCCGGCCGGCCGGGCCGGGCGCCTGGGATGCCCGCCGGGCGGTGCAACTGGGCCTGATTGCGGTCGGGCTCGCGCTGCTCGTCGCCGGTTCCGACTGGCTGGTGGGTGCGTCGGTCGCCTTCGCCCGGGCGCTCGGCGTCAGCGACGTGGTCATCGGCCTGACTATCGTCGCGGCCGGCACCTCGTTGCCGGAAGTGGCGACCTCGCTGACAGCCGCCCTCAAGGGCGAGCGCGACATTGCGGTCGGCAATGTCGTCGGCAGCAACATCTTCAACATCCTTGGCTGCGTCGGCGCCAGCGGACTCGCGGCCGGCGCAGGTGGGCTGGCGGTCGCCTCTTCGCTGCTCAATTTCGACATCTGGGTCATGCTCGCCGTCGCACTCGCTTGCCTGCCGGTACTGCTGACCGGGCGCCAGATCGCCCGCTGGGAGGGGGCGCTCTTTCTGGGCTACTACGCCGCGTATGTCGCCTACCTGATCCTGGCCGCGCAGGAGCATGATGCGCTCGGCAGCTTTTCCGCAGCGACCGTGGGCTTCGTGCTGCCGATCACGATCGTCACGCTGGTCGTGCTGTGGCTGAAGGAGGAGAGGGTGGTGTCGGGGTAAGAGCCGGCTCGCGGCGCGGTGCGGCACCGGCCGCTGCCGGCCGCACCTGCCTTGGCTGGAGCGGGTGAAGGGAATCGAACCCTCGTATGCAGCTTGGGAAGCTGCCGTTCTGCCATTGAACTACACCCGCGTCGGCCGGATTTTACCGGACGCGGCATCAAAGACGAAGCGCCGGGCCGGCCGGGATCAGATGACCCGGCCGCGAACGGTCGGGCAGGCCCTGCGCATGTGCAGGGCCTGTTCCGCCTTGTCCTTTTCGATGTTCATGCGGATCTTGTCCATGTCCAGCGTCGAGATCTGCTGCAGCAGGTAGCCCAGCTTCTCCACGTCCGGCGCGCTCTTGTCGAAGTGGAGAATGATCTTTTGCCGGAAAATCGCGACCGCCGCCTCGTCGGCCACGGCGAACATCCGTGCCACGGACGGCGCCTCGTTGACATTCACGTGCGCGAAAACCGTCTGCGGAAACATGCCAGCCAGTCCCCGATTCGCGAGCGCATCGGCGTCGTCGCGCACGAACTGCAGCACCAGCGTCTCGCTGGTCTCGACGGTCGATTCGAAGCTGGCTGCATCGATTTTCAATGAGTTCATTACTGCTGTCCTTGCCGTCTGCTGGTCCCGTTGGCCGATGGCGCGGCATGGCACAACGGCTATCGCATGGTAACCGGCGGCAGCGCCCGTCGCCAGTGCGGGAGCGAGCGCGAGGTTGAGCTGCGTCAGTGCGGCGGCTGTCGGCAGCGCTCGCTGCGGCGGGGCAGGGCGCGTAAGTTCAGGCGCAGAAGTCCACGCAGAGCCCGGGGATATTGACCGAGGCAAAGGCGCTGGTCCAGCGTTCGCCCGCACGCACCGGATGGGTGTCGGTCCAGCTGCCGGTCGTGATCAGCTCGCCGGCCTTCAGTGGCGGGAAGCCCTGCTGGCGTCGGAGCCGCTGGTGCAGGTCCCAGAGCGCCAGCACCGGGCTGTCCAGGACGTAGCGGCCGAAACCCGTCGCCACCATCGTCGCCTCGCCGTCGGCACAGCGCGACAGCGACACGCTCGCATGGCGCAGGACCTCGCCGATGTTCAGGCGGCTCTTGGCCGACAAGGTGTGCGGCTCGCCGACGATCAGCGCGCCGTGCAGCCCGAAGGCGGCAATCGCGTCGGGTAGTTCGAACGACCAGTCCGGGAAGGGCGATACGACGATTTCGAAACCGTGGGCCATCCACTCGATGCAATCGATCAGTTCGAACACCGTGCAGTCCGGCGCCGGGGTCGCGCACAGGCGAAACACGAGCTCGGGTTCGAGCCGCGGTTGCGGCAAGGTCCCGAGCGAAAACGACAGCCGGTTTGCGGGGGCGAAATGCACCGTGCGGTCGTACATCATCGCCCACATCGGTGACGTCACCGGCTGCTGCCTGCCGTAGCGCGGGCGCATCTGGCGGTTGCTGAACCCGATCTTGCGTCCGACCGGCACTTCACCTTCGGAGATCCGGATGTTCATCACGATGCGCGCGATGTCGTAGGCCCCCTCCGGATCGAGCTCGGCACTGACCGATGGAGGTTGCATTAGCCCGCCGCCCGCAAGCGACGCCAGCAGCGCATGGGCAAACGTGTTTTTCTGGGAAACGAGTAGCATGCGGCCTCCGATGCAGAGCATGCCGACGGCGGTTGTCGGCTAAAACCGATGAGTCTTCATTTATACCGAAAAGTTTGCTCCGTGTGACATCCCAGCTGATGAAAAGTTCAGTATGCACAATACTGGTGCATTTCCATCTTGAAAATCTGCGGCCCGGCAGCGACTTTGTTAAGGTCAGGTCCGTGAATTTCGCTCATCAAGAAGATTTCGGAGCGTAAAGCAAGTGGGTTGCCCGGTTCCGGAGTCCGGGGAGGAACGGGCGAGATTCACTTCCATCAACCGTCGGGAGTCGTGATGACCGTGCTCGCCCATGAACTGCGCCAACGTCTGTTCACGCCCTCTTACCAGCAGCGGCTGAATTTCCGCGAGCGGCTGCATCAGGCACTGAAGGCGGCCGGCTACCGGCCTAACGAACATTCGCTGCTCACCCGCCACTTCAACGCGGCCCATGCCGGTCCGCCGGTGGCGGTCAGTTCGGTATTCCGGTGGCTGAACGGCGAAACGATACCCACGCCCGACAAGCTGGAGACGCTGGCGCGCCTGCTGAATGTGGCGCCGGCATGGTTGCGCTACGGCAGCTGAGCCGGCCGGCGTTTCAGCGGTCGAACTCGCCGCAGGCGATCTTCCAGAGCGGTTGGGTGACCTCGTCGAAACGGTCGATGTCCCACGGATCGGCCAGCGCTGTTTCCTGCAGCACCTCACCCTTGCCCATCGGATCGGCATGCATCGCGACATGCACGTGGCGCATCGCGCGTGCCGGGCAGTCGAACTCGGTCCGGATCAGCTCGGACGCAACCGGCTTGTCAGCCACCTTGCGCCGCGCCTGCGGCTGGTAATCGACGACGCGCCACAACTCGACGTGCCCGAGGTGGCGCTCGATGCGGTCGATGTCGAGATACTGCCTGACGCCGCCATCGGCGCTAGACGAAATCTCCACCCAGTTGGCCGCCTGCGCTGCGCCGGCGAACAGGCTGGCCAGCGCCAGCACGGTCAGATGCTTCAATGCGTTCTCCTGTCGTTATTGTCATGGCCCTCCGGGCGCCGCGCGATGCGCCACAGCAGCAGGCCGGTCGCTGCCAGAGTTGCCTGGCCGAGGGCCAGGGCCAGCATCGAGAAGTCGAGCAGCGGCGCCGCCACGCCGGCTACCGCTGCCGACAGCATCGTCATCGTGAACGACTGGCAGGAAGCCACCGTGCCGCGAATATGCGGAAACAGATCGAGTACCAACAGCGTCAGGCCCGGCGCCACGAGGGACATCCCCATTGTATACAGGAACAGCGGAGCGACGCTGCCGGGCAGCGCCGACGGAAACAGCGCGTGATAGCCGAGGTTCAGCGCGCAGGACGACATCAGCAAGCCGAAGCCGAGGCCGATCTGCCGGCCCGGGCCATAACGGCCCGCCATTCGGTTGGCTGCCAGCGCGCCGAGAAAGATGCCGGCCACCGACGGAATGAACATCCAGCCGAATTCGTTCGGGCCGAGACCCAGATGGACGGTGATGATCGTCGGCGCCGACGCCACGTACAGGAAGAGCCCCGAAAAATTGCAGGCGATGGCGCCGGCCTTCAGCTGGAACCGCGGCGACAGGAAGATCTGGCGGTAGTTGGTCCACAGCGATGCGGGATCGAACGACTGGCGCCGTGCCGGCGGCAGCGTCTCGGGCAGGTCGCGCCAGCAGGCGGCCAGCAGCAGCAGCGCGACCACGAACAGCAGCAGGAAGATCGTGCGCCAGTCCGACAGCGTGACCACCCAGCCGCCGACGACGGGCGCGATCGCCGGCGAGATCGAGAAAATCATCGTTACCAGCGCCAGCATGCGCTCGGCCTCCGCGCCGGAGAACAGGTCGCGCACGATCGCGCGCCCGATCACGACGCCGGCACCGGCCGACACGCCCTGCAGCACGCGAAACACCCACAGGAATTCGATGCTGTGGACAAAGGCACAGCCGATCGATGCCACTGCATACACTGCCAGCGAGATCAGCACGATGCTGCGCCGTCCAAACGCATCCGACAGCGCTCCGTGCCAGAGGATCATCACCGCAAACGCGGCCATGTAGGCCGTCAGCGTCTGCTGTACCTCGAGCGCGCTGGCGTTCAGCGAGGCGGCAATCGCCGGGAAGGCAGGAAGGTAGGTATCGACCGAAAAGGGCCCGAGCATGGCCAGTGCCGCCAGCAGCAGCGCGAGCCGGCCCGGCGCGGGGCGATGCGCGCCGCGGCTGGTCGGCGGCACGTCAGATGCCGCCGATGCACAGGTACTTCAGCTCGAGGTACTCGTCGATGCCGTATTTCGATCCCTCGCGGCCAAGGCCGGATTGCTTGACGCCGCCAAAAGGCCCGACCTCGTTCGAGATGATGCCGGTGTTGATGCCGACCATGCCGTACTCGAGCCGCTCGGCCACGCGCCAGACGCGGCCTAGGTCGCGCGAATAGAAGTAGCTGGCGAGGCCGTAGTCGGTATCGTTGGCCGCCGCGATGACCTCGTCCTCCGAACTGAAACGGACTACGGCAGCCACCGGGCCGAAAGTCTCTTCGCGCATTATCTGCATGTCGGGGCCGACATTCGACAGCACGGTCGGCTGGTAGAACAGGCCACCGAGCGCGTGCGCGCCGCCGCCGGCCTCGAGCTTCGCTCCCCTGGCCAGCGCATCGACCACGTGCTCGGCCACTTTGGCCAGCGCCTGCCCGTCGATCAGCGGGCCCTGCTGCACGCCGGCCTCCTGGCCATTGCCGACGCGGATCTTCGCCGCGGCGGCCGCAAATTTCTGCACGAACTCGTCATGCACCTTGTCGTGTACGTAAAAGCGGTTGGTGCAGACGCAGGTCTGGCCGGCATTGCGGTACTTGGACACCAGCGCGCCGTCGACGGCGGCATCGATGTCGGCATCGTCGAAGACAATGAAGGGTGCGTGGCCGCCGAGCTCGAGCGCCAGCTTCTTGATCGTCGGCGCGCTCTGTGCCATCAGGATGCGACCCACCGGCGTCGAGCCCGTGAAGGAAAGGTGGCGCACGACCGGACTGTCGCACAGCACCTTGCCGATGGCGATCGAACGTTCGCTGTCGGCAGTGAGCACATTGATCACGCCTGCCGGCAGCCCGGCGCGCCGGGCCAGTTCGGCCAGCGCCAGCGCCGACAGCGGCGTCTGCTCGGCCGGTTTGATCACGATCGTGCAGCCGGCTGCAAGCGCGGGCGCGATCTTGCGGGTGATCATCGCGATCGGGAAATTCCATGGCGTGATGGCCGCACAGACACCGATCGGCTGCTTCAGCGTCAGCAGCCGCTTGTCCGCGGCTGGCGAGGCCAGCACGTCGCCGTTGACGCGCTTGGCTTCCTCGGCAAACCATTCGACGAAGCTGGCGCCGTAGACGACTTCGCCCTTGGCCTCGGCGAGCGGCTTGCCCTGCTCGGCCGTCATCAGCAGCGCGAGATCGTTCATGTTCGCGACGATCAGGTCGAACCATTTGCGCAGGATCAGCGCGCGCTCCTTGCCGGTTTTGGCGGCCCACGGCGCGAAGGCGGCTTGGGCGGCGGCAATCGCGCGCTCGGCATCCGCCGGGCCGAGGTCGGGCACGTGGGCGATGCACTCGCCGGTGGCGGGATTGACGACATCGAATTGCCGTTCGCCGCTCGTCCATTCGCCCTGCACAAAAGCTTGGCAGCGGAGCAGTTCGGGGTCGCGCAGGGCGGTGAGGCAGCTTGGGTTCGACATGACTCTCGGTTTCCGGAAAAGACAAAACGATAGGATATCCGATTGTCTGCGCCGCCTCGGTCGCCCGGGTCGCTAGCCCTCGGAACGCACTGTCGAGGCCGGTTACGAAGCTTCCCGTTTGCATCGTCCACCGGAGCCATCATCATGCAGAACCGAATCGCCCAAATGCAGCAAGCGTGGAAGCATCTGACGCTGTTGAAATCCATTCGTCAGCCCATCCCGCACAAGGCCCCGGAAGACGGGCTGGACCAGGTGCCGCTGCCTCGTTTCGACCGCCTCGTGACGCCGCTGGTGTCGGTCATGTCCAAGCACCCGTTGTCGCCGTCGGCCCTGTTGTTTGCCGGTACGGGCATCGCTGTCGATTCCGTGGCCCGGCGCTGTGATGACGCCGATGCCGGCCTGCCGGACGGTTCGAGCCTGGCGCGCACGCCGCCGGCCTTCGGCGTCCGTCGCCCGCCGGTATCGTCTTCGTCGAGCATCGACCTGCCGGAACTGCCTGCGGAGCCTGATGATGAGGGCGTGTCTGCATCTGCGCCTACGTCTACTTCTGCGCCCTCATCGCCCGCGCCGTCTCCGCGCAGCGGCGAGCCAGCCAGGTCCGGGGGCGCATTCGGCATGAGGAAACTGCGCAAGAAGGCGAGCAAGGTGGCAATCGACCTGTCCGGGCTGGTGCAGAAGATGTCGCCCCGCAGTGGCCGCAGCTCGCCGGAGAAATCGTCGCCCGTCCGGGACCCTTCCCCGACGAAGGACCAGCCTTTGCTCGCATCGATTCCAGTGGCCGAGCGCAACCGGATCGCCGTCGCCATGGCACAGCTTTGCCGGGCCAATGACTATCTGGCTGCCAGTCCGACCCGACAGGGCTTACTGTTCAATGGCAAGCTGATCGGCTTGCTCGAGGCTTACCCGGAGCTGGTCAGGCCCGATGCGCTGAAGGCGCTGGGAGCGGATCTTCAACGGCGGATGCGGCATGCCATCGTCGACAGGGTAGTTGAACTCGAAGATCCGGCCTTCTCGCGCTTTGTCCAGCAGGCCGCCGCTGCCAACTTCGTCCAGCCGTGGACGCATGACACGGCCGACGCCAGCGACTCGGTGACTGGGGCGAAGAAAAAAAATGCCGATGTGCTGCGCCCCACCTTTGTCAGGGACTTCGATAACTCAGACTATTTTTTCAGGTCGTCTGACGGCTCGCTGGAAAAGATCGCCGATACCGACCGCTTCATCGACTTGATCGGTCCCGGCTCCAGCGGCCATTTGCCACAGGTCGTCAGTAATATCGCATCGCAAAACCTCGGCAATTTCCTCAAGAATGTGCTGTTCCTGAGACAGGATGCGCACGGGAACTCGCAATCGGTTTTGCAGCTGCACGACGATGTGCCAGTCATGCCGCTGGCCTTGGCGAAGGCCAGCTATGTGTTCAGCAGGTCCGGCGACGGCACGCTGACGCTGGACTATGAATGGACCAGTTCGGCCGCGCTCAACGCGGGCAAGGCCCTGCGCGTGAAGCGGATGACAGGCAGCCACGGCATCTCGGAAGTGCGGGACGCCGAGCTCGCCATCCGGGTGAGGCTGACGATCTCTGCGGACGGCCAGTGGCGGATCGGCAACCCGGCCATTCGTGCCAAAGGCTGGCACATGCCCGTATCAGAGTGAGCCTGCTGCGGCCGGCGGCGCTCTCATGACGCTTCTTTCCGGTTCGACCCCGCCACCATCTCGAACCGGAACAGCCTGCACTCGATAGCGCCGTTAAAGAACGGCGTTTTTTTTGATTCCTTCAGGCGCAGCATCCTCGGCAGTGTCAGGTCGGCGGTGAACAGGCAGACGGTCCAGCCGGCAAAGCGCTGCTTGAGCGTGCTGCCGAAGGCGCTGAAAAAAGCGGTCGCCAGTTCATCCGGTTCTTGCGAGCGGTCGCCGCGCACGCCGATGCGCTCGCCGTAGGGCGGGTTCGCGATCAGCAGGCCGGGGATGCCGGTCGGCGGTTTCACTTCCTGCGCCTCGATCTGCTTGAGCGGGATGTCGAACGTGATGCCGGCGCGCTGCAGATTGTTACGCGCCATCACCAGCATGTCGCCCGAGATGTCGCTGCCGAATATCGTCGGTTTCGACGGCAGCGGCAAGGGCTTGACGGCGGCTTGGACGGCATCCCAGTCGGCCTGCCGGAATCCCTTGAATTTCTCGAACGCGAAGCTGCGGTGCTGGCCCGGCGGTATGCCGGCCAGCATTTGCGCGGCCTCGATCAGCAGCGTGCCCGAGCCGCACATCGGGTCCAGCAGCGGCGTGCCCGGCTTCCAGCCGGCGGTGCGCAGCAGCCCGGCCGCGAGGTTCTCGCGCAGCGGGGCGTCGCCGGTTTCCATGCGCCAGCCGCGCTTGAACAGACCTTCGCCCGAGGTATCGAGATAGATCGTCACCGTGCGCGCATCCAGAAAGCCCCAGATCCGCATGTCGGGCGTGCGCGTGTCTACCGATGGCCGCTTGGTCGTGCGGTCGCGGAAGCGGTCGCACAGGCCGTCCTTGATCTTCAGCGTGACGAATTCGAGGCTCTTCAGCGGCGACTTGATCGAGTTCACGTCGACGCGGATCGTGTGATCGACGTTGCACCAGTCTTCCCAAGCTGCGCCGAGCGCCAGGTCGTAAATGTCGTTCTCGTTGGCATAGCCCGCATGGGCGATGCGCAGCAGCACGCGCGAGGCGATGCGCGAGTGCAGGTTGATGCGCATCGCATCGATCAGCGGGCCGGAGCAGTGGACGCCGCCGGGGACGGTGTTGTGGACCTTCAGCGTCGGGCTGTGCGCGGCGATCTCTTTCAGTTCGTCGGAAAGCGCGCTCTCGAGGCCGCGCGGGCAGGGGCAGAAGTAGGAGTGCGACATGGGTGTACCTTTTGTCTGCAGTCAGGCTGACATATCAATGTTTCGTGGTGGGTTTCGCCTGCGGCTCTACCCACCCTATGGCCTGTGTCGTTGTGACGTCATCCGGCGATTGTGGCAGATTTCGCCTGCGGCTCTATCCGCCCTACGGCACTGTGTCGTTGTGACGTCATCGGGCGGTTATGGCGGATTTCGCCTGTGTCTCTATCCGCCCTACGGCACTGTGTCGTTGTGACGTCATCGGGCGGTTATGGCGGATTTCGCCTGCGGCTCTATCCGCCCTACGGCACTGTGCCGTTGTGACGTCATCGGGCGGTTATGGCGGATTTCGCCTGCGGCTCTATCCGCCCTACGGCACTGTGTCGTTGTGACGTCATCGGGCGGTTGTGGCGGATTTCGCCTGCGGCTCTATCCGCCCTACGGCACTGTGTCGTTGTGACGTCATCGGGCGGTTATGGCGGATTTCGCCTGCGGCTCTATCCGCCCTACGGCATGGTTGAAGGGCTTGTCGATATGTAGGGCGGATAGAGCCGCAGGCGAAATCCGCCACGCCTCGTCAGCCAGCCAACGCCCGCTCGACAAACTCCAGCCTGTCCTGTCCCCAGAACCCCTCGCCGTCGATGCGATACCAC
>JAMNXS010000046.1 GCA_023653025.1 Burkholderiaceae bacterium
AGCACGCCCATCATCAGCCCGTACAGCAGTTCCTGCAGCCGGTTTGCCTGCTGCGCGTCGTCCGGCGTCAGCACCTCGACATGGATGAGGCTGGAACTGCTGGTGACGAGCCGCAGCCAGATATCGCGCGCTTCGGTCGCGGCTGGTATGACGAAACCGTGGTTCAGAGACTTGAATTCGCTGGCGTGCCAGTCGAGATGGTCGCCGGCGATGCGCGCCCGGCCGCCGGTGTCAAGCGGGTCGAGCGGGTCGAACAGTGCGATCTGGTCGAGGTAGACCGGGCGGATGCGGACGATCAGCTGGTCGCCCGGCCGGGCGTTCTGGCGGCCATCGATGCGCAGCCGCAGCCAGGTTGCCGAGCGCGTGAAACCGCGGCTGAGCACGCCGTCGAAGCGGGATTGCGGCAGGCGCTGTACCTCGGCCAGCGTCAGCGTTGCGGTCGGATCGTCTACCCATGCGCGTTCCCGTATCTGGTCGGCTGCCGGCGCGGAGGCGCTCAGGCAGAGGAGCAGGGTCAGCAGGAGGAGGCGTAGGGGGGGCGGCATGGGGGGTATTTTTTTATTGGTATGTTTTTTTAGTTTTTTTGGGTTCGGCGGGATTATCTCAGAGTTGGCGGAGGGGGCCGGGTTGGTGGATGTCGTTTGGGCTGTTCCGGGGGTGTTCGGCGGATTTCGCCTTCGGCTCTATCCGCCCTACGGTTGATGGTTTTATTGATTTCCTACGTAAATCAAGACTAATCGACGGCTCGGGCGGCGGAATTGTTAACATTGTCATTTGTCGATTTGGCTGCCCACCGTGCTCCTCGCTCCCCTCCTGTCGCGCCCGCTCACGTCCCTCGGCATCGTCGCCACGCGGGCGCTGGCTGCGCTGGTGGCGCTGGCAGGCATCTGGGCGCTGGTGTTCATCGACCTGCGGAACGACCGCGAGCTGATGCACGCGCAGACGCTGGCGCAGGTGCAGGGCTATGCGATCGGGTTCGCGGAGAACCTGCACAAGTCCATCCTGCAGATCGACCAGCTGTCGGCGACGCTGGCGACCTTGCATGAAACCGGCGCCGCGCCGGCGATGCTGACGCAGGCCTATCGCGGCATTCTCGACGATCTGCCGCTGTATCCAATCTTCCTCGATGAACAGGGAATCGCACGCTACCAGCGGATGCCCCCGAAAACCGTGATCGACCTGTCGGAGCGGGAGTTTTTCCGGTTCCACCGCGATTCCCCGTCACGCTCGCTGCGCATCAATCCGCGCGAGGAAGGCGTCGGCGTGTTCTCGGGGCAGACCATCGTGCGCCTGTCGCGCCGCGTCAACAAGCCAGACGGCAGTTTCGGCGGCGTGGTGGCAATCACCATGCTGCCGCGCTTCATGAATGCCTTCAATGACGAGTCGGCGCTGGGCCGGGACGACTTTGCCTCGGTCTGGCTGGCCGACGGCCCGATGCTGACCAATCGCACCGAGGGCTGGGGTGACCGCATCTTCCAGCACTTCAAGGCGCCGCCGGCCTTGCCCGGGAATTCGGGCGCGCGCCTCGATGGCGCGGAGCTGTTCCATGACGAGCGCGGCTATTTCGTCGGCTGGAAGCGGCTGCGCGACTATCCGATGGTGGCGTTGGTCGCCGTCGGCGAAGCCAATGCACGCAGTGCGCTGGCCGCTCCCCGCCTTGCTCACTACGGTGCGGCTGCGCTTGCCAGCCTGCTGGCGGTGCTTGCGGCCTGGTCGAGCGCCCGCTCGACGCTGCGCCGGCGCGCCACCCGCGCCAGCATCGCACGGGCCGAGGCGCGCTACCGGCACGCGGTCGACAGCGTGCGCGAGGCGGTGTTCATCGTCGAGCCGGCCGGCGCGGATTTTCGGGCCGAAGATTGCAACGCCCAGGCGATACAGCTGGTGGACCGGACGCGCGAGCTCACGCTGGGCAAGCCGCTGGGCGAGTTGTTCGGCCATGACGATGCGCTGCGGCTGCGCGAGATGCTGCGCGCCGCCCTGCTGTCGGGCGCCGAGCAGCAGGAGCTGCGGCTGTCCCGGCGCGGCATGCCGGCATGGTTTTATGTCGGCGCGGCGCGCCTCGACGACAGCATCGTCCTCAATTTGCGCGACATCACCGAACTGAAGGTGCGCGAGCAGCAGGTGCAGGCAATGGCGCTGGCCGACCCGCTGACCCTGCTGCACAACCGGATGTGGCTGGATGCCTATCTGCCGGAAGCGATCCGGCTGGCCGAGGCGGAATCGCAACGGCTGGGACTGATCCTGCTCGACCTCGACGATTTCAAGCTGGTCAACGACACCCTGGGCCACAAGGCCGGCGACGAAATCCTGGTGTCGACGGCCGTTGCCCTGAAGCGCTCGCTGCGCGATGGCGACCATGTGGCCCGCACCGGCGGCGACAGCTTTGCGGTGCTGATCGAGCAGGTACGCGAGGCGGGCGACCTGCAGGCCATCGTGAAGCAGTTGCGGGCCGGCCTTGAAACGGTCCACTGGCCCGGCGATGCCGAGGGCATGCGGCACCGGGTGTCGATGGGCCTGGCCTCTTACCCGCAGGACGGTGCCGATGCGGACTCACTGCTGAAGGCGGCCGAGGTTGCGCTGCATGCGGCCAGCAGCACCGGCGGCGGCACCTGCGTCTACCGGCCCGACTTGCTGCAGGCACGCACGCAGCGGCTGTGGCTCGAGGGCGCGCTGCCGCTGGCGGCGCGGCGCGGCGAACTGCGGCTCGTCCTGCAGCCACGGGTGGCGGCAACCACCGGCCAATTGCTGAGTTTCGAGGCGCTGGTGCGGTGGCAGCATCCGCAGCGCGGGCTGATCATGCCGGCCGATTTCATTCCGGTGGCCGAGGAAACCGGCGCCATCGTCGAGATCGGCGCCTGGGTGCTGCGCGCTGCCTGCGCCCGGCTCGCCGCGTGGCGCGCCGAGCGCCGCCGGCTGGTGCCGGTGTCGGTCAATGTGTCGGCCGTTCAGCTTCGCAGCGCCGATTTCCGCCTGCTGGTCGCCGAATGCCTGGCACGGCATGAGTTGCCGGCATCGCTGCTGCCGATCGAGCTGACCGAATCGACGATGGTCGGCGACGACCCGGCCCTGCTCGGCATGCTCGGCCGCCTGCGAGCGATGGGCGTGCCGCTGCACATCGACGATTTTGGTACAGGCTACTCGTCGCTGGGCCAGTTGCACCGGGTTCACGTCGATGCGCTGAAGGTCGACCAGTCGTTCGTGCGTGCGCTCGGCGTGCGGGGGCAGGGGCGGCAGTTGTGCGAGGCCGTGATCGCGATCGGCAAGTCGCTGGGTGCCACCGTGGTGGCCGAGGGTGTGGAAACGCCGGCCCAGTTCCGCCAGCTGCGGACGATGGGCTGCGATGAAATCCAGGGTTTCCTGGTGTCGCCGCCGGTGCCCGAAGACGAGGCCGGCGCCCTGCTCGACCGGGTTTCGCTGCTGCCGGCCGAGGTCGGCGGCGATGGCGGCGAGGGCGGCGACGACGGCGCCGGAACCGTTCGCCGGCGTTACAAGTCTTAACACATTGCCGCGCCGGCGAGGACTACAATTTTCCTCGTTTACCTCACTCGTTAACCTCGCTCGCCGCCGGGTGCCGCCATGCGCAAACCACCGATTTTTCTCACACTGCTGGGCCTGCTGCTGTTGCTGCCCGGACTCGCGTCAGCCCACGGGCCGCGCCATCATTCGCGCGTGCATTGGAGCATGAGCTTCGGCTCGGGCTTCGGGCCCGGGTTCGGGTCGGGATTTTATTCGCCCTATTATTCGCCGTTCTACGGGTCGTCGTGGCCGGGCTACTGGGGGCCGTCGGTGGTCTACAGCGCGCCGGTCTACTCGCCGCCAGTCGTGATCCAGCAATCGCCGCCGGTCTACATCGAGCGCCCGAGCGCCGAGCCGCCGGCCACCGCCTACTGGTATTACTGCGCGCCGACCCGCTCCTATTACCCCTACGTCAGCGACTGCGCCGAAGCCTGGCAGCGCGTGCCGCCGGTTCCGCCCTCCTCCTCCGCCAACAAACCATGACACGACTCCTGATCGCCGTTCCCGTCCTGCTGCTGGCCGCCGGCTGCGCGACCACGCCCACCGGCCCCAGTGTGCTGGTGCTGCCCGGCACCGGCAAGCCTTTCGACCAGTTCAACCGCGACGAAGTCTATTGCCGAGACTACGCGCTGAAAGCCCTCGGCGGCAAGGCGCCGGGCAAAGTAACGACCGACTCCACGGTCGCAACCGCCGCCGCCGGCACGGCCATCGGTGCGATCGCGGGCGCGGCGTTCGGCGGCAATGACGGCGCGGCTGTCGGCGCCGGCACCGGCCTGCTGTTCGGCAGCATGGCCGGCAGCGAATCCGGCCGCTACGCCGGCTCCAGCACGCAAACCCGCTACGACAACGCTTATATACAGTGCATGTACGGCCTCGGACACCGGGTGCCGGTACCGGCCGGGCTGTACGGCTCCGAGTCGCGGCCGGTGGCGCCGAGCAGTTCAAGTTCGTCGTCCGGCACCGCCAACACCCCGCCACCCCCGCCCCCCGGCAACCCGCCCGCCCCGCCGCCGGGAGCGCGATGAGTGGGGGGTGACGCCTCCAACCGTAGATCCGTCACCAAACCGTCATACGCCATCCCTCCCCCGCAGGTAAAATCCGGCCACCCTTATCCAGCCCGCCCAGCTCCTCACCGAGGAGCTGAGTTGCGGCCGCACCACCCGAAAAGGAAAAAATGGGACCCGAACCCACCGCGCCCCCTGCTGCGTCGCTGCATCCGCTTTCCGACTCCCCCGCAGCGCGCCGCCGCTGGCTGCCGTGGCTGTTGCTGCTGCTGGTGGTGGCCGCGATTGGCGGCCTGAGCTGGTACGCGGTCAAGGGCAAGCCGCCGGCCAAGGACAAGGGCGGGATGCCGCGCGGGCGGCCGCCGGTGACGGTGGGCGTGGCGACGGCGGAGAAGCAGAATTTTCCGGTCGAACTCGACGCGCTCGGCACGGTGACGCCGATTGCCAACGCCGTGGTGCGCGCGCAGGTTTCGGGCGTGCTGCAGCAGGTGCTGTTCAGCGAGGGCCAAATCGTGCGGCGCGGCCAGTTGCTGGCGGTGATCGATGCGCGTCCGTTCGAGAACGCGCTGATGCAGGCGCGCGGCCAGTTGCAGCGCGACGAGGCGCAGCTCGACGTGGCGCGCGTCAATGAACGCCGCTACCGGCAATTGCTGGCGCAGGACTCGATTGCGCAGCAGGAGGTCGATGCCCAGGTCGCGCTGGTGCGCCAGCTCGAAGGCACGGTCAACATCGACCGCGCGGCGGTGCGCACTGCCGAGCTCAATCTGGATTTTTCGCGGGTTGCCGCGCCGATTTCCGGCCGCATCGGGCTGCGCAGCGTCGATGCCGGCAATCTGGTCGGGCCGTCGGACGCGAACGGCATCGTCTCGATCACGCAGGTCGATCCGATCGATGTCGCCTTCGCCGTGCCGCAGGACGCGGTGCCGGAGCTGAAGGCGGCGCTGGCCGGCGGCAAGCCGCTGGCAGTATCCGCCTTCGACCGCACGCGCAGCACGCAGCTGGCGAACGGCCGCTTCCTCGCGCTCGACAACGTAGTCGACACCCAGACCGGCACCGTGCGCGCGAAGGCGCGCTTCGAGAATGCAAAAACCTTGCTGTTCCCGAACCAGTTCGTCAATGTTCGGCTCAAGCTGCGCACCGTCGACGATGCGACGGCCGTGCCGGTGTCGGCCGTGCGCAATGGCGGCAATGGCCCCTTCGTCTATGTGCTGAACCCGGCCGAGAGCACGGTAAGCCTGCGCAGCGTCAAGCGCGGCCTGTCGAGCGCGGAGAAAACGCAGATTCTGGATGGCGTGCGGCCCGGCGAGCAGGTGATCACCGAAGGCGCGGATCGCCTGACCGACGGCGCGAAGGTACGCCTGCCGGGCGCGGGCCGCGAGGCCAAGGATGGCAAGGGCGGCAGAGGTGACAAAGACCGCGGCAAAGACGGCGGCAAGGACGGCAAGAGCGGCGCGGCTGACGGCCGCCCGGCCCGCCGCGACGCGAGCGGCGGATGATTCCGTCGCGTCCGTTCATCCTGCGGCCGGTCGCGACCTCGCTGCTGATGCTGGCCATCGTGCTGGCCGGCCTGATCGCGCTGCGCTTCCTGCCGGTTTCGGCGCTGCCGCAGGTGGATTTCCCGACCATCCAGGTGCAGACCTTCTATCCGGGCGCCAGCCCGGAGGTGATCGGCCAGACCGTCACCGGGCCGCTCGAGCGGCAGTTCGGCCAGATGTCGGGCCTGAAGCGGATGAGCTCGACCAGTGCGGCCGGCAGCTCGCGCATCATCTTGCAGTTCGGCCTCGGCGTGCGGCTCGATGTCGCCGAGCAGGAAGTGCAGGCCGCGATCAATGCGGCGACCACGCTGCTGCCGGCCGACCTGCCGGCGCCGCCCACCTATGCGAAGGTCAATCCGGCCGACGCGCCGATACTCACGCTGGCGCTGACCTCCGACACCCTGCCGCTGACCGAGGTTCAGCATCTGGCCAACACACGGCTGGCGCTGAAGATCAGCCAGGTCGCCGGCGTCGGTCTGGTGACGCTGTCGGGCGGGCAGAAGCCGGCCATTCGCATCCAGGCCAACCTGAATGCGCTGGCCGCCGCAGGGCTCGGACTGGATTCGCTGCGCACCGCGATCACGCAGGCCAACAGCAACACCGCCAAAGGCACGATCGACGGCGCCAGCCGCTTCTACACGATCAACGCCAATGACCAGCTGAAATCGGCCCGCGACTACGCGAACCTGATCGTCGCCTGGCGCAATGGCGCGCCGGTGCGCCTGTCCGAGGTGGCCACCGTGGTCGAGAGCGCGGAAAACGTGCGGCTGGCGGCCTGGGCCAACCTGCAGCCGGCCATCATCCTGAACGTGCAGCGCCAGCCGGGGGCGAATGTGATCGAGACGGTCGATGCGATCCGCCTGCGCCTGCTCGAGCTGCAGGCCGGGCTGCCGGCGGCGGTGCGGGTCGACGTGCTGTCGGACCGCACGACCGGCATCCGTGCATCGGTGCGGCATGTAAGCATCGAACTCTTCATCGCGGTGGCGCTGGTGGTGCTGGTGATCCTCGGCTTTTTGCACAGCCTGCGCGCGACCGTCATCGCCAGCCTCGCCGTGCCGATCTCGCTGATCGGCACCTGCGCGGCGATGTTTTTTCTGGGCTACAGCCTGAACAACCTGACGCTGATGGCGATGACGATCGCGACCGGCTTTGTGGTCGACGATGCGATCGTGGTCGAAGAGAACATTTTCCGGCACCTCGAGCGCGGCGAACCGCCATTGCAGGCGGCATTGAAAGGCGCCGGCGAAATCGGCTTCACCATCATCTCGCTGACGCTGTCGCTGGTGGCGGTGCTGATTCCGCTGCTGTTCATGTCGGACGTGGTCGGCCGGCTGTTCAGAGAGTTCGCCGTCACGCTGGCCGTCACCATCCTGATCTCGGCCGTGGTGTCGCTGACGCTGGTGCCGATGATGGCCGCGCGCTGGCTGCGCGACGGCGACGAGGGCCGCGCCACGGCCGCCGGGCGCTGGCTGCAGGCGCGCTTCGACCGGCTGGCCGGCGGCTATGACCGCGCGCTGTGCTGGGTGCTGGACCGCCAGCCGCTGACACTGGCGCTGGCGCTGCTGACGCTGCTGTTGACGGTGGCGCTGTATATCGCGATACCGAAGGGCCTGTTCCCTCAGCAGGACACCGGGCAGCTGCAGGCGCGCGTGGAGGCGATGCCGTCGATCTCGTTTGCGCGGATGGTCGAACTGCAGCAGGCGGTGGTGCGCGAACTGCTCGAGGACCCGGACGTCGCCTCGCTCAGCTCGCAGGTCGGCGTCGGCGGCAGCGACAATACGATGCTGCATACCGGCAGCCTGCTGATCAACCTGAAAGCCGGACGCAGCGACCCGCAGGAAGCCACGCTGCAGCGGCTGCGCGAACGTGCCGCGCGCGTGCCGGGCGTGACGCTGCAGGTGCAGCCGGTGCAGGACCTGACGATCGATGCCGAGGGCGGCCCGACGGCCTACCGGCTGTCGGTCGAAGGCGCCGACAGCGCGCTCGTCCAGCGCTGGGCCGAGCTGCTGGTGCAGCGGCTGGCCGACGAGCCCGCGCTGCGGCATGTGACGACCGATGTCGCCGCTGCCGGCCGCTCGGTACTGATCGGCATCGACCGCGACAGCGCGTCGCGTCTGGCCATCACGGCCAGCGCGATCGACGACGCGCTGTACAGCGCCTTCGGCCAGCGCATTGTCTCGACCATTTTTACCGATACCAACCAGCTGCGCGTAATCCTCGAGGCCGCACCGGGCACGGCAAACTCGCCGCAGGCCGTCGGCGAGCTGCCGCTGCGCACCGGCTCGGGCAAGCCGACCACGCTGGAGGCGATAGCCGAAGTCGGTGAGCAGACGTCGGCGCTGCAGATCACGCGCGTGGCGCAGTTTCCGGCGGCGGCCATTGGCTTCGATACCGCACCCGGCGTGGCGCTGGACGCGGCCGTGGCCGCCATCCGCGCGGCGGCGCAGGACATCCGGCTGCCGGCGTCGGTCAGCCTGAGCTTTCTGGGTGCGGCCGGCGCGTTCGAGGCCGCGCTGACCAACCAACTGTGGCTGATCCTGGCGGCCGTGGTCTGCGTCTACATCGTGCTGGGCGTGCTGTACGAGAGCTATGTGCATCCGCTGACGATACTGTCGACCCTGCCGTCGGCCGGCGTCGGCGCGCTGCTGGCATTGATGCTGGCCGGGCAGGAACTGGGCGTGATCGGCATCATCGGCATCATCCTGCTGATCGGCATCGTCAAGAAGAACGCGATCATGATGATCGACTTTGCGATCGCCGCCGAGCGCGACGAGGGCAAGAGCCCGCGCGAGGCGATCCATCAGGCGGCCCTGCTGCGGCTGCGGCCCATCCTGATGACGACGCTGGCCGCGCTCGGCGCGTCGGTACCGCTGATGCTGGGCTGGGGCGAGGGTGCGGAGCTGCGCCACCCGCTCGGGCTGGCAATTTTCGGCGGACTGATCGTCAGCCAGTTACTGACGCTGTTCAGCACGCCGGTGATCTATCTCGGCTTTGACCGCTTGGGCCACCGCCTTGGCCGCCGCCTTGGCCGCCGCCTGGGCGCGGGCACGCGGCGCGGGGCCGGCACGTGAACCTGTCGCGGCCCTTCATCGAGCGGCCGATCGGCACCTGGCTGCTGACGCTGGCGCTGGCGCTGGCGGGGATTGCGGCCTTTTTCAATTTGCCGGTCGCGCCGCTGCCGCAGGTCGAGTATCCGAGCATTTCGGTGCGCGCCCAGCTGCCCGGCGCCAGCCCCGCCACGCTGGCGGCCAGCGTAGCCGCGCCGCTCGAGCGCCGGCTGGGCGCGCTGCCGGGCCTGACCGACATGAACTCGACCAGCGGCAACGGCTCGACCCGCATCAGCCTGCAGTTCGAACTGTCGCGCAAGATCGACGAGGTGGCGCGCGAAGTGCAGGCCGCGATCAATGCCTCGCGCGCCGACCTGCCGGCCTCGCTGCGCTCGAACCCGACCTATACCAAATCCAATCCGGCCGATTCGCCGGTGATCGTGCTGGCGCTGACCTCGAAGGCACGCTCGACCGGCCAGATCTACGAGGCGGTCGCCAACCTGATCCAGCAGCGGCTGTCGCAGGTCGAAGGCGTGGGCGAGGTCGAGCTCGGCGGCGGCTCGCTGCCGGCGGTGCGCGTGGAGCTGATGCCGTACGCGCTGAACCGGCACGGCATCAGCACCGAGGACGTGCGGGCCGCGATCCAGTCGGCCACCGCCAACCGGCCGAAGGGCCAGATCGAGGCCGACGGGCTGGCCTTCCAGATCACGACCAACACGGGCGCCAGCGCCGCCCGGCTCGATGCCGACGCTTATCAGGGACTGGTCGTCGCGTGGCGCAATGGCGCGCCGGTGCGGCTGTCGGATGTGGCGCGCGTCACCACCGGGCCGGAAGACAGGAACAACCTCGGCCTGTTCAACGGTAGCCCGGCGGTGGTGGTGCTGGTCTACCGGCAGCCGAATGCGAACGTGATCGAGACCGTGGATGCGGTGCGCGCGCTGATTCCGTCGCTGAAGGACGACCTGCCGGCCGACATCGAGCTGCATGTGTCGTCCGACAGCACGCGCTCGATCCGCGCGTCGCTGCGCGAGATCGAGCTGACCCTGCTGATCTCTATCGTGCTGGTGGTGCTGGTGGTCAGCGCCTTCCTGCGCAGCGCCCGCGCCACGCTGATACCGGCCGTGGCGACCGTGGTGTCGCTGCTCGGCACCTTCGGCGTGATGTACCTGCTGGGGTTCTCGCTGAACAACCTGTCGCTGATGGCGCTGACGGTGGCGACCGGATTTGTCGTCGACGATGCGATCGTCGTGCTGGAAAACATTGCCCGCCATCTCGAATCCGGAATGAGCCGGATGGAGGCCGCGCTGCGCGGCGCGCGCGAGGTGGGCTTTACCGTGCTGTCGATCTCGGCCTCGCTGGTGGCGGTGTTCCTGCCGCTGCTGTTCATGGGCGGCCAGGTCGGGCGGCTGTTCCGCGAGTTCGCGCTGACGCTGTCGGCGGCGGTGGCGATCTCGCTGCTGATCTCGCTGACGACCACGCCGATGATGTGCGCGTGGCTGCTGCGCCGGCACGAGCCGGCCCGCGTTGGGCGCGTGGCGCGCTGGCTGGAGCGCGTGCAGGCCGGCTTACAGCGCACCTACGGCCACAGCCTCGACCTGGCGCTCGACCACCGCTGGCTGATGGTGGGCCTGCTGGTGGCGGCGATTGCGCTCAATGGCTGGCTGTTTTCCGTGGTGCCGAAAGGCTTTTTCCCGCAGCAGGACTCGGGCCAGATCACGGCCGGCCTGCGCGCCGACCAGAGCATTTCTTTCGATGCGATGAAATCCAAGGTGCAGACCCTGGTCGACATCATCCGCAAGGATCCGGCGGTGGCGACCGTCACCGGCTATACCGGCGGCAGCCGTCCGGGCGGCGGCTTCATGTTCATCACGCTCAAGCCGCCGGGCGAGCGGACCGACAGCGGGCGCGACGTGATCGCGCGGCTGCGGCCGAAGCTGGCGCGCGTGACCGGCGTCTCGGCGGTGCTGATACCGGTGCAGGACCTGCGCGTGGCCGGCAGCCGGCGCGATGCCAGCCTCGTACAGTACGGGCTCAAGGGCGACGACCCGGCCGAGCTGAAACTGTGGACCGCGAAGCTGGTGGCCGAGCTCAAGCGCCAGCCCGGCCTGGTCGACGTTGATTCCGACCAGCAGGAAAACGGCGTCGAGACCTTCGTGCGCATCGACCGCGACGCCGCCGCCCGGCTCGGCGTGACCCAGCGCGACATCAATAACGCGCTGTACAACGCCTTCGGGCAGCGGCAGGTGGCGACGCTGTACGGCGAGCTGAACCAGTACCGGGTGGTGCTGCAGGCGGCGCCGGAACTGGTGCGCAGCCCGCAGGCGCTGCACGACATTTACGTGCCGGCGCGCGCGCCGGGCTCGGCCGCTGCGGCAGCGGGTGCGACCAGTCCGGCCGGTTCGGCAGGCTCGGCGGGTCCAGCCAACCCCGCGCTGCGCGACTTCGCCAGCGGGCAGGCGCTGGCCACCCAGCCGACCGTGATGGTGCCGCTGTCGGCCTTTGCCGGCTTCGCCGAGCGGCCGACCGCGGCCTCGGTCAGCCATCAGGATGCCGAGCTGGCCAGCACGGTCTCGTTCAATATCGGCCCCGGGCTGTCGATGGACGATGCGCGCGCAGCGGTCGAGAATGCGACCGCCGCCATCGCGCTGCCGGCCAGCGTGCGCGGCAGCTTCCAGGGCAATGCGCGCGCCTTCCAGGAATCGCAGGGCCGGCAGCCGCTGCTGATCCTGGCGGCGATTGTGGTGGTGTACCTGGTGCTGGGCCTGCTGTACGAGAGCCTCGTGCATCCGCTGACGGTGCTGTCGACGATACCGTCGGCCGGCATTGGCGCCGTGATCGCGCTGATGCTGTTCGACCTCGAGTTCTCGCTGATCGCGCTGATCGGGCTGTTCCTGCTGATCGGGCTGGTGATGAAGAATGCGATCCTGATCATCGACTTCGCGCTCGAGGCCGAGCGCACGCGCGGCCTGCCGGCGCGCACGGCGGTGCGCGAAGCCTGCCTGCACCGGCTGCGCCCGATCCTGATGACGACCGCCGCCGCCGCGCTCGGTGCGCTGCCGCTGGCGATCGGTTTCGGCGAAGGCGCTGAATTGCGCCAGCCATTGGGCGTGGCCATCATCGGCGGCCTCGTCACCAGCCAGTTCCTGACGCTGCTGACCACGCCGGCCGTCTACCTGCTGCTCGACCGCTGGCGTCGGCGCAGCCCCCATGAACAGGCACTCGGGCGCGGCGAGGGTCCGCACCCCGCGCACCCGACACACCCCGCCCCTTCGAACCCGTGACGACATGACGACCACGCCGATCCTACCCACTGCCCTGCTGGGCGCCGCCCTGCTGCTGGCCGGCTGCGCCGTCGGCCCAGAGTACCGGCGGCCCGAGGTGGCCACGCCGCCGGCCTTCAAGGAAGCCGACGGCTGGGTCGCGGCGCGCCCGGCCGACGCCATCGAGCGCGACCGCTGGTGGGCCGGCTTCCATGATCCCGAGCTCGACCGGCTGGCCGCGCGCGTGGCGGTCTCGAACCAGAACGTGGCCGCCGCCGTCGCCGCCTTCGCGCAGGCGCGCGCGCTGGTCGGCGAGCGGCGCGCGGTGCTGCTGCCGGCGGTCAACCTCACCGGCAGCGCGAACCGCACCAGCCTCGCCACCGCGGTCACGCCGACGCAGCGCCTGCGGCTGGACCTGGGCGCGACCTGGGAAGCCGATGTCTGGGGCCGGCTGCGGCGCGCGGTCGGCGGCGCCGAGGCCGGCGCGCAGGCGTCGGCCGGCGATCTGGCAACGGCCACGCTGTCGGCGCAGGGCGAGCTGGTCACCAACTACCTGCTGCTGCGGCAGGCCGATGCGCAGCGCCGGCTGCTGGCCTCGGCCATCGACGACTACCAGCGCGTGGTGACCATTACCGACAACCGCTACCGCGCAGGCGTGGCGCCGAAGACCGACCTGCTGCAGGCGCAGACGCAGCTGGCCAGCGCGCGCTCCGAACATGCGGGCCTCGAAGCGCAGCGCGCCCAGCTCGAGCATGCGATCGCGGTGCTGGTCGGCGAGGCACCGGCGAATTTTTCGCTGCCGCCGCAAGCCGGCTGGCAGCCGACGGTGCCGGCGGCGCCGGCCGTGATTCCGTCGGAGCTGCTGCAGCGCCGGCCCGACATCGCTGCCGCCGAGCGCCGGATGGCAGCGGCCAATGCGCAGATCGGCATCGCGCGCAGCGCGCATTACCCGAGCATCGGCCTGTCGGCCGGCACCGGCGCCTTCGGCCGCACCGGCGCGGACCTGCTGTCGGCGCCGACCACGCTGTGGTCGATCGGCGTCTCGCTGACGCAGAGCGTATTCAACGCCGGCCTCGTGAAAAGCCGCGTGCAGGGGGCCGAGGCGGCCTACGAGCAGGAAGTCGCGAACTACCGGCAGACGGTGCTGGCCGCGTTCCAGCAGGTCGAGGACCAGCTGGTCGCCAACCGCGTGCTGTCCGAGCAGGAACAGATGCTCGCCACCGCCGCCGCCGCCGCCACGCAGGCGCAGCAGCAGGTGCTCAACCGCTACCGCGCCGGGCAGGTCAGCTTCCTCGAAGTGGCCGTCGCGCAGACCACCGCGCTCAATGCGCAGCGCGCGCTGTTGCAGATGCAGTCGAACCGGCAGGTGGCGGGCGTGGGCTTGATCCAGGCGATCGGCGGCGGGTGGGTGGCCGGGCAGCCGTGAGCGCGTGCGGCGGATTTCGCGGTATCCATGGCGGGCTTCGGGGTATTCATGGCGGATTTCGGGGTATTCATGGCGGGTTTCGGGGTATTCATGGCGGGTTTCGGGGTATTCATGGCGGGTTTCGGGGTATTCATGGCGGATTTCGCTTCGCTCTATCCGCCCTACAGACCTCCGGAGCGCCGTAGGGCGGATAGAGCGAAGCGAAATCCGCCGTCCCCGCGCACCGCCAACCTCCGCCATCCCCGCGCACCGGTACCCACCGGCAATCCCCCCACCGCCATCCCCCGCCGGCAAACTCCGCCATTTACCGCTACGATGGACCCGCCTGCCCCACCGGCGCCCCACCTCGCCCTCCACCGCCACCGTTCCCGGGAGACCCCGATGCACGACTGCCGCGCGACTTTTTCCTTTGCACGCCTGCTGCCCGGGCTGCGCTTGCTGATCACTTCCGTGCTGCTGGCCGCCGCCGCCTCGGCCGCCGCTTTTCCGTTGTCGGACGGCACGGAGACCGAATGCCCGGTCAGCCGCGACGGCAAGAGCGGACCGGCGCGGATCAAATGGGTGCAGTACGAACGCTTGCAGGACCGCGACCCAGAACTCGGCAAGGCGGTGGCCGTGGTGCGCCAGGCCGAGGACGGCTGGCCGGTGATCTACATCGACGCCGTCGCCCACAAGCGCGGCCGCCTGACCAATGCCGGCCTCTGGGATTTCGTGTTCTTCCATGAATGCGCGCATGCGCGCGAACCGGCACTGACCGAGATCGAGGCCAATTGCGCGGCCTATCTCGAGATGGAAAAGCGCGGCCTGATGAACCCGATACGCTTCAAGGACATCGAGGCGGCCCACCTGCAGATACTGAACCTGCCGGCCGAGTACGGCGGCAACGGCATCGAGTTCTGGCGCCGCACGCTCGAGTGCGTACAGGCCGGCGGCCGCAAGGCGGGCCAGCCGGGCGGCAGCGCTGCGTCGCCGGCTTTCCCGAGCTGAACAGCGGCCGGGGCCGCTGCCCCGGATTCATTGCACTTTCTCCACGGCGGCCCCTCCAACGGAGGTCGACACCCCCGACCTGCGCAGGCAGGCCCGCCCATTGTCCGAAATACTTGCCACTTTCCGCCTGCTGGCCGGCACGTCGCCCTGGGCTGCGCTGCTGGTCACCGCCGTCTGGGCCTGGGTCGGCGTCTGGCTGGCTGGCCACGTCGTGCATCATGCGCTGCTGCGCATCAGCGGCCCGTTTCCTTTCCTGCAACGCCTGCTCGACTACGGCTTCCCGTCGGCGCGCACGGTGGTGTTTTTCATGCTGCTGCAGGCGATCCTGCGCAATTTTCCGCCCGAGCGCACGCCGGTCGAACTGCTGCGCGACATCAATTCGCTGCTGCTGATCATTGCGCTGACCTGGCTGCTGGTGCGCATCGTCGCCGCCGCGCGCGACACGCTGCTGGCCGCGCATCCGGTCGAGTCGCCGGACAACCTCGAAGCGCGCCGCATCCAGACCCAGACCCGCGTGCTGTCGCGCTCGGCGATGGCGCTGATCGTGCTGATCGGCTCTGGCCTGGGCCTGATGACCTTTCCGGCACTCAACCGCATCGGCACCAGCCTCTTGGCCGCCGGCGGTCTGGCCGGCGTGGCCGTCGGTTTCGCCGCCAAGCCGATCTTCACCAACCTGCTGGCCGGGCTGCAGATTGCGCTGACGCAGCCGATCCGGCTCGACGACGTCGTCATCGTGCAGAACGAATGGGGACGCATCGGCGAAATCACCGGCACGTATGTCGTGGTCAACCTGTGGGACCAGCGGCGGCTGATAGTGCCGCTGACCTGGTTTATCGAAAACCCGTTCCAGAACTGGACGCGGCACAACGCCGAGTTGCTCGCGTTTGTGCTGCTGTGGCTGGACTACCGGGCGCCGGTCGATATCCTGCGCAATGAGGCCATCCGCTTGTGCCGGGCAGCACCCGAGTGGGATGGCCGGCTGGTCGAGGTGCAGGTCGTCGATGCCAACCCGCAGGCGATGCAGCTGCGGGTGCTGGTGTCGGCCGCGAACGCCGATCTGGCGTGGCATTTGCGCTGCCGACTGCGCGAGGAACTGATTGCCTTCATCCAGCGCGAGTATCCGGAGTGCCTGCCGCGCCTGCGCGCGGAGACGGAGGTGACGCTCACGCGGATGGGGTGAGAGGCGGCGCATTGCCTTACAATCGCGCCCTCCGGTCACCACACTGCGAGTCCCTTTGAACACCCTCGCCCGCATCGACCTGCCCGCCTTTCTCAACCGCCAGCGCTTCGGCCCGGCGCAGTGGCTGATTTTCGCGCTCTGCTTCCTGATCGTGCTGTTCGACGGCGTCGATACCGCCGCCATCGGCTTCATCGCGCCCTCGCTGCCGCAGGAATGGGGCATCGGGCGGCCGATGCTGCGGCGCTGACCGGCCGATGCTGCCACGCGCCTTCCTGCGGCTGACGGTCTACCGCGCCTGCATCACCCTCGCCTACCAGATCCTGACCGTCACGGCCGGCTGGCACATCTATGCGATCACGCGGGACGTGGTCGCGCTCGGGCTGATCGGCCTGGCCGAGGTGCTGCCCTACTTCGGGCTGTCGCTGTTCGCCGGCCATGCGGTGGACGTGCTGCCGAAAAAGCTGATCGCCGCCCTCGGCTGCGCCTGCTATGCGGCGATCGCCGCGCTGATGGTGGGCATGACCTCGGCCGACGGCGCCGGCCTGCCGCTGCCGGTCTGGATCTATGTCGCGATGGGCCTGGCCGGCGCCGCGAGATCGCTGCTGCGCCCGGCCTACTCGGCCATCCTCGTGCGGCTGCTCGAGCGGGATCAGCTGGCGAAGGCGACCGCAATCGGCACAGTCGTGTTCCAGGCGGCACTGGTGTCGGGCCCGGTTGTCGGCGGGCTGCTGATCGCGTGGCAGGACGTGCGCGTCGCGTACCTGGCCACCGGCGTGTTCGCCGCTATCGGCATGGTCGCGCTGGCGGCGCTGCGCGTGACCGAGGCGCCGCGCAGCGGCGAGCGGGTGCCGGTGCTGGCGAGCATACGCGAGGGCCTGCGCTTCGTGATGTCGACGCAGGTAATGCTGGCGGCGATGGCGCTCGACATGTTTGCCGTGCTGTTCGGCGGCGCGGTCGGGGTGCTGCCGGCCTTCATCCACGAGGTGCTGGCCGGCAGCCCGGAAAACCTCGGCCTGCTGCGCGCGATGCCGGCCGCCGGTTCGGTGCTGGTCGGGCTGTGGCTGACGCGCCATCCGATCGACCGCCACTCGGGCAAATGGCTGCTGCTGTCGGTCGCCGGCTTCGGCGTCTCCATCATCGGTTTCGGCCTGTCGAACGCGCTGTGGATGGCAGCGGCCTGCCTGTTCGTGTCGGGCCTGTTCGACGGCGTCTCGGTCGTGCTGCGGCAGACCATCCTGCAACTGGTCACGCCGCGCGAGATGCAGGGCCGGGTGACGGCGATCAACGGGCTGTTCATCGGGTCGTCGAACGAAATTGGCGCACTCGAATCGGGCCTTGCGGCCAGCCTGCTCGGGCTGGTGCCTTCCATTGTCTTTGGCGGGTCGATGACGCTCGTGGTGGTGGCCGTGGCATGGGTCGTCGCACCGCAGTTGCGAGCCTTGCATATGCGGGATTTGCAGCGGGGGGTGTAGCAGTTGCGGGAGTTGGCGGTAGTTAAGGTTGACGGGTGTCGAGGTTGGCGGGCCCGGTGGGTGTTGGCGGATTTCGCTTTGCTCTATCCGCCCTACGGAGTTAACGGGGCGGTAGGTGTTGGCGGATTTCGCTTCGCTCTATCCGCCCTACGGAGTTAACGGGGCTGTTGGTTTCGGTGGTCTTCGGGCTGGATGAATCGTAGGGTGGGTAGAGGCGAAGCCGAAACCCGCCATGCAACCCGGGGACTTCCCTGGGTTTCGGAGGTCTTCGGGCTGGATGAATCGTAGGGCGGGTAGAGGCGAAGCCGAAACCCGCCATGCAACCCAGGGACTTCCCCAGGGTTCGGTGGTCTTCGGGCTGGATGAATCGTAGGGCGGGTAGAGGCGAAGCCGAAACCCGCCACGCAACCCGGGGACTTCCCCAGGGTTCGGTGGTCTTCGGGCTGGATGAATCGTAGGGCGGGTAGAGGCGAAGCCGAAACCCGCCACGCATACCAAGGACTTCCATACTGTGTTTTTATACAGTATCATCCTCCCATCGTTTCCCGGATTCACCCACGCAAGGAGCCACCGATGACCGCCTGCCTCGCCGCGCCCGCCGACACCGGCCACCCCGAAAACCGCCATCCTGCCGACGTCCAGAGCCTTTGGCGCCGGCGCGGGTGGCGGCCGCCGAGCGAGTATCGGCAGGATTTCGAGCAATCCTGCCGTCCGGCGATTTATTCGGGTCTCGTTCGGCTGACGCCCGGCCGGGTGGGGTAACGCACCGATCTTATCCACAGATTTTGGGGATAACTCCACCGCGCCGCAGGTGGATAACTTGGCAAGCCCCTGATTTTGCAGGGGTTTTCGAAACGATTCTCGACTGCAAAACTCGTTAGGCAGCGCCGGCCGGAGACGCTGCGGTATCGACCCAGCGGCCGCTCCGGTCCTGCGCCACTACCCGCACCCGCCAGCGCGCCGCCTCGGACTGCAGGCGCGACGGCGGCAGCATGAAAAACACCTTGGTCAAAGCGTCGGCCAGCACGGCGCGGCGGGCGACTACCGTCACCGACGACCAGTGCAGCGGCGACCAGCCCGAACGCGGATCGACGATGTGATGATGGCGGCCGTCGGCGCTGAAGGCCGTGTGCCGGTCCGACGAGGTAGCGACCGCATGACCATCCGGCACCACGACGGCGGGGCTCGAGGCCGGCGGCCACGGGTCAAGGGTAGCAGCAGCAGTGGCCGCGGCAGCGGCAGGCCCCGACTCCTGCCGGCGGACGGCGTCTTCGATGCCGAAGCGCCAGGGCAAGGCGTCCGGCCCCTGCCCGAGCACGGCGGTCTCGCCGGTATCGAACATCGCGTGCCGGATACCGAGCGCCTGCAGGGCGGCCCGCACCTCGTCGGCCGCATGGCCCTGCGCGATGCCGTTCAGCGACAGCGCAAAGCCGGTCGGCAACAGGATCCGGTCGGCCAGGCATTCCGGCGCGCGCCAGTCCACCCGCCCGCACGCGCGCGTAAGTTCGCGCTGCGTCGGCAGCCGGCCTTCGCGGCTCGCCGTCTCCCACGTCGTCCACAGCGGCTGCATCGTCGCGTCGAACGCGCCGCCGCTGGCGGCGGCCACCTGCCGCGCTACCTGCAGCACCTGCCGCAGGCTAGGGTCGGGCGTCAGCAGCCGGCCGCTGCGGTTGAGACGGGACAGCGCGCTGTCGGCGTCGAACAGGCTCATCTGCGATTCGATGCGGCGTATGACGGCCGCCGCGCGGTCGAGCGCCTCCTCCACCCGGCCGGCATCGGCATGCGCGGCGCGCAGCCAGAGCGTGGTGCCGAAACCCTGCAGCAGGCGCTCGCGCCACTGCAGCCGCTCGCGCGCGACCGCCGCCAGCGAGCTGCCCGCCGTCAGGCCAAGGCCAAGACCGACCCCGACCCCGCGGCCCAGGCCCAAGCCCAAGCCCAAGCCCAAGCCGAATCCCAGCCATTGACGTCGCCGAGAGTTCATGCGGCCTCCTTTGCCGGCTGGATGCTGATGATCCGCTTGCGCTCGCGGATCAGCGGCAGGCATTGCTGGTCGTCCTGCCAGATCGCCACGCAATCGAGGCACTGGAAGCACTCCGAGTAATCGACCTGCCCCGTGCTGCCGATCGACTGGTATTCGCAGCGGTGGCGGCAGGTCTGGCAGGGCTTGCCGCAGGCATCGCGGCGCGCCAGCCAGCCAAGGCGGCGCAAGGGATCGAGCGCCGCCAGCGCCGCGCCGAGCGGGCAGATGTAGCGGCAGTAGCCGCGGTAGACGAACACGGACAGCGCGATGCAGCCGACGGCCCAGGCCACATACGGCCAGTCGCGCACGAAGTAGAGGCTGATGGCCGTCTTGAACGGCTCGATCTCGACCGCCAGTTCGGTGGCCGACGGCGACACCCAGATCAGGCCCAGCACCGAGGCCAGCACCGCGTATTTCACCCACTTCAGCCGCCGATCCCAGGCTTGCCGCAGCCGCCGGTGGCGCAGGCCGAACGCGCGCACGACCGTGCTGACCAGTTCCTGCAGCGCTCCGAACGGGCAGAGCCAGCCGCAGAAGGTGCCGCGCCCCCAGACGAACAGCGTGCCGAGCACGAAAATCCAGAGAATTACCGTCATCGGGTCGTTCAGCAGGAAGCCGAGGTCATTGCCCGCGGCCAGCGCCTCGAGCGAGGCGGTGATGTTGACGATCGACAGCTGCCCCTGGAACCACCAGCCGATGCAAAGCAGGGTAAACAGCAGGAAGCCGATCCGAAAGCGCGCCAGCCGCCGCGCATCGGCAGCCAGCCGGCGCTGCCGGGCCAGCGCGACGCAGAGCACGCCGAGCGCCGCGATCAGCAGCGCGATTTCCCACCAGCGCTTCTGCCATTGCTGCATCCACGGCGAATCGAGTACCGTCCACAGCGCGGCGCGCCAGCCGGTGAACCCGTAATCCAGCGCCAGCGGCTTCTCGACCACCATGGTCGGGAAAGGCCCGTAGCGGCGCTGCAGCATGAAACTGACCGAGAACGGCTGGCCGACGTCGAGCGGCGTGGCGGCGTCGATCACCAGCAGGTGGGCGCGCCCCTCGCGCGCTGCGACCGGGTAGCGCAAGCCCTCGTCGGCCGACAGTGTTCGCAGCGTCAGCGTTTTGCCGCCCTGCTCGACGACGAAGGTCGGGGTGCCGGGCGAGCGCTTCGCGCGCAACGTGTCCGACAAGGGGCCGCGCTCGACGACCAGCAGCGCCTCGCCGCCGCGCAGGCTGGCCTCGACCCGCCGCCAGCCGGTCTCGTCGAACAGGTTGCGGCCGACCTGCGGCAGGCTGGCCAGCGCGAGGTCGAACTGCAGCGCGAGTTCCTGCGGCTTGTCGGCGGCCTCGGGATCGGCGCCGGCCACGCGCGTGCCGGCGAAGGTACGCTCGATGTCGGCGCGGGCAAAGGCGCTGCGTTCGATCATGCCGCGGCGCGTCATCTGCTCCCAGTCCAGCGGCCTGACCTCGACATCGCGCCGGCGCTTGGCCGGCCGGGCCGACGGCGCGTCGCCGGCCAGCGCCGCCTCGGCCAGTTCGCGCACCGACGCGGCCGACAGGCGCACGGTTTTTTCTATCGCGCGCGCCGTCACGGTGCCGGCCTGCACGCCGTGCAGGACGGCGTCGCGCTCGTCGCGCCGCGTGGCGGCCGACGGGCCCTGGATGTCGACCTGATGGCGCACCGACAGCCCCTTGAACTGCGCGCTGAAGGCCGCGATCTTCGCGTTGCCGGATTCGGTGCGGAACAGCGGCTCGCGATGGTCGAGCAGCCGCACGTCGAGATAGTTGCCGTCGAGGTCGATGACGACGAACAGGTTGATCGGCTTGCCGCTGTAACCGCGCACCGGCTCGATGTCGGCCGACTCGTAGGCATAGCCTGTCAGCTGCGGTTTCTCGTTCGGGTCGGCGCCGGCGCGCCGGTACAGCGGCCAGACCGGCAAGGACGCCGGCATCTCGCCGACGATGAAGCGCGATCCGAGTTCGCGCTCGACATCCGCGCGCCGCAGCGTGGTGGCCGACGCCGGCACGAGGCTGGCAATGACCAGGATGGCCAGCAGCAGCATGGCGAGACGGCGGACGACGGAAGACATGGGAAGCGAAGCGGTATGCGGCCGGTGCGGAGCGTGAACGTCAATCTACACCGGGTTGTCGGGGCCGGGGTTTGGAATCAATTAAGGGCTTGTCATGGCGGACGGCGGGTTTCGCCTTTGGCTCTACCCGCCCTACGGCCCACCAGTTCATAGGGCGGGGAGAGCGAAGCGAAACCCGCCGTCGAGCCCGAACGCCGAAAACCCGGCCTTTGCCGCTGCCGAAAACCGCCGGCGCGGCATGCGCGACAATGACGGTTGCGTCGGCCACCATGGCGACCGGCACACCCTTTCGCGACAACCACCCAGGAGCCCCGTATGAAACGCCTGATTGCCATTACCCTCGCCTCCCTCGCCTCCCTCGCCGCGCTCGCCCTCGGCCCTGTCCACGCGCAGCAGCAGAAAACCGTGCTCGGCATCGACGCCGCGAAGAAGATCGTCGCCGCCTGCGAGGCGCGCGCGAAACAGGAAGGCTGGAACATGATCATTGCCGTCGTCGATGACGGCGGCCACCTGAAGCATTTCAGCCGGATGGACAACAGCTTTCGCAAGAGCATCGACATCGCGCTGCTGAAGGCCGAGACCTCATCCGGCTTTCCGCGCTCGAGCCGGCAGATGGCCGACATCGCGAAACAGCGCGCGCCGGGCATCGAGCACGTACCCGGTATCGTCATTTTCGGCGGTGGCATGCCGATCCTGACCGGGAAGAACGAACACATCGGCGCCATCGGGGTGTCGGGCGGCACGCCCGAGCAGGACGAGCAATGCGCGCAGGCGGGTCTTGACGCGGTACGCGGGGAATTGGGGTTGAAGTAGGTCGGCCGGAATTGGACGGGGGAGATGGCGGGTTTCGCTGCGCTCTACCCGCCCTACGCCATATCTTGGTTGTGCCATAGGGCGGGTAGAGCGCAGCGAAACCCGCCAATCACCGATTCCCCTAAGTGCCGTAGGGCGGGTAGAGCGCAGCGAAACCCGCCAATCGCCGATTCCCCTAAGTGCCGTAGGGCGGGTAGAGCGCAGCGAAACCCGCCAATCGCCGTTTGCCCTACGGCTCGATCAAAATCGCCCGGAAATCATTGACGTTGGTCAGCGTCGGCCCGGTCACGACCGAGTCGCCGAGCGCACCGAAGAAGCTGTGGCCGTCGTTGGCGTCCAGCGATGCCAGCGGCGACAGGCCTTGCGCCCAGGCGCGCGCCAGCGTGTCGGGCTTGGCGATGGCGCCGGCGATTTCTTCCAGCCCGTCGACGCCGTCGGTGTCGCCCATCAGCGCATGGATCCGCGGATGGCCGCCAAGGCTGGCGGCCAGCGACAGCAGGCATTCGACATTGCGCCCGCCGCGCCCGCGGCCGCGCACGGTGACCGTGGTCTCGCCGCCGGATAGCAGCACGCAGGGCGCCGCAAAGGGCTGGCCGCGCTCGGCCGCCTGCAGCGCGATGGCCGCCAGCACCTTGCCGACGTCGCGCGCCTCGCCCTCGAGCGAATCGCCGAGGATGTGCGCGCGGTAGCCCGCGCGCTCGGCCACGGCGGCCGCGGCCTCGAGCGCCATTTGCGGCGCAGCGATCATCCTGACTTCGTTGCGCGCCAGCCGCTCGTCCCCCGGCTTGACCGACTCGCCGCGACCCGATTCCAGCACCGCGCGCACTTCAGGCGGCAGCTCGATACGGTAGCGGTCGACGATGGCCAGCGCATCGGCACAGGTGGTCGGGTCGGCCACGGTGGGGCCGGACGCAATGTCGACCGGATGGTCACCCGGCACGTCCGACAGCAGCAGCGTGACGACGCGCGCCGGATGGCAGGCTGCTGCCAGCCGCCCGCCCTTGATCGCCGACAGGTGGCGGCGCACGCAGTTCATTTCACTGATGGTCGCGCCCGACGCCAGCAGCGCACGGTTCACCGCCTGCTTGTGCTCGAGCGTCAGGCCCTCGATCGGCAGCGGCATCAGCGCCGAGCCGCCGCCCGAGATCAGGCACAGCACGATGTCGTCGGCCGACAGGTCCTGTACGAAATCCATCATCCGGCGCGCCGCGGCGAGGCCGGCGGCATCCGGCACCGGATGCGCGGCTTCGACGATCTCGATCCGCTCGCAGGGCACGCTGTAGCCGTAGCGGGTGATGACGAGGCCGGTCAGCGGGCCGTCCCACGCCTGCTCGACCGCGCGCGCCATCGCCGCCGAGGCCTTGCCGGCGCCGATGACGAGCAAGCGCCCGCGGCCCACTGCGTCACGCGCGGGCAGGTGCGGCGGCACGCACAGCGCCGGCTGCGCGGAGGCGATCGCGGCGTCGAACATGCTGCGCAGGAGCGCGGCTTGCGGGGTAGTCGTCATCAGGCGTCTCCGATCTCGAATCGGGCCAGGGTCTCGAGCGCCCTGACCATGGCCGAATGATCCCATGCCTTGCCGCCCTGTGCGACGCAGGCCGAGAATAGCTGCCGGGCGCTGGCCAGACGACTGTCGAATCGTGGGCTCATGCCGGTCTCCGCAAGCTCGCCGGGTTCAGCAGCGCCGTCATCCAGCCCAATCCCGCCTCGGTGCCCGCCGCCGGCTTGTATTCGGCGCCGATGCGGCCGTTGTAACCAATGCGGTCGATGAAGTCGAACAGGAACGCGAAATTGATCTCGCCGCTGCCGGGTTCGTTGCGTCCTGGATTATCGGCAATCTGGATATGCCCGATGCGCGACAGATTTTTCTGCAGCGTGCCGGCCAGCTCGCCCTCCATCCGCTGCGCGTGATAGATGTCGTACTGGACGAAGGCATTGGGCGCGCCGACCTCGTCGAGCACGGCTATGGCCTTGGCCGTGCTGTCGAGCCAGAAGCCGGGAATGTCGTAGGTGTTGATCGGCTCGACCAGCAGCGC
>JAMNXS010000047.1 GCA_023653025.1 Burkholderiaceae bacterium
GCGACGATCTGCCGGCCGACCGAGCTGAACTTCAGGAAGCTGCGCAGCGCGACGAATACCACCAGCGCCACGCCCGGCAGCACCAGCAGCTGGTAGCGGGTGTAGGTGATGCCGAGCACGTCGGCGGTGCCCAGCCAGTTGACGATATCCGAGACGAAGTAAGGCTGCACGCCCCACACCAGGCGCTGCAGGTCTTCGAAGATCATGAACGCCGAAAACGTGATCAGCAGCTGCAGGATCGGATCCTTGGCGTAGATCCGTCGCATCAGCGAAGTTTCCATCAGCGCGCCGAACACGCAGCCGACAATCACGGCCGCCAAGGGCAGGATCAGCAGCGACCAGGCCGGCGACAGGCCGAGCGACGCGGCCCCCAGGCCTAGGCTGGCGGCCATGTAGCCACCGAGCGCATAGAAGCTGCCATGCGCCATGTTGATGATGTTCATCACGCCGAACACCAGCGTCATGCCGAGCGCGACGAGGAACAGCAGCGCGGCATAAGACAGGCCGTCAAGGACGGCCAGGATGTAAAGTTCCTGCGGCATCGGCGATCAGTACTGGCGGATGCGCGAATCGTTGACCAGCGCCGGCTTCAGGGTCTTGACCCAGTCCGGCGACTTCTGCCCGACCGGCGTGGTGATCATCTCGGCCGGGTAGACGGCGATCCTCTCGAGAATCGGGAACTTGTAGTCCGGCGTCTTCTTCGTCACGCCGAGCAGTTGGTCCTCGAGGCCCTGTCCGTCCTCGCGCATCTTCACGGCATTGGTCAGTCCGCGGAACTCGACCGAGTGCATCGCATCGGCCACCTGCTCGATCGTTGGCCAATTGCCCTTGTTGGCCTTGGCCGCTGCCTGGTAGCCGGCCACCAGGCCGTCGATGGCCTGCACCATGTGATAGACCGGATAGATCGGGTAGGCGCCGGTCTTGTCGCGGAATTTCTTCACGAAGTTATTCAGCTTCGCATTGTCCTTGTGCTGCGGGTGCAGAAAGTAGTGGTCGCCGCGCGCGCCGACGATCACGCCATCCGGCAGCGTGGTGCCGAGTCGCTCGAGCGAACTCTCCGCCAGCGGCAGCACGAACAGCGACTGCCGGAACAGGCCGCGCTGCGCGGCCTGGCGCACGAAGGTATCGAGGTCACCGCCCCAGGCGGTGGACAGGATCACTTCCGGGCGCAGCGCCTGCAGCCGGCTGATCTCGGTCGAGTAATCGGTCGCGCCGAATTTCGGAAACATCTCGGCCACAATCTTCACGTCCGGCTTCATCGCCAGCAGCGTGTTGCGGAACAGCTCCCACGAATCGCGGCCCCACGCATAGTCCTGGTTGACGACGGCGATCGACTTGATGTCCGGCTTCTGCTTCAGCAGGTAGAGCACGGTCGCGACCATCTCGGTGGTGGCATTGGCCTGGGTGCGCACCGCGTACTTGAAGCGGCGGTCTTCCAGCACCTTCTCGGTGCCGCAGTCCCACATGATGTTGAGCACCTTCAGGTCTTCCGCGACCGGGGCCAGCGTGTTGCAGTTGCCGCTGGAGATCGACGCAAGCATCACGCGCGTGCCGCCTTCCTGCACGACGCGGCGGTACTCGGACAGCAATTTGTCCGCGCCCACGCCCTCGTCGATGAAGGTCGGCACGATCTTCGCGCCATTCACGCCGCCGGCGGCATTGAGCTGCTCGATGTACATCTCGGCCGCCGCCTTGGCCGGCACGCCGAACACCGACGCGGGCCCGGACAGAAAGGTCGTGATGCCGACCTTCAGTTCGGCCGGCTTGGTTTGCGCGAAGGCGGTGGCAGCGGCCAGCGCGGCCACTGCACCGGCGAACAGCCGGCTCAACGCGTGCATTGTCATCTTTTGTCTCCTCGAACGAAGCGGGGGATGCTTCGAGGCTTTGCATTATTGCACTGGATCGGGAGTCTGACCGACGAAGCAGCACAGGGCAAGCCGGCTTTTTTAAAGCGTTTATTTAAAATTTTCGAAACGGGCGGTTTGAGTACATGGCGGATTTCGCCTGCGGCTCTATCCGCCCTACGGTTCATCCATGGCAAGGTTCTGCGCTCGGGATGGCGGGTTTCGCCTGCGGCTCTACCCGCCCTACGGTTCGTCCATGGCAAGGTTCTGCGCTCGGGATGGCGGGTTTCGCCTGCGGCTCTACCCGCCCTACGGTTCGCCCGTCACCGGGTGTGAAAATTGGAGGGGCAATTGTCTCGATGTCATGGGCCGTAGGGCGGATAGAGCCGCAGGCGAAATCCGCCGTCACCGCTCAATCGGCAACAATTCCCCAACCACCGCCCAATCCGCGATACCCCACAATCTGGCCAACGCCCGCCGCATCTCGGCTTCGCCGGCCGCATCGCCGAAAGCCGCCAGCGCCAGCGCCTTGGCCTCCAACTCGGGCCGCGATAGCGTGTTGCCGGGATCGCCCTTGGGCTCGTCTACCCGTGCCGTCAGCACGCGGCCGTCGCGGGTATGGACGGTCACTTTGCCTATCCAGCGCGCCGGGTACGCGCCATCGACCTCGTCATCGAGCATCATCCTCACCCGCACGCGGAAATCGGCGACTGCCGCGTCGCGGAAGCGCTGCTCGAATTCATGTACCCCGGCCGCGCCCGCATGGGCGATCAGGCCCAGTACCGTGCCCATCGAGAATTTCGCCTGATGGACGGTCTGCGGATCGACGACCGGGCCCAGCACGTCGATCGCTCCCTGATGCACGTGGGTGATGACCTCGACGATGTCCGACGCCGCCAGCGCATGGTCGCGCATCGCTTTCTGCAGCGCGTCGGCCGCCGGATGCGTGTGCCGGCAGCTGGCGTGGAACTTGAACGAGGTCTCGATCGTGGCCCAGCGCTCGCCGAGGCGGTCGGTCAGCGCGGCCGGCTTCGTATCGCGCGACATGCCGGCGGCCATGCCCTGCGGGCCGTCCAGCACCCGCCGCGCGCCGGTAAAGCCGCGCTCGGCCAGCAAGGCGGCCAGCAGCCCGTCCGAGGCTGCCTTGGCCGTGTGCAGCTGCTTGGAGTCGGCGGCATCGCGCAGGAATTCCCATAATCCGGCCGCTTGCGTGCCGGCCGAACCCATCGCGTGCAGCATGCCCTGCGCGTCGAGGCCGATCAGCCGGCCGACCGCAATCGCCGCCGCTACCGTGCCGACCGTGCCGGTGGTGTGAAAAATCTTGTAATGCGCGCGGCCGAGAAACTCGCCGATGCGGATGCCGGATTCATAGCCGGCCACCGCCGCCGTCAGCAGGTCGCGGCCCGACAGCCCGCGATCCTGCGCCACGGCCAGCACGGCCGGAAAAATCACCGCCGCCGGATGAAACACCGAGCCGTTGTGCACATCGTCCTGCTCGGCATAGTGCGAAGCGGCCGCATTCACCATGGCGGCAAACAGCGGCGTGGTCTTGCGGCGCGAGATCAGCACTTCGGCGCGCCCGTCCGACGGCCCCTGGGCCAGCGCGACCGCCTCGATCGCCTGCACCGGGCGACCGGCCTTGCCGGCCAGCGCCGAGCCGAACCAGTCGAGCAGCAGGTCTTCGGTGCGGCGCAGCACCGGCTCCGGTATGTCCTCAAACCGCAGGTTCGCGCAGAAATGGGCCAGCTGCAATTCGGGGGACAGCGTGTCTTTCATCATGGCCTCCGCTTCAGAACGAGCGCGGCATCCCGAGCACATGCTCGGCGATGTACGACAGGATCAGGTTGGTCGAGATCGGCGCGACCTGGTAGAGCCGCGTCTCGCGGAACTTGCGCTCGACGTCATACTCGGCGGCAAAGCCGAAGCCGCCATGGAACTGCAGGCAGGCATTGGCCGCTTCCCACGAGGCATCGGCCGCCAGCATCTTGGCCATGTTTGCCTCGGCGCCGCAGGGCTGGCCGGCGTCGAACAGCGCGCAGGCCTTGTAGCGCATCAGGCTGGCGGCCTCGATGTTCACATAGGCTTTTGCGATCGGAAACTGCACGCCCTGGTTCTGCGCGATCGGGCGGCCGAAGACCACGCGCTCATTCGCATACTTCGTGACCTTGTCGATGAACCAGTAACCATCGCCGATGCATTCGGCGGCAATCAGCGCGCGCTCGGCATTGAGGCCGTCGAGGATGTACTTGAAGCCCTTGCCTTCCTCGCCGATCAGGTTCTCGGCCGGGATCTCGAGGTTTTCGAAGAACAGCTCGTTGGTCTCGTGATTGACCATGTTGCGGATCGGCCGCACCTCGAGTCCGCGGCCGACCGCCTCGCGCAGATCGACAATGAAAATCGACATGCCCTCGGACTTTTTCGTCACCTCGGACAAGGGCGTGGTGCGCGCCAGCAGGATCATCAGGTCCGAATGCTGGACGCGCGAGATCCAGACCTTCTGGCCATTTACCACATAACGGTCACCCTGCTTCACGGCCGTGGTCTTGATCTTCGTCGTGTCGGTGCCAGTGGTCGGCTCGGTCACGCCCATCGACTGCAGCCGCAACTCGCCCTTCGCGATTTTCGGCAGGTAGAAATCCTTCTGCGCCTGCGAGCCGTGGCGCAGCAGCGTGCCCATGTTGTACATCTGGCCGTGGCAGGCACCGGAGTTGCCGCCGGCGCGGTTGATCTCTTCCATGATTACCGAAGCCTCGACCATTCCCAGTCCCGAGCCGCCGTATTCCTGTGGAATCAGTGCGGCCAGCCAGCCGGCCTGCGTCAGCGCATCGACGAAGGCCTCCGGATAGCCGCGCTGCTCGTCCACCTCGCGAAAATACTCGGCAGGGAACTGCGCGCACAGATCGCGCACGGCGTCGCGGATGTCCTGGTGGGCATCGTCGAGATAAGTCATGGATGTTCCGGCAATGGTCGGGGCTGACGCCCCGGGTTGGACTCAAGATCTGCCGGAAAGTGTGGCCCAGCCGGGGTGGCGGGACAATTCGGATGTTACTAAGGGCGGGTTTGGCGAATGGCTTATGCGTCGGCGCGCTGCGCCGCCCCTGCGCTGACCAGCAGATCCACCAGTTCGCGCGCAAACAGTGGCAGCGACTGCATGCTGCGCAGCACGATCTGCAGCTTGCGGATCGACCAGTCGTCGACGATGTCGACGGTACGGATGTTCATAGATTTCGCGTGGCGATGGGCCGACGAGAACGGCACCACGCCGATGCCGACGTTGGCCTCGACCATCCGGCAGGCGGCTTCGAAGTTGCCAACCTGGATACGGATCTTGATCTGGCGATTCAGTTCATGCGCGGCCGCGGCGAGGAACGCATGGATCGCGCTGGCCTCGACCATGCCGACGAAGTCGTAGGCCAGCGCCTCGCTGAAGTCTATGCTGCCGCGTCCGGCCAGCGGATGGCCGTCGGGAGTGATCAATACCAGCCGGTCCTCGCGGAACGGCAGCACTTCGAGGCCATCGGTGCGCACGTTGCCGGCCACGATGCCGACATCGACCTTGCCCTCGGAGACGGCACGCACGATGTCATTCGACAGGCGCTCCTTGAGGTCGATGTTCACGTCCGGATGGCTGGCGAGGAAAGACGGCAGGATCGCCGGCAGGTACTCGGCCATCGCCGTCGTGTTGGCGAAGATGCGCACGTGGCCGCGCGAACCCTTCACGTACTCTGACAGGTCGCCGCGCAATTCATTGAGCTGCTGCAGGACCAGCCGCGCATGGTGCATGAAAGCCTGGCCCGGCGGGGTCAGCGTCACGCCCTGGCTGGTGCGGTACAGCAGCTTCACGCCCAGCCCCTCTTCGAGGTTCTTGATGCGTATCGATGCCGCCGGCAGCGACATGTGCGAGCGCTCCGCGCCGCGCGTCAGGCTGTTGGCCTCCGCGATGTTGACGAACAGCCTGATGTCGGGAAGGTCGAAATGCGCAGCCATGGGGTCTCCTGTGGGCCGATATTGTTATGTTTTGCGCCAGACGCTCAGGCTGGCCGGAAGACCGGGAAGGTTTCGAAGCCCCCGCCCAGCACGGCCCTGCTGTCCCGATGGCCCAACCAGCCCTCGATGACCGTGGCATATACCCGCCTGAAATCTGTCGTAAAGCGCAGATTACCACCTTCGTCGAGGTCTGCAAGCGACGGAGCGACGCCGTAATGCCCGCCGCGCACCGGCTTGCCGATCAGGTACATGTGGTTGGCCGTGCCGTGGTCGGTGCCCAGGCTGGTGTTCTCCGCAGCACGGCGGCCGAATTCGGAAAACACCAGCACCGTCACGTCGTCGGCGCGGCCGATGCGCTCCATGTCCTTCATGAAGCCGGCAATCGCGTCCGACACATACGACAGCAGCCGGCCGTGCTGCTCGTTCTGGTGCACGTGCGTGTCGAAGGCATTGTGGCGGTAGGCCACATGGAACAACCGGCTGGCCATGCCGGCGTTGATCATGGCAGCGATTTTCGGCAGGTCGAGCGCAATGATTCCGTAGTCGACCGGCGTCTTGTACGCATCCCAGGCCGCGCGCACCAGTTGCGACGCCTCGCGCGCGCTCCTCGCCACCTCGTCGAGATATCTGCGTGAGGCATTGCCGTCGCCGCTGGCCGCCGGCTGGTCGAGCAGCGGCCGGCTTTGCAGCAGCCCCTTGCGTGCGAAGCGGTCGGGCTGGTCGAACACCACCGGCACGTGGCGTTCGGACTGCACGGCCAGCGACTGCCGCTCGTCGATGTTGACGAGGAAATTCGGCGTAAGTGCAGGGTCGATCGCGTCGGCGACCCGGCCCAGCCAGCCGAAACGCTCGCCGCCGTTCGGCACGCCGGTGTGCCAGTAGGCCATCGACTGGAAATGCGACAGCGACTGCTGCGCATAGCCGCAGCCGTGCACGATCGCCATCTTGCCGTCCTTGTACAGCCGCTCGAAACCGAGCATCGACGGGTTGAAGCCATAATGGTCGTCGATCTTGCGCAGCTTGTCGGCCGCCAGGCCAATGCGCGGGCGCAGCCGGTAGTAGGCATCGTCGGCATACGGCACCAGCGTATTGAGCCCGTCATTCGCGCCGGACAGTTCGACCACGACGAGGATGCGCCGGTCGCTGGCGGCAGCGGCCGCTGCCTGCGACAACGGCAGGCCGGCGGACAGGCCCAGCGCGCCGAGCGCCTTGAGCAGCGTGCGGCGGCCGAGGTTCGGGTGCAGGTGCAGGTGCGAGTGCGGGTGCAGGTGCGGGTCGTTCATGGCAGTCATCCCAGCTGGTAGGCGGGCAGCGAAAGGATCACATGCAGCGTGTTGCGCAGCGCGTCCTCCATGTAGCTGTCGGCATGTTTGAGGTCGGCCGTGCCGAGGTCGGATTCGAGCAGCGCGGTGATCTTGCGGCGCGTATCGGCATCGATCGGCACCGACATGAATCGCAGCAGCAGGTGATCGACCGCCTGCGTGGCCGTGGCGCAGCCGGCGTCGCGCACCATCGCGGAGAGATCGATGCGCGCCGGCATCCGCGGTATCGGCTTGACTTTCTCGATCGCCTTGCGCCACGCGTGGTAGCTGGCCAGCCGCGTGTTGAAGTCCTCGTCGCGGTCGTTCTGCATCGACATCGACGTGACCTCCTTGTAGTCCGGCTTGGTGGCGGTCGTGACATCCTTGCCCATCGCGATTTTCTCGGCCACCGGCCCGATGCCGTAGCGGTCGTCGGCAACGCGGTCGGGCGCAACGAAATCGACCGGCGGGAACACCGTGTCGTAGACGAAGTTGCCGCGCACCAGCAGCAGGCCCGGCGTGATCCAGCTGCGGCCGCTGGTCCAGCCGGCAACGTTCGGCGGGTTCAGGAGCTTCTGCCCCATCGCCTCGGTCAGCTGGTTGAAGTCGGGAATGCCCGGCACTTCGGCAAGGCCCAGCTTGCGGTAGGTCGATACGGCCAGCTCGACCGGCGGCTTGATCCGGGTGCCGACCGAGGCGTCGCTGTAGAAGTCCTTCGACGCGAAGACAGCCTCGAGAAAGGGGGCGATCTCGTACTGCTTGTCGCGCAGCAGCTTGCCGAGCGCCACGCGCATCGCCGGCGTCAGCTCCTCGCGCACGAAATGGCGGTACAGCTTGGTGCCGATGGTCTCGGACGTGACCGGTTTGGCGAGGATGATGTCGATCACCTGCACGCCGTCGAAATTACCGGTCTTGCCGAGCACCGTCTTCGGGCCGTCGTCGTGCCTGGTCCGGTCGATGACGAAATCGAGCCCCTTGAAATTCCAGCCGGTGAAGGCGCGCGCCGCTTCCCGGATGTCGGTCTCGGTGTAGTTGCCCACGCCCATGGTGAAGAGCTCCATGATCTCGCGCGCGAAATTCTCGTTCGGCGCGCCCTTCACGTTGACGCCGGCATCGAGCGACGCGAGCATCGCCGGGTCCTGCGACACCGCGATCAGCAGGTCGCGGAAATTGCCGGTCGCCTTCGAGCGCAGCAGTTCATTCTGCTTGAGCATTTTGCGATAGTCCTGCACCTTCTCGTCGCCGGTCGCGAAATGGCCGTGCCAGAACAGCGTCATCTTCTCTTCGAGCGGGCGGCTGGTTGCCACCATCCGGTTGGCCCACCAGTAGCCGATGCGCTCGGTCTCGAGCTTGGTCACGCGCTTCCAGTACAGGAAGCGGTCGGCCACCTGCTGCAGCTTGCGGTTGCCGGCCGGCTTGGCCTTCACACCGAGCGCCTCGCCGGTCCGCTTCGCGAGATCGGTCGCGGCCGGCCGCGACGGCGCAAACGGCTCGAGTCCTGGATCGAAGGCGCCGGAGTCGTCGAACGGCGGCAGCGGGTTCGGCGTCGACTGATAGCGCACGAGCGTCCGCACCGCCTGCGACGGGCTCATCGCCGCTAGCCGCTCAACCTCGGCCGGCGTGCCGCCGAAGCCGGCGCGCTCGAGCAGGTGCGCGGCGCGTTCGCGGTTCCATTCCCGAGCCGGCAATGGCGTCAGGTCGTCTTGCCATGCCGCGGGCGCGGCATGGGCCAGTCCCGCGCTGCACAGCAGCAGGCAGGCGGACAGGATTCGGATCTTGGTCATTCTGGATGTGGCCGCCCCAACGCGGCTTGTAACAAGGCGGTGACCCGCATCTCGGAGTGAGTGTACAGGGTCGGCCAAAGGCGTCCCTGATACCGGGCTTTAATTTATAAGAACCGAGAGTAGGTGCCTGCGTGTTATCTTTGCAATAGAGGAAATCATGATTCATGCGAAGACATGAACTAGGGAACACGAATGCAAGAGGGGAAGCGACGGGCGGCCGCCATCGGGCGAGCCGTCCTGATGGCCGCGCTGCTGCCAGCGGGCGCGTCGGCTGCCAATGTCTACGGCCTGCTGGACCAGGGTCTGGTGGGCGGTTTCGGCACGCACATACCGGCGGCCGACCGCGACATCCGTCACAACTGGGGCAGCGGCAATGGGCGCGGCATGCGCACAAATTACACGTCGCGCTTCGGCATCGAGGGAACGGAGACCCTGTCCTCCGGCCTGAAGATCGAGGCCCGCGTCGAGGGAACGATCGACCCTAATCACGCCTTCTCTTTCGACCGCCACGCCTACCTCGGCGTCAGCGGCACCTATGGCAACCTGCGCGTCGGCCGCACGCGCGACCTGATCAACGGGATCGCCACGCGTTTCGATCCGTTCACCAATGACGGGCTGGTCGAAGACAAGATACTGCTGGCGCAAATGGCCGCCATCGGCCGCTTCCGCGTGCCGAACGCCGTCACCTATGCGTCGCCGACGGTCGGCCCGCTGCAACTGCACCTGCAGTTCGCGTTCCGGCGCTCCGCCGGCGACTCGAACGCGTTCAAAGTCGTCGTCACCGGCGACCATGACGGCTGGGGCTGGCACACCGGCATCGACCTGCCTTCGCGCGACCACCATCCGGGGCCGGGCAATACGCTGCTGTTCAATGTCGGCCCCGACGCACGCAACATCATCGCCGGCGCCTACCGCCTGATCGGCAAGGTGCGCGTTGCGGGCGAGGTGCTGCACGCCACGCGCGACATGGACGGTGCCGGCGTTGATCCCGCCCTGCCCCGCCCGGCCGCCAGCCCCTGGGGCTGGATCGCAACCGCCCGCATGCCGCTCGCCGTCGGCGAACTGAAACTGGTACTGGTCAAGAGCGACCAGGTCTTCAACAGCAGCGGCACGTGGCAGCCGATCCGCGAAATCGGCGGCGGCTATGAGCATTTTTTATCGAAGAATACGATGCTGTATTTGCAAGTCGGCACCGAGCGCAAGTCCGGCGGCGGGCATTGGCACGGCGGATTGTGGACGAGGTTTTAGCGCAGGTTCGGGATGTTGCGGATAGAACGCATTCGGGATTTGGCGGATTTCGCTGTGCTCTATCCGCCCTACGATTTGAGAATGGCCTGTCCTCTTGCCGTAGGGCGGATAGAGCGCAGCGAAATCCGCCAAGCGCCACGCCGATTTTCCGACCGTATCCGCAGAGCCCCGAACGCCCGATCCACCGCCCCCAAGCAAGCCCGCGAAGTTTCCCGCACAATTCCTGGATGTCTGAATTTCACTGCCCCCCGGAACTCATGAAACTCCCGCTCCCGACCCGCCGCCACGCCTTCCTCGCCCTGTTGTCCTGCGCCGCCCTGCTCGGCGTCGGCCTGGTCACGGCCAACAATACCGACGATGCGCTGCTCGAGCGCGCGCGCGGCCTGTTCAAGCCGCTGCCGCATACCGCGCACGTGGACGACTATCCGCACTCGCCGGCGCGGGTCGAGCTGGGCCGCAAGCTGTTTTTCGAGACCCGCGTCTCGAGCGACGGGCGCACTGGCTGCGTCTCCTGCCACAGCCCCAGTTATTACGGCGCCGACTCGCTGCCGACCTCGGTCGGCGTACACGGCAAGCTGTTGCCGCGCAATGCGCACACCGTCTTCAACACGCCGCTGCTGATCGCGCAGCACTACGGCGGCAACCGCGTCAGCGTCGAAGAGCAGGCGCTCAAGGCGCTCACCAGCCCCCTCGCCTACGGCAACAAGAGTTTCGACGAGGCCGAGGCCAAGCTGCGCGATCTCGGCTACACGCCGCTGTTCGACGAAGCCTTCCCGAACGAGAAGGAGCCGGTCACGGCCGAGCACTGGGCCGTGGCCATCGGCGCCTTCGAGCGCACGCTGCTGACGCCGGCGCCGTTCGACGCCTACCTCAAAGGCGACCAGCGCGCCATCAGCGCCGACGCCAAGCGCGGGCTGGACAAGTTCATGACCGTCGGCTGTGCCGGCTGCCATGCCGGCTCGACCGTCGGCGGCCACAGCTTTCAGAAATTCGGCCTGACCGAAGACTATTGGAAGGCGACCGGCAGCGTCGAAATGCCGCTCTTCAAGGGCCGCGACATGGGCAAGTTCCACGACACCGGCAAGGAAGAGGACAAATGGATGTTCAAGGTGCCGCAACTGCGCAATGTGGCCATGACCCCGCCCTACTTCCACGACGGCTCGGTGGCCACGCTCGACGATGCGGTGCGGATCATGGCGCGCCTGCAGCTCGGACGGCAGCTGGCCGACCAGGACGTGAAAGACATCGTCGCCTTCCTGCACACGCTGACCGGCGACATACCGGCACACTTCGCGCAAGCGCCGGTGCTGCCGGTCGCGCCGTTCCGCAAACCCTGATGCCCGCTGCCTGACGGAGGCCATGATGATCGCGATCCGCCTGCTGTTGCTGCTGCTGGCCAGCCTGCCCGGGCTGGCCGCCGCCTTCGACCGCTCTGACGGCGTGCAGGTGCAATGCGAGGTCGAGCGCCACGGCGAGCGCCGCATCGCGCGCGAAGTATGGACCGGCAGCGACAAGACCGGCGAAAGGCATCCGGACCTCGGCGGCGCTGCCGCGCTCGTGCTGGCGGACAAGGACGGCTGGCCGGTCATCTATTTTGACCGCGCGATCATGCGCTCGATGCAGATCACCGATCCGCACCTGATCGATTTCATTTTCTATCACGAGTGCGCGCATGCGACGAGCCCGCATCTCGACGAATTCGCGGCCAACTGCGAAGCCTTCCTCGAACTCGAGCGGCAGGGGCTGATGACCGAGCTGAAGGAGCGGGCCCTCGGCTTCACCCATCGCAAGTCGCGCTACCTGCCGGCCCGCTACGGCGGCAGCGGCGCCGTCTTCTGGGAGAAGACCATGAGCTGCGTCGAATCGCGCCGCGCGCAGGCAAGGCTGCGCGACGATGCGCCGCGCCACTGAACGGGGTTGCCGATCAGACAACACCGCGCTTTCCTACCTGCCGGAAAATCCCGTGACCAAAAAAATTGACATCATGTAACATGAGGAAAACATAACGATCGGGGGCGTCAGGTGAAGGGCATCGTTTTCCGGGAATTCATCGACATGGTCGAGTCGAAGTTTTCGCTCGACACCGCCGACGCCATCATCGCCGCCTCGACGCTGTCGACCGGCGGTGCCTACACCTCGGTCGGCACCTATCCGCATGAAGAGATGGTGGATCTGGTCAGCCACCTGTCGAAGCACACCGGCATGCCGGTGCGCGACCTGCTGCTGCATTTCGGCCGCCACCTGTTCACGCGCTTCGCCGTCGTCCATCCCGAACACGTGCTGACCTACGGCAGCGCATTCGATCTTCTGCGCCGGCTCGACGGCAACATCCACGTCGAAGTGCGCAAGCTGTACAACGATGCCGAGCTGCCGTCGTTTACCTACGAGCAGCTGGGCGACGACAGCATGGTGTTCACCTACAGTTCGCACCGCAAGCTGGCCGATTTCGCGCAGGGGCTGATCGAGGGCTGCATCGCGCATTTCGGCGAACCGATGCGCATCGATCGCGTCGACCTGCCCGAGGACCAGCACGGCGCGCATACGCGCTTCACGTTGTCCCGGACGGCGAATGCCCACGCCTGAAGAACTGCAGCAGCGGCGCCTCGAGCGCGAGGTCAGCGCCCGCAAGCAGGCCGAAAAGCTGCTGGAAGAAAAAAGCCTCGAGCTGTTCATCGAGGCGCAGGAACGCCGGGCTGCTCTCGACCAGCTGAAGGAAAGCGAAGAGCGCTACCGAGTCATCGTCGAAACTTCGCCCGACGCCATTCTTGTCATTCAGGACGACCGGCTGGCCTTCTTCAACGGCGCCGCGCGCCGCATGCTGGCCAGTGCTGCCGCGCCGCCGCAGCCCGACGCCGGCCTCGAGCAATTCAACCTGCTGGCCGACGCCGCGCGCGCCGACCGCCATCCCGGCCAGCCGGTCGAGACCTCCGCCCTGAAAACCGACGGCAGCACCATCGAGGTCGCGCTCAGCAGCGTGCCCATCGTGTTTGACCGCCAGCCGGCCCGCCAGATCGTCCTGCGCGACATTTCCGACCGCAAGCGGCTCGAGCGCCAGCTCGCCTTTCAGGCCACGCACGACCCGCTGACCGGCGTCGCGAACCGCGCCGCGCTGCTCGAGCAGCTCGACGACACGCTGGCCTATGCGCGCCGTCACGGCGTGCCGGTCTGGGTCGGCTTCCTCGACCTCGACCATTTCAAGCAGATCAACGACCGCTTTGGCCACCGCGCCGGCGACCGCCTGCTCGAAACCGTCACCAGCCGGCTGCGCGCGCTGCTGCGCAAGGACGACATCATCGGCCGCTATGGCGGCGACGAATTCGTGCTGGTCATGCGCGGCGGCGCTGCCGACGCGCTCGGCCCGACGCTGCTGGACCGGATCATGGCCGCCGTCTGCCAGCCGGTGGATTTCGACGGCTATGCACTGGCCGTCACCTGCAGCCTCGGCATCGCCGGCTATCCGGAAGACGCCGACGACGGGCAGCTATTGCTCGAGCGCGCCGATGCCGCGATGTACCGCGCCAAGGAGAGCGGCCGCAACCTCTGCCAGCTGTACAACGACGAGATCCACGCCCGCATCGTCGAGCGCACGAAGATCGAGAGCGCGCTGGCGCAGGCGATCGAGCGCAACGAGTTTTTCGTGCTCTACCAGCCGCAGATCGATGCGCGCGACGGCACGGTGGTCGGCGCCGAGGCCCTGCTGCGCTGGCGCCACTCGGAACTGGGCGTACTGACGCCGGATCGTTTCCTGCAATTCGCCGAGCAGAGCGCATTAATCAACCGCATCGGCGCATGGGTGCTGGCGCAAGCCTGCAGCGCCTGCGCCAGCTGGCACGCCGCCGGCCACCGGCCGCTGCGGATCGCGGTCAACCTGTCGGTGCGCCAGCTCAACGGTATCGAACTGATCAAGCTGGTCGACGACGCACTGCAGGCCACCGGCCTGCCCGCCGCCTGCCTCGAGCTGGAACTGACCGAGTCGATGGTCATGTCCGATGCCGAGCTCGCCCTCGACACGCTGGGCGCGCTGCACCAGCGCGGCGTACAGGTCGCCATCGATGATTTCGGCACCGGCTACTCGAATTTCGCGTACCTGAACCGCCTGCCACTGAACTGCCTGAAAATCGACAAGCAGTTCGTGTCCGACATCGAGCAGCCGGGCGGCGCGATCGTCACCCACGCGCTGATCCAGCTCGCGCACAGCCTCGGGCTGACCGTGGTGGCCGAGGGGGTGGAGACCGCTGCCCAGCTCAGAGTGCTGCGCGAGCAGGGCTGCGACCAGATCCAGGGCTGGCTGCACAGCAAAGCCATGAGCGCGCAGGAGTTTCTCGGCATGTTGCGGCACTACGAGCCGTCGTCGTGGATGTCGGAAGTGTCAGCGCGGAAGATGAGTGCGTGACGAGCCGGGTTGTTGTGGCGTGGTTGGTCGCGGTGGGGTGGTGCGGCGGTGATGCGGCGGTGATGCGGCGGTGATGCGGCGGTGGTGCGGCGGTGGTGCGGCGGTGGTGCGGCGGTGGTGCGGCGGTGGTGGCGGATTTCGCTGCGCTCTATCCGCCCTACGGCACTTTGGCATGACGCCTGTATTCCAGCGACCGTAGGGCGGATAGAGCGCAGCGAAATCCGCCGTCCGTCACCCGTCACCCGTCACCCGATCATTGCCGGCAAAAACACCTCCGTCACCAGCAAACGCTGCCGCTCGTACAGGTACACCGTCCTCCGCGCCCAGCAGCGCTGCCGCCGGCCCGGCGCGAGCCGCCGTGCCAGCCGCGCGTATTCGCGGCGCATCCAGCGCGGCTTGCCGCCGGCGAACAGCAAGGCGCCGAGCGGGCGGCTGCCCAGCGCCGCCAGCGCCGGATGCGCGCCCAGCCGGCGCGACGCATGCACGGTGCGCGCCGCCAGCAGTGCGCGACCGCCGGCGCCCAGCATCACCTCCCTGACCCGCCCGCGCCGCCGGCGCGTTCCGAGCAGGCGCGCTTCGTCGGGCAGCAGACGGCCCGTGCCGTCGAACCGCACCTCCACCCGAAGTCCGGCGCCGAAGCGCTGCGCCAGCGCCTGCGTCATCGAGGTATCGAGCCGACTCCAGCGCCGCGCGGCCGCCGGCATGCGCACAGACGGCGGCAGCGCGGCGTCGCGCCAGCGGACAGCCATGCGCGGCGCTACCTGAACGCCACGCCGCAGACGTCGGCGCCGTCCTGCGGCACCTTGTCCGAGAACAGCTTCTGCAGCGGTACCCAGAAAATCGACGTCGCCATTCGCAGCACGGTCTGCAGCACGTCGCCGGGGTTGGGGCCGACGCGGAAATCGGCGAAACTGCCATTGACCTCGATCGGCGTGGCCAGACTCAGGAATTGCGCGCTCTTGGCCTGCGGCTGCAGGCGCATCGCGATGCGCTCGCTGCCGAAATCGGCCGACGCGGTGCCGGTGACGCGCATGCGGCTGGTGTCGATCACCAGTTGCTCCTGCGTCAGCTTGCCGCCCTTGAGCGCAAAGCGGCCGACCGCGCAATTGACCACCGACTCGTTCTTCGGGTCGAGGGTCGGCAGCAGCGCGACAAACAGGTTCACCGCCCACAAGTCGAACACGCCGGCCCGCAACTCGCGCGGCCAGACCGCGACATCGATACGGCCATTGCCGTGCGCGAGCAGTTGCGACAGTCGCGGCGCGCGCGAATCGACATCCAGATGCAGGCTGAAGCGGCCGTCGAGATCGCTGCCGGGCTTCACGCGGCGGCCGATGACGCCGTAGTCGAAGCGGTCGATGTCGAGCTTCAGCGACGCCAGCACGTCCTTCTCGCGCGGCTCGTAAGCGAGGCGGCCGCTGGCCTGGCCGCCCGGCATGTCCACCGTCACCGGCCCGATCTCGGCGCGCCCGTCGCGCAGCCGCGCGTCGAGCTGGCCGCGCCCCAGCAGGTCGGCGCCCGACTTCACCTGGCCCACGCGCACCGACAGCGTCGCATCCGCCCGCGACAGCAACTCGCGCGACAGCAGCCCCTGCACCTGGTCGCTGGCCTCGACGGCCTTGCGCCGTAGCGCCTCGGCATCCTGCCGGGCAGCCGGCGCGGCCGGCGCCGGCTCGTCGCCCTCCAGCGCCGACCAGCCGGCCAGCCTGAAATCATCCAGCTGCACCAGCGGCGCCTCGAGCGCGATGTCGAGCTTCGGGCGACCGGCCTGCGTGTCCATGCTGCCGCGTCCGCGCAGCGCGCTGCCGCCGATCTTCAGCTGCAGTTCGTCCACCGCATAGCCGCGCGCATTCATCCGGAAGCGGCCGGCGGCCGACCACGGCCCCCATGGCGGCAGCGAGATCCGCAGCAGCTTGTCGAGCGTGTCGAAGCGCTCGCCCTCGACTGCCAGCGCGAGTTCGACATCGCGCGCCTCGACATCGCGGTCGATGCTGCCCGACAGCCGCGCGCGCGTCTTCGCCGCCTCGAGCTCGAGCTCGAACGGCAGCCGCCGCTGCAGGTCGGCCAGTTCGGCCAAGGTCGCGCTGCGCAAGCGGATCGCGACCGGCGTCGCATCGACGGCGCCGTCCAGCGTCAGCAGCAGGCGCTCGCCTGGGCGCGCCGACAGCCGGCCGCTGGCCAGCGCCACCTGCAGCTGCGACTTCGTGTTCTCGTCACGCATCAGCAGCTTGCCGCCGCTGATCTCGCCGGCGACCAGCGCGCGGCCCATCATCGTTGCCAGTTTGCCGGAGCGGGTATCGATGTACAGGCTCAGCCGGTCGACGCTGGCCTCGAGCCGGCTGGCTAGGTCGAGCTGGCGCAGCACGCGCCCGACATCGACCGACGCGGCCGACAGCCATAACTGCGCATGCGGCTCCGCCGCGCGCAAGTCGAGCATGACCGCGCCCTCGTAGCGGGTGCCGGCGATCTCCGCAAAAAACGGCGAACTCTGCATGAAGCCGTCGCGCACCCGGCCGTCGAAACCCATCTCGCCCAATTCGAGTTGGGCGCCGCGGATATCGCGCGCGCGCACCCGCACGTCGGCATCGTCCAGCACCAGCCGCGCCGGCAGGATGGGAATGTCGAGGCTGGCCTTCTGCCCGGGCCGGGCCGGCTTCGGCGGCGGCAGCAGCTCGTCGAGCTGCTTCACATTGACGCTGGCGATCTCGAGCGACGCGGTCAGCCGCTGGTGGTTGTCGACCGTCGATTGATCGAGATTCGAATACAGGCTGCTGTCGCCGACCTGGAACACCAGCTGCGACAGCGACCACGCCTGCAGCGTGCCGCGCACACGACCGGCGAAGGCGATCGGCAGGTTCGAGCGCGGGTTCAGCCCCAGCCACGCGCCGACATCGCCGGCACGCTCGGCGCCGAGGCTGAACGTCAGGTCGGCGCTCTGGCTGGCTCCGTTCAGCACGCCCTGCACGCGCGCGGCGATGCGGCCGGTCTGCACCGTCAGCGCCACCGGCGCCGTGCCCTGCTGCAGTAGGGTCAGCAGCGATTCGCCGCTCAGCGTCGCCTCCAGCGGCTTGCCGACCAGGCTACCGGCGAGCGTGCCGCGCAGGGGTTGGGTGCCGGCCACCTGCAGCGTCATGCGGTCGAGCGCGACATCGACCGGCTTGCCGCCCGGCCCGTTGCCATAGCTCAGGCGGCTGTCCCGCATTTGCAGCGACACCGCCAGCGAACGCATCAGCGCATCGCCGCGTGCGCCCTGCGCCGACAGCGTCAGCGTCAGCCCGCCGAACTCGCCGTCGATACCCGGCACGCCGAACAGGAAGCGCGCGAGATTGCCGATCGGCGCGCGGCGCGCGCCAAAGGCCAGCGACAACGCCGGCGTCGGCAGCCTGGCGTCGGTGTCGAACTGTCCCGTCATCGGCACGCCCTCGATGGTGGCCGCCACCGGCACCGACAGTTTTCCGTTGGCCAGCCGCACCTGCAGCGACGCATCGCGAATGTCGCCCGGCAGGCTCAGCCACTGCCCGACGCCAAGCTGAAGGTCGATATCGACCTCGTTCAGCGCGCGCAGGTCGAGCCGGGCATGGGCCAGACTGCGGTACAGCGCCTGCAGGTCGGCCGGCGGCTCGGCCTCGCTGTCCTGCCCGAGGAAGGGGCGCAGGTCGAGCGCCTGCACGCCGAGCGCACCGGACAGGGCCGGCCGCGCGCCGCGCGTATCGACCTGCAGCCAGCCCGCCATCTGCGACTTGCCGAGCAGCCCCGACAGGCGGTCGATGCGCGCCACGCCCGGCTTGACCGACACCGCGCCCGACAGCCCGGCCGCCCCCGCGTCCGGCAGCCGGATCCCGATTACCTTGCCGAAGCGCGCGAGATCCGGCGCACCGAGGCCGAAATCGATGCGGCTGTCGGCCTCGCCGAGCCGGCCCTGCGCGGCCAGCCGCCCGCCCGCGAAATCCAGCCGCAGCGACAGCGGCCAGCCCGGCTTGCCGGTCAGCAGTTCGCGCAATTCGCCGCCGTCGATCGCCAGCTCATAAGGCATCGTCTGCTCGACCAGGCCCTGCGCACGCACGCGCACGCCGCTGCCGATCGGAAACGCCGCCTGAGCGCGGTCGAGGCGGAATTCGATCGGGTTCGGGCTGCCGTCGTCATGGACGACCTGGATGTCCTCGAGGTCGAGTTGCCGGATGTCGATGCCGGCCACATCGGCGGCCTGCAGCCCGCCCCCTGCCGCCGGGTCCGCCTCGGCGTCAGCTTGCGCCGGCGTAAAGGTCCAGTTGTTGCGGCCCGTTTCCTGCTGGCGCAGCACCAGCCTCACCTTGCGCGCGGCCAGCCGCTCGGCCCGAAGCTGGCCCTGCAGCAACGGCCACAAGTCCATCCTCACCTCGATCTCGCCGACCTGCAGGAAATCGCCGGTGCCGAAGCCGGCCGGCTGCGCGATGCGCGCGTCGGTCAGCCGCAGCATCGGACGCAGGCCGACGCGCAACTGCAACACGCCATCGAGGCTCACCGGCCGGCCGGCCTGTTCGGACAGCAGCCGCGCCAGCGCCGGCCGCTGTGAACCGAGATCGATCGGAATCCCAGCCACCGCCGCCCACACCAGCAGAGCGATGAAGACCAGCACCACGATGGCCAGCACGGACCGCCAGCGGCGACCGCGGCGGGTCGGACGGAGGGGCGCTTCGGGTGTCATGACGGACGATGCAAGATGGGCGCTGAAGGCTGCAGGAAGAGCGGGATTAACGAAAGGATACCCGAGCCCTTGGCGGCCGGCGACGGTTCGGCACAAGAATACGCTACACTTTCTCTACGGAAATCAGAAATGCTCCCCTTGACTACCCTGCTTTCGGGCCTGATGCGGCCACTCATTGCTGCCTTTGCAGCCGGCGCTTTTACCCTGCCCACCAGTGCGGCCGTCAATGACGTGATGCCCACCGACTATGTCGCCCTGCCCGGCGGGGCGACCAACCTCAGCCTCTACGCGCTGCAGCAGCGGCAGTCCGGCCCGTGGCGCGACGGCCGGCGCACATCGAATGGCGAACTCGACATCAGCCTGCTGGCCTTGCGCGTGAGTCACCCTTTTTCGGTCGGCGAGAACGGTCGCTACGCGCTGGCGCCGGTGCTGGTGCTGCCATGGGCCGACGGCGAATCCTCGGGCACCCTGCCCGCCGTCTTCGGGCGCAATGCCAGCGGCCACGCCGACGTGCGGCTCGGGCTGTCGTTCTGGCACCACATCGACCGCGCCAACCGCGAATACAGCGCGCTATCGGTATTTACATCGCTGCCGACCGGCGACTACAACCCGGCGCAAATCCTCAACCCCGGAGAGAACCGCACCAAGCTCGTGCTGTCCGGCGGCTGGCTGCGGCAGCTCGGCAAGCGCTGGGTGACCGACATCGTGCCCGAGGTAGCGTTCTACGGCGACAACCGCGCCTATCTGGGCAACAAGGTGCTGAGCCAGGATGTGTCGTATGCCCTCACCGGCTGGCTGCGCTACCGGATCACGCCGGCCCTGCACTGGATGGGCGGCGCGCAAATCAACCGCGGCGGCGCCAGCTATACCGACGGCGTGTTGTCGACCGGCGCACCGAACAACACGCGGGTGTCGACCGGCCTCCTGTTGTTCACGGCCGAGAGGGAGCAGTGGATCGTTCGCTACGCGCGCGATGCGGCGACCGACAATGGCTTCCGTCTCGATGACGAGATCACGTTGCGGTATACGGTGAGTTTCAAGTAAGGCGGTTGCGTGGCGGATTTCGCTTCGCTCTATCCGCCCTACGCTCTACGGTGCCTGATGGGGGTTGGGTTCGGGTGCATGGCGGATTTCGCCTGCGGCTCTATCCGCCCTACGATCTACGGTGCCTGATGGGGGTTGGGTTCGGGTGCATGGCGGATTTCGCCTGCGGCTCTATCCGCCCTACGGATAGGTACGGATACGTACGGATACATGCGGATACATCGAGTCGCCTGGGCCGTAGGGCGGATAGAGCGAAGCGAAATCCGCCGTCCATCCCCGGCATCACCCGAACCCCACGCCCCGATCATGCCGCTCATCCACTGAACCGCCCTACCGCCGCGACACCTGCGGCGGCGGGGCGTTGACCTGGAGGGTCACGGTCTTCGATTCGGTGCGGCCGGCGTCGTCGGTCAGCGTGACCCGGATTTTCAGCACCGTATTGGCCGGCAAATCGCCGCCGGTGCGCAACTTGATCCCCTGGATCGCCTTGTCGTAATCGCCCAGCCCCGAACCGCCGTCCAGCGTAATTTTGCCGCCGGCGCTGTCGATGACCGCCTTCACGCCGTCGCCGGTCGGCACCTCGAGCGTGGCGCCGCTGCTCATACCGTCGACCACCTCGAACGATGCGCTGCGGATCACGCTGCCGTTGGCCGCCGTGGCGTCGAGCGCGATCACCTTGCCGACCGCGATCAGGTTGGTACCCGAGTTCGACACCGGCGCAGCGGCCACCTTGATCACCGATGTGCTGCTGCCGGTCTGCTCAGTCGCCTGCAGCAGCACCGCGCCGCGCACCGGCGCCGAACTGCCTGACGACGCCGACGAAGTCGACGAAGGCACTGCCTCGACCTTAGCTGTCGACAGGCTCTCGACCCTGACCTTCGGCATATCAATCGCCGACGGGCGCGGATCGGGGGTAAGGATCATCCCGCCCATGGCCAGTTGCAGCGTACCCGGCTCAAGCATGATCGGGCCGCCGCGCGCCGCTGCATCGACCATGCCGCTGGCATTCAGGTTGCCGAGCTTCAGGCTACCGACCGAGTCGCGCAGCTTCATCGCCGCGCCCCTGGCCTCGAGCACGCCCTGGAAGTCGTTACTGTCGTTCGCCAGCGTAATGGCCGCTGCCGCGCCGCCGCTGCGTGCATCGAGCGTGGTCTTGCCGGCGGCGACCAGCACGACACCCGGCGCCTGCGCGATCGGCCCGCCGCTGGTCGTCAGCTTCAGGTCGCCCGTGGTGCGCACTTCGCCCAGCGTCAGCGCAGCGGCGGCAGCGACCTCGACCCGGCCGCCGGCCAGCGCCAGCGCGCCGCCAAACACGTTCTGCTGCGCATCGAGCGTCACCGTGCCGCTGCCCGCACTGACGGTGCTGGCGCCGACGACATTCAGCGCAGCGGTCTGGCTCAGGTTGCCGCCGGCCGTCGTCACGGCCAGCGTGCCCTGCACCGAGGTCTGACCCAGGCTCACATGACCGCCATCCGAAGCAATCGCCAAGGCGCCGGCGACCGAGGTAGCACCGCCGGCACCCAGTGTCACCGCGCCGCCATTCGAATCCAGCGACAGGTTGCCGTCGATCGCTGCACGGCCGAGATCCAGCGCGCCATTGCTGACCAGGGTCAGGTTGCCCTGTACCGTGGTGGCGTCGGCCAAGCTCAGGAAGCCCTGGCTGGCCAGCGTCAGGTTGCCCCGGTTAAGCACCGTGCCCAGCGTCAGGTTGCCGGCACTGGCCACGGTCGTCGAACCGGCGTCGAGCGCCAGCGTGCCGCCGAAGTAGTTGCCCGGGTTCGCAAGCTGGATCGATGCACTGCCCGCGCTGAGATCGGTATCGCCAATCACATTCAGCTGACCATTGTTCAGCTGCGTGATGTTGCCCGCCGCGAGATTGTTCGGATCGTTCGCGGCCACCCGGGTCTGCGCCGTAAAATCACCGGCCACGGTCAGGTTGCCCAGCGCAAGATTGCCGCCCTGCGTGTTCACGCTCAGATTGCCGGTCTGGCCCTGCGCGATCGACACATTGCCGCTGGCGGCCAGCTGAGCCGCACCGCTGGCCTGCAGGACGCCGATCGCCAGTTGGCTGGCGGCGATATTCACCGCCGCGCCGTCGAGATTGACCGTGCCGCCGAGCTGGTTGCCGGCGTTGGCCAGCACGATATCCGCCGGTGCGGAGCCCGCGCCGCTCTGGCTGGCGACAAAGCTGCTGGCGCCGCCGGCGGCCACGGTCGTGTTCGCCGCCTGCGTGATCGTGCCGCGGTCGCTACGCAGGTCGAGCGCGCCGGTGGTCGCAACATTTGCCAGTTGCAGGCCGCCGCTGCCGTCAACGATGGTCGCGCTGGCCGCGCTCAGCGTCAGCGCACCGCCGAAATCATTGGCTGCATTCGCTAGCGCGACGCTACCGCTGCCGGCGTCGAGGCTGGTCGCGCCGGCGACCGTCAGCGGCGCGGTCTGCGTGACCGGGCCATTCGTCGTCAGCGCCAAGGTGCCGGCGCTGAGCGCGCCGCCGAAGCTGGTCGCGCCCTGCGCCTGCAAGTTCACTTGGCCCGCAGCGGCCACATCGGCCAGCGCCAGCGCGCCGACCGTGTCGCGTACCGCAAGGTCACGCCAGCTGCCGCCGTTCGCCGCACGGAAAGCCAGTGTGCCGCCGAAGTCGTTGCCAGCATTGGCGAGCGCTGCATCCTGCTGGGCCGTAGTGTCCGCCGTGAAGCTGGCATTGCCTGCGACCCGCAGCACGCTGCCATTGCGCTGCGAGACACCGCCGCTGCCGCCGGCCCCCGTCGTCACGGCCAGCTGGCCGCCGACATCGACGTCGCCCAGCAGCTGAGATCCGCGCACGTCGATCGTGGCGTTGCCATCGACCGCGATGGCATCGAAGCTCAGCGAACCGGCATTCACCTGCAGCGC
>JAMNXS010000111.1 GCA_023653025.1 Burkholderiaceae bacterium
CCTCGCCTGCCTCCCATGCGGCACACCGGTCGGCCAGCATCACCGCCTCCTCTCCATTCATGAGCGACCTCAAGATTTACAACACGCTGGCGCGTGACAAGGAAACATTCACGCCGATCGAGCCGGGCAAGGTGCGCATGTATGTCTGCGGCATGACGGTCTACGACTACTGCCACCTCGGCCATGCGCGCGTGATGGTGGTGTTCGACATGGTGCAGCGCTGGCTGCGCGCGCTGGGCTACGACGTGACCTACGTGCGCAACATCACCGACATCGACGACAAGATCATTCGCCGTGCCGTCGAGAATGGCGAGTCGATCTCTGCACTGACCGGCCGTTTCATTGCCGCGATGGACGAGGACGCCGCGGCGCTCGGCGTGCAGAAGCCCGATCACGAGCCGCGCGCCACCGCCTACGTGCCGCAGATGCTGGAGCTGATCGGCAAGCTCGAAGCCAACGGCCTCGCCTACCGGGCAGCCGACGGCGACGTGAATTTTTCGGTGCGCGATTTCAAAGGTTACGGCAAGTTGTCGGGCAAGTCGCTCGACGACTTGCGCGCCGGCGAGCGCGTGGAAGTCGGCAGTGCCAAGCGCGATCCGCTCGATTTCGTGCTTTGGAAGGCGTCGCGTGCCACCGAGCCGGACGAGGTCAAGTGGGCATCGGCATGGGGCAGCGGTCGTCCGGGCTGGCATATCGAATGCTCGGCCATGGCCTGCGACCTGCTCGGCGAGCGGTTCGACATTCATGGCGGCGGCCAGGACCTGCAATTTCCGCATCACGAGAACGAGATCGCCCAGTCCGAGGGCGCGCATAGCCACCGCTTCGTCAACTTCTGGATGCACAACGGGTTCGTGCGCGTCGACGACGAAAAAATGTCCAAGTCGCTCGGCAACTTTTTCACCATCCGCGAGGTGCTGAAGCAGGTCGACCCCGAGGTGGTGCGCTTCTTCATTTTGCGCGCGCATTACCGCAGCCCGCTCAATTATTCCGATGCCCACCTCGACGATGCGCGCGTGGCGCTCGCGCGCCTGTACACGGCGCTGAAGGAAACGCCGCCGGACGACGCGCCGCTTGATGCCGGCGACGTGCATGCGCAGCGCTTCGCCGACGCGATGAATGACGACTTCAACACGCCGATCGCGATCTCGGTGCTGTTCGATCTCGCCAGCGAAGCCAATCGTTCGCATTCTCCGGCGGCCGCGCGCCAGCTGAAAGCCCTCGCCAATCGCCTTGGCCTGCTCGAGCGCGCGCCGCAGGCTTTCCTGCAGGGCGGCGCGCCCGAGGGCATGACCGATGCCGACGTCGCCGGGCAGATCGCCGCGCGCGCGCAGGCCAAGAAAGACCGCAATTTTGCCGAGGCCGACCGCATCCGTGCCGACCTGCTGGCCAAGGGCATTGTCCTCGAGGACAAGCCGGGCGGCCTGACCGAGTGGCGCAGGGCCTGACCCGATGGCAAAGAAACCCGCTCCGCTGGTTCCCGACTACTGGGAAGAGGCCAAGGCCGAGCTGATGAAGCGCGACCGGATCATGCGCAAGCTGATCCCGCAGTTCGGCGATCTGCAGCTGGTCGGCCGCGGCGAGCCTTTCGTCACGCTGGCACGCTCGATCGTCGGGCAGCAGATATCGGTCAAGGCCGCGCAGGCCATCTGGGAACGCCTGCTCGACGCCTGCCCGAAAATGACCCCGGCCGCGATGCAGAAGCTCGGGCTGGAGAAGCTGGCAGGTGTCGGTCTTTCCAAGCGCAAGGCCGAGTACCTGACCGACCTTGCGCGCCATTTCCGCGACGGCAGCGTACACGAGAGGGACTGGTCGTCGATGGACGACGAAGCCGTGATCGCCGAGCTGGTGCAGATCCGCGGCATCGGTCGCTGGACAGCCGAGATGTTCCTGATCTTCAACCTGCTGCGGCCGAACATCCTGCCGCTGGACGACATCGGCCTGCTGCGCGGCATCAGCATCAATTACTTCTCCGGCGAACCTGTCTCGCGCAGCGACGCGCGCGAAGTTGCCGCCAACTGGGAGCCGTGGCGCACCGTCGCCACCTGGTACTTGTGGCGGGCACTCGATCCGGTGCCGGTAGAATACTGACGAGCCCCGTTTACGCTGCAGGCCCCTCGCGTCGGGAGTCTGGTGTGGACTGAATGCAAGATTGATACTATCCTTGGCGCCGGCCGCGACCCGTTTTCGCCCATTGCCAGGATAACAAGGAGTTACCGTGAGCAAAACCACCTTTCTCAACTTCGAGCAGCCGATTGCCGAGCTTGAATCCAAGATCGAAGAACTGCGTTTCGTGCAGGAAGATTCGGCCGTCGACATCTCCGAAGAGATCGACCGCCTGTCGCAAAAGAGCCAGCAGCTGACGAAGGACATCTACGGCAAGCTCACGCCGTGGCAGGTATCGCAGATCGCGCGCCACCCGCAGCGCCCTTACACGATGGATTACGTGAACGAGATCTTCACCGACTTCCACGAGTTGCACGGCGACCGCAGCTATGCCGACGACCAGTCGATTGTTGGCGGCCTCGCGCGCTTCAATGGACAGGCCTGCATGGTGATCGGCCACCAGAAGGGGCGCGACACCAAGGAGCGCGCCATGCGCAACTTCGGCATGCCCAAGCCCGAGGGTTATCGCAAGGCACTGCGGCTGATGAAAGTGGCCGAGAAATTCAACCTGCCGGTCTTCACTTTCGTTGACACCCCGGGCGCCTTCCCCGGCATCGATGCCGAAGAGCGCGGCCAGTCCGAAGCCATCGGCCACAATCTGTATGCGATGGCCGAGCTGAAAGTGCCGATCATTGCCACCATCATCGGCGAGGGCGGCTCCGGCGGCGCGCTGGCGATTGCCGTCGGCGACGCCGTGCTGATGCTGCAGTACTCGACCTACTCGGTGATCTCGCCCGAGGGTTGCGCGTCGATCCTGTGGAAGACGGCCGAGCGCGCGTCCGATGCAGCCGAGGCGCTCGGCCTGACCGCCCACCGCCTGAAGGCGCTGAACCTGATCGACAAGATCGTCACCGAGCCGCTCGGCGGCGCGCATCGCGACCCGAAGCAAATGGCCGTGCTGCTCAAGCGCGCGCTGGCCGACACGCTGCGCCAGTTCCAGGGCGTGAAGACGAAAGACCTGCTCGTCGCACGCCACGACAAGCTGATGAGCTATGGCAAATTCAAGGAACTCAACGCCACCGAGTAAGGCGCTCAGCGAGGCCACTGAACGATTCGAACGCGCGCTGGAAGCAATTCTGGCGCGCGTTGTCGTTTCGGGGGCGGACGCCATTGCGGTGGCCTTCAGCGGCGGGCTCGATTCGTCGGTGCTGCTGCATCATGCCGCGGCTGCGTGCCGGCGCCACGGGCGCGCGCTGTTCGCCTTTCACGTGCATCACGGACTGAGTCCGAATGCCGACGCGTGGCTGTCCCATTGCGCCGGAGAGGCGGCGCGACTCGGCGTTGATTTCGCCGCGGAGCGCGTGGAGTTGAAGGGCCGCGCAGCGACCGGCACCGAGCAGGCCGCGCGGCTGGCCCGCTACCGCGCGCTTGGCGAGCTGTGCCGCCGCCATCGCGTGCGCCTGCTGCTGACCGCGCATCACCAGGACGACCAGGCCGAGACCGTGCTGCTGCAGATGTTGCGCGGGGCCGGCCTGCCGGGGCTGGGCGGCATGGGCGAGCTGCATGACAGCCACGCGCTGCTCGGCGCCGACGTGCTGCTCGGGCGGCCGCTGCTCGATTGCACGCGCGGCGAGCTCGAGCGCGCGGCGCAAGACCTCGGCATCGACCCGGTCGTCGACGAATCGAATGCCGACACGCGCTACCGCCGCAACGCCTTGCGCCACGAGGTCCTGCCCGTCATCGAGCGCCATTTTCCGGGCAGCGCCGCGACCTTGAGCCGCAGCAGCCGGCACTGGCAGTCCGCGCAGCGCCTGCTCGACGATCTGGCCGCGATGGACGAAGCGCGCTGTGCCAAGGGCGATGCCCTGCGCATCGATCAGCTCAAGACCCTGTCCGTCGAGCGCATCGACAACCTGCTGCGGCACTGGCTGGCGGGGCAGGGCGCCGAATGGCCGCCCAGCGCCGCCCAGCTGGCGCAGTTGCGACATCAGGTGCTGCAGGCGCGACCGGAGGCTCATCCGTCGCTCGCGCTCTGCGGACTGCTGTTGCAGCGGCATGGCGGTCTGGTGGTGGCCGTGCCGCCCTTGCGCGACACGCCTCCGAGGCATGAGGTACGCGTCGCGTGGCGCGGGGAGAGCGAGATCGCCGTGCCCGAGTGGCAGGGCAGCCTGTTGTTCGATATTGAGGCCCGCAGGGGCATTTGTCCGTTGCGGTTGAGGGCGTCGGTCCTGTTGCTGCGACCCCGCGCGGGCGGCGAGCGACTCAAGCCGAATCTGCAACGGCCGTCGCGGACGCTGAAGAATCTGTTTCAGGAGTGCGCACTGCCGGCACAGCAGCGTCCGTGGCTGCCGCTGGCCTTCCTTGACGAGAAACTCGTATTCGCGGCCGGCTTGGGCATGGACAGCCGGGAGGCCGATATGGAGGGCGGCGTCCGGCTGGGATGGCGATCGGCCGCTTGACTTGGTAGCACTGGTTCCGGGCAAAGTTTTTTCAGCAATATCGGCCGTTTTTTCGCTATCACGCAGCGAGTCGCTTGATCATCTTTTGCTGGTTCAACGACAACTCGGCACTACGCGCCTTTGAAAGCGACGATGATGCATATCGGACATTCGAACGCATGATCGGCAGAGGGAACCCTCCGGATGACTGGGACCGCCTGCTGGCTTTGTCCGCAGTATCTTCCCGTGAGCGCAAGGGGTGACGCCGTCGGCCACGGCCGATGGCTAATTGGCTTTCTGCGTTGCACCATGTAAGATAGCGGGTTTGTTCAGCTGCAGAAAGCCCGTCTCATCATGGCCCTGATAGTTCACAAGTACGGCGGTACCTCAATGGGCTCGACCGAGCGCATCAGGAACGTCGCGCGCCGCGTCGCCAAATGGCATGACGCCGGCCACCAGATCGTCGTCGTGCCGTCGGCGATGTCCGGCGAA
>JAMNXS010000048.1 GCA_023653025.1 Burkholderiaceae bacterium
GACAATAGCAAGTTGGTACCACCCCTTCCCATCCCGAACAGGACCGTGAAACGACTTCGCGCCGATGATAGTGCTGCAACCAGTGTGAAAGTAGGTCATCGTCAGGCTACCCCTCAAAAACCCCCGACCCATCGCGGCCGGGGGTTTTTTTATTTGCGCGCGCTGCCGCTGCAACACCACTCGCCCGGGATGCACTTCCTTGGAAGGCAAGGCCCTCGCAAGGCAAAGACGCAAGGAGTCCCGACTCAGAAGGCAACGACCTTGGGCCGCCTGCATTCCGGCGGTATGCCGTAGCCGGTAGACCGTACTTCGTTTTCCTGAGTAAATTCGATCTGAAACCACTGGCAGAACGGCGAAATGTACCGGTAGTTCCAGACATATCCGCGATTCCGCGCCAATCCGAACTTCTCGCGGGACACGCCGATCAGGTCGATGACGTCGGCCGTGCTCATGCCGGGCTTGATCTTCCCGAAATTCTCTTCCCGCAGCAATTGTCGAAACCCCGTCGCCCTGCCGGCAGGATCGAAAGCGGCCGAATACGTATGCTTGCCGAAGGGGCCGCGCGGGAAATCCAGGCGTGTGGCCGACCCCATGTCAGCTGGCAGCGGATCTGGCGGCCCTAGCCGCGCGATGACCTCTTCCCGGGTCAGCCCGACCATCGCCTCCGACGGCGAATACGAGGTAGCACACCCGGCAAGCACGGCCGCAACGCCGATCATCGCCAATCCGCGGGCAGAATGAATGAAACTCAGACTCAGCTTGTTCATGAAGTTGCACTCCTATAACAATTCCGAGATCATTGGCCGGATCGAATTCCAACCATGACTGACGGAGCAAACATGAGCGAAGCCTCGCCTCGCCCCACGATAGGATTTTTCGGTATCGGCCTGATGGGAAAGCCGATGGCGATCAACTTGCTGAAGGCGGGTTTCCCTGTCATCGCATGGAATCGCACCAGCGCCAAAGCCGCTGCACTGGAAGCCCACGGAGCGCGGGTCGCAGAAACGCCCGAGGCGGCTGCCAAAGCCGACGTCCTGATCACCATGCTGGCGGCAGGGCCGGAGGTGAGGCAGATACTGGAGTCGGTCATCGAGGTGGTCGCGCCCGGGGCGCTGGTCATCGACATGAGTTCGACCCGCCAGTCCGAGGCTGAAGCCATCAGCGCGCTGCTGGAGGCCCACGGCGTCCACTTCATCGATGCGCCGGTATCTGGCGGCGTGGTGGGCGCCGAAGCGGCGACGCTGGCCATCATGGCCGGCGGCGATCCCGCGCAATTCGAACGTGCCAAACCCGTGCTGTCGGCCATGGGCAGGGCGACGCTGGTCGGCCCGGCCGGATGCGGTCAGTTGTCGAAGCTGTGCAATCAGCTGATCGTGGGCGCGACGCTCAATATCGTGGCCGAAGCGCTGTTGCTGGCCGAAGCGGGCGGTGCCGACCCGGCGGCGGTGCGCCAGGCCATACGCGGCGGCTTTGCCGAGAGTCGCATCCTCGAAGTTCACGGCCAGCGCATGCTCGATCGCAACTTCCTGCCCGGCGGACAGATCAAGACTCAACTGAAGGACATGGAAAACATCCTCGACGCCGCCGCCAAAGCAGGCATCCGGCTGGGGATTACCGAAATGGTCACGCAGCATTATGGCTCCATCGTCGGCACCGTCCCGCACGCCGATCAGTCGGCAATCCTGCTGGCCGTCGAGCAGGACAATCCTCGCCATCGCGTCGGCAAGGGTCCCGATCGCCTGCCGGCCTGACCGCTATCGGCGCAGCGGCGGCGTCGCAAGGAACTGCTCGGCCAGGCGTACCCAGTAACTCGCCCCGATCGGCAGCAGGTCGTCATTGAAGTCATAGCTCGGATTGTGCAGATTGCACGGTCCGAGCCCGTGCCCGGTCTCGCGATGGTCGCCGTCACCATTGCCAATGAAGACATAGCAACCAGGCTGCTCCAGCAGCATGAAGGCGAAGTCTTCCGAGCCCATCGTCGGCTCGGCCGAGGTGACCACGCCGTCGTGGCCGACGACATCTTTCATTACGCCGATGGCAAATTCGGCTTCGGGCAGGTGATTGATCAACGGCGGGTAATTGCGCCGGAAACCGAATTCAACCGAAGCGCCGAAGGCTGCCGCCGTGTGCTCGGCGATGTCCCGCATGCGGCGCTCGACCATGTCGAGGACCGGGATGGTGAACGTGCGCACCGTGCCGATCATGCTCGCCGAATCCGGCACGATGTTGGTCGCGCTGCCCGAGTGGATCTGCGTGATCGACAGCACCGATGAGTCGATCGGGCTCGTATTGCGCGAGACGATGGTCTGCCAGCTCTGCGCAATCTGCACCGCGACCATGATCGGATCGACCGACAGGTGGGGCTGGGCGGCGTGCGAACCCTTGCCGCGGATCGTTAGCTCGAATTCGTTCGACGAGGCCATCATCGGGCCGGCCACCACGCCCATCATGCCTGCCTTCATGTTCGGCCAGTTGTGCATGCCGAATACGGCTTCCATCGGACACTGAGCGAACAGGCCGTCGTCCATCATCGCTTTGGCGCCGCCGGCGCCTTCTTCTGCCGGCTGGAAAATCACATACACCGTACCGTCGAATTGGCGATGCTTCGACAGGTAATGCGCCGCGCCAAGCAGCATGGCGGTGTGGCCGTCATGGCCGCACGCATGCATCTTGCCCTCGTTGCGCGACCTGTGCGCGAAGCTGTTGTGCTCGGCCAGCGGCAGGGCGTCCATGTCGGCGCGCAGGCCGACGGCCCGCGCACTACTGCCGTTGCGGATGACGCCCACCACGCCGGTCCGGCCCAGGCCGCGAATGACGGGAATGCCCCATTCGTCGAGCTTGCGCGCCACCAGGTCGGCAGTCTGGTCCTCTTCGTAAGACAGCTCGGGGTTGGCGTGAATCGCGCGCCGGATCTGCTTCAACTCTTCGTGAAACTGCAGGATGGGATCGATCAGGTTCATGATGGCCTCGTTGCGCTTTGCATGAGGTCTGGCAGCGCCGCCAGACCCTTGTGTATATTACCCGTAGGCTGTCCCGCGCGGTACCTGCCGGACCGGAAAGCCATTGTCGCAGCAAGGATACCGAATGAACACGCACATAACGAACACGCAGATCATACGCGCCGCCTGTCCGCACGACTGCCCCGATACCTGCGCCATGCTGGTCACCGTGCAGGACGAGCGGGCCATCGAGATCAAAGGCGATCCAGAGCATCCGAACACGGCCGGCGTGCTTTGTACGAAAGTATCGCGCTACCTCGAGCGCACCTACCATCCGGACCGGCTGCTGCATCCGATGCGGCGCATCGGCCGCAAGGGCGAAGGCCGCTTCGAACGCATCAGCTGGGACGACGCCCTGACAACCATTACCGAGCGCCTCAAGCCCATTGCCGCCCGCGATGCGCGGGCTATCCTGCCCTACAGCTACGCCGGCACGATGGGCGTGGTACAGGGCGAGTCGATGGCCATGCGCTTTTTCAATCGCCTCGGCGCGTCCCGCCTCGACCGCACCATCTGTTCATCCGCCGGCGGCGTCGGCTACAAGTACACCATTGGCGCAAAGATCGGTACTGACACCGAGCAGTTCGAGCACGCGAAACTGATCCTGATCTGGGGCGGCAATCCGATCGCCTCCAACCTGCACTTCTGGATGAAGGTCCAGGAAGCAAAGCGGCGCGGCGCCATTCTGGTCGCCATCGATCCCTACCGCTCACTGACGGCCGAGAAGTGCCATCACCATGTCGCCGTCCTGCCCGGCACCGATGCGGCGCTGGCGCTGGGCATCATGCACGTGCTGGTGCGCGACGGCCTGCTGGATCACGACTACATTGCCGATTACACGCTCGGCTTCGATGAACTCAAGGAGCGCGTCGCCGCATGGACGCCGGAGCGCGTCGCCGCTACCTGCGGCATAGCCATGCATAAGGTCGAACTGCTGGCCCGCCTCTACGGCACGACGGCGGCGCGCGGCGAGCCGGTGGCGATCCGCGTCAATTACGGCGTGCAGCGCTCCCATGGCGGCGGCATGGCCGTGCGTAATATCGCCTGCCTGCCGGCGTTGGTCGGTGCGTGGCGGCATCCGGCCGGCGGCGTGCTGCTGTCGTCCGGCGACAGCTTCCCCAAGCGCGCTGCGCAACTCGAGCGCCCCGATCTTGCGCCGCAGGATCCGCTGCATCCGCCGCGGACGATCAACATGAGCACGATCGGCGACGACCTGCTGCGCGAAACCTCGCCCGCCTTCGGGCCGAAGGTGGAGGCACTCATCGTCTACAATGCCAACCCGGTCGCCGTGGCGCCCGAGTCGGCGAAGGTGGCGCAGGGCTTCGCGCGCGACGACCTGTTCACGGTCGTGCTTGAGCACTTCCAGACCGATACCGTCGACTATGCCGACATCGTGCTCCCTGCGACGACGCAGCTCGAGCATGCGGACGTCCATGCGACCTATGGCCATTTGTACATTGTCGCCAACAATCCGGCGATCGCTCCGCTCGGCGAAGCGCTGCCCAACAGCGAAATATTCCGTCGCCTCGCCGCGCGCATGGGCTTCGACGATCCCTGTTTTTCCGAGTCCGATGACGAACTGGCAGCACAGGCCTTCGACTCCGGGGACGCCAGGGCGGCGCATTACGACTGGTCGCGGCTGAAAGAGAGCGGCTGGATCAAGCTGCAGATGCCGGCCGCTCCCTTCGCGCAGGGCGGCTTTCCCACGCCGTCAGGCAAATGCGAGTTCTACAGCGAGCGCATGCGCGAAGCCGGCCTCGACCCGCTGCCCGACTACATACCGCCCTACGAGTCGGCCGCCTCGGCTCCCGAGTTGGCAAGCCTGTATCCACTGGCCATGATTTCGCCGCCGCAAAGGAACTTTCTCAACACCACTTTCGTCAATGTGCAGAGCTTGCGCAATACCGAAGGCGAACCGCACCTCGAGATTCACCCGGAGGATGCGGCCGGACGCGGCATCGTCGATGGCGACACCGTACGAGTCTTCAACCAGCGCGGCGAGATGCGCGTGCGGGCCCGCCTGAACGACGGTGCGCGCAAGGGGCTCGTGGTTGCCCTGTCCATCTGGTGGAAGAAGCTCGCGCCGGATGGCCGCAATGCCAATGAACTCACCAGCCAGCGCCTGACCGACATGGGTCGCGCGCCGACTTTCTACGATGTGCTGGTGCAGGTCGAGAAAGCCGATTCCTCACCCTGAAAGCCCCGATGAAGACCCTCCTGCGTTTCCTGTCCTGCCTGATCGTTACGCTGTCGCTCGGCGGCTGCGCCTCCCTCGGCTACTACATGCAGGCGATGCAGGGCCAGTTGTCGCTGATGTCGAGCGCCAAGCCCATCGACCACTGGCTGGCCGACCCTGGCGTCGGCGACGATCTCAAGACCCGCCTTAAGCGCGCGAAGGACATATGCGTCTTTGCCGCGCGCGAACTCGGCCTGCCCGACAATCGCAGCTACACCAGCTATGCCGACCTCAAGCGGCCCTACGTCATGTGGAACGTGGTGGCCACGCCCGAGCTGTCGATGAAGCCGCTGCAATGGTGCTTCCCGGTGGCCGGCTGCGTGAATTACCGAGGTTATTACAGCAAGGAAGCCGCGCAACAGTTCGCCGACGGCTTGCGTCGCCAGGGCTATGACGCACGCGTATCGGGCGTACCGGCCTATTCGACGCTCGGCTGGTTCAACGATCCCGTGCTGTCGACCTTCATCGAGTATCCGGAGGCCGAGGTCGCGCGCATGGTGTTCCACGAGCTCGCGCACCAGGTCGCCTATGCGCCCGGCGACTCGCAATTCAACGAGTCGTTCGCAACAGCGGTCGAGGAAGTCGGCGTGGAGCGCTGGCTCGCAGCGCGGGGCGACGACGCCATGCGCGAGCGCTATCGCGCATGGCGCCAGCGCAAGCAGGATTTCCTCGCGCTGCTGGACGTACACCGGCAGCAGCTGGAAGACAATTTCGTACGCATCTCGACGGATGCCGACAAGCGTGAGCGCAAGGCGGAGATCTTCGCGTCGCTCAGGCGCGATTACGAGGCGATGAAGGCCGAACGCTGGGGCGGCTATGCGGGCTACGATCGCTGGTTCGCCGAGCCCGTGTCCAATGCGCACTTCGCGCTGGTGGCGACTTACCACGACCTCGTGCCCGCCTTCCATGGGCTGTATGCCGAGCTCAACGATTTCAGCCAGTTCTATCGCCGCGTAAAGGCCATCGCCAAGCTCGACAAATCCCGTCGCCGCACCCTGCTTGAAAAATACGGTGCGGCTGCCGCACCGCAGCAAGCAGGCGCCGATGACTCTTCGCGGTCTGTTGCGACGCGGTAAACACACAAGGCCGACAATTTCCGTTAGCATCCCCTGCAGGAGAAGACCAGCCGTCCGGGTTCCGCCGGACGATCCCTCGATACAGCGCAGCGCTGCCGTGCTCATGCAATGGCGACGCAAGCGCGCACAACAAACAGAGGTGCTGCATGGAGAAGTTCTGGATCCGCTCGTATCCGCCCGGCGTGCCGGCCGAGATCGACTACACCCGCTATCGCTCGCTCGTGCACCTGATGGAGGAGTCGTTCGCGCGCCATGCGCAGCGCGATGCCTATGTCTGCATGGGCAAGTCCATCACCTACGCGGACGTGGATCGCATGTCGCGCCAGCTGGGTGCGTGGCTGCAGGCCCAGGGGCTGCAGCCCGGTGCGCGCGTCGCGTTGATGATGCCCAACGTGCTGCAATACCCGGTAGCGATTGCGGCCGTGCTGCGCGCCGGCTTCGTGGTCGTCAACGTCAATCCTCTCTACACGCCGCGCGAGCTCGAGCACCAGCTGAAGGATTCGGGCGCCGAGGCCATCGTCATCCTCGAAAACTTCGCCCATACGCTGGAGAAGGTCGTCGGCCATACGCAGGTCAAGGTGGCCGTGGTCGCGAGCATGGGCGACCTGCTAGGCGGGCCGAAGGGCGCGCTCGTCAACTTCGTCGTGCGCAACGTCAAGAAGATGGTGCCTGCGTTCTCGCTGCCGCGCGCGATCCGCTTCAAGCGCGCGCTGGCCGAGGGCGCTGGCCAGCAGCTGCAGGAGGTCTCGCTCGGCCATGACGACATCGCCTTTCTGCAGTACACCGGCGGCACCACCGGCCTGTCGAAGGGCGCCATGCTCAGCCATCGCAACGTGATCGCCAACCTGATGCAGAACGAAGCCTGGCTGCAGCCGGCGATGGACAAGCCGCCCAAGGTCGAGGCGCTCACCTTTGTCTGCGCGCTGCCGCTTTATCACATCTTCGCGCTGACGGTCTGCTGCCTGATGGGCACGCGCCTCGGCGGGCTGAACATCCTGATTCCGAACCCGCGCGACATTCCTGGCCTCGTGAAAGAGCTCGCGAAGTACCGATTCAACATGCTGCCGGCCGTGAACACGCTCTACAACGCGCTGCTGAACCACCCGGATTTTGCCAAGCTCGATTTCTCTTCCCTAAAGCTCTGCAACGGCGGCGGCATGGCTGTGCAGAAGGCCGTCAACGATCGCTGGCGCTCGGTGACGGGCAAGAGCATCGTCGAAGGCTACGGCTTGTCCGAGACCTCCCCGGTCGCCACCGCCAACCCGGCCGATGCGACCGAGTTCAGCGGCACGATCGGTCTGCCGATACCGTCCACCGACATCGCCATCCTCGACGATGCCGGCCAGCTGCTGCCGGTCGGGCAGGTGGGCGAGATCGCCATTCGAGGGCCGCAAGTGATGGAGGGCTACTGGCAGAAGCCCGAGGAAACGGCGCGCGTCATGACGGCCGACGGCTTCTTCCGCTCCGGCGACATCGGCGTGATGGACGAGCGGGGCTATGTGACCATCGTCGACCGCAAGAAAGACATGGTGCTGGTGTCCGGCTTCAACGTCTATCCGAACGAGGTCGAGGGCGTGGTGGCGGCGCATCCCGGCGTGCTCGAATGCGCGGTGGTCGGCGTGCCCGATCCCGCCACCGGCGAGGCGGTCAAGCTGTTCGTCGTGCGTCGCGATCCGTCGCTGACGGCCGAGCAACTGACAGAGTATTGCCAGCAGCAGCTGACGGGCTACAAGCGGCCAAAGCTGATCGAGTTTCGCAACGAGCTGCCGAAATCGAACGTCGGCAAGATCCTGCGCCGGGAACTGCGCGACGCCAAGGCAGCGGCGCCTGCCTGAGGTCGGCCGCCGGGCCGCTTCACTCCGACGGCAGCGGCGGCAGCGGCCGCGGCCGCCGGTCCTCGCCGACGGCCACATAGGTCAGCGTGGCCTCCGTCACTTTCACCACCTCGGATTGCAGGCGGTTGCGCTCCGCATACACCTCGACCGTTACCGTGACCGAGGTCGTGCCGGTCTTGACGATCTTCGAGTAAAACGACAGCAAGTCGCCAACGAACACCGGTTGCTTGAAAACGAACGAGTTCACCGCGACCGTGCCGACGCGGCCGCTCGCGCGGCGCACCGCGGGGATCGCGCCGGCAATGTCGACCTGGGACATGATCCACCCGCCGAACACGTCGCCGTGAATGTTCGCATCAGCCGGCATCGGCATCACGCGCAGCGTCGGCATGCCATCCGGCAGCCGCGTCGTTTCCTGGGTATCCATCGCGCTTCCTGAAAGAGTGGGGCGGCTGACGCTACAATCGAGGGTCCTGCCGCATTCGTCGGCAAGCATAACCCACCTGCAACAGCCAACCCCATTTTCCATGCGCCACACCGCACGAACTGCCGCCGAAGCCCCCGCCAACCAGGGCACCCGCAACGACTGGGCGACATTGAAGACCCTGTTTCCCTACCTGTGGCAGTGGAAGTGGCGCGTGCTGGTGGCGCTGGGTTGCCTGATCATGGCCAAAGTCGCCAACGTCGGCGTGCCGCTCGTGCTCAAGCACCTGATCGACGGGCTGACGATCACGCCTGAGCGACCGGCCTCGCTGCTGGCGCTGCCGGCCGGCCTGCTGGTCGCTTACGGATTGCTGCGTTTGTCCAGCACCGCGTTCACCGAATTACGCGAGTTCTTTTTCGCGAAAGTCACGCAGCGCGCGGTACGCAACATTGCGCTGAAAGTGTTTCGCCACCTACACTCGCTGTCGCTGCGCTTCCACTTGAATCGGCAGACCGGCGGTGTCACCCGCGACGTCGAGCGCGGTACGCGCGGCATTTCGTCGCTGGTGTCGTACACACTGTTCTCGATCCTGCCGACACTGGTCGAAATCTCGCTTGTGCTCGGCTACCTCGCGCTGCAGTACGACCTCTGGTTTTCCGTCATTACCGTGACCGCGCTGCTGGCCTACATCGCCTTCACCGTGGTCGTCACGGAGTGGCGCACGCATTTCCGGCGCACGATGAATGATCTCGACTCGCGCGCCAACACGCGCGCGATCGACTCGCTACTCAACTACGAGACCGTCAAGTATTTCGGCAACGAAGACTACGAGGCAAAACGCTATGACGAGGGCTTGCAGCGCTACGAACAGGCTGCCGTGCGCTCGCAGACCTCGCTCAACCTGCTCAATACCGGCCAGTCGCTGATCATCGCGGTGGCGGTGACGCTGATCCTGTGGCGTGCCACGCTGGGTGTCATTGGCAGCACCATGTCGCTGGGCGATCTGGTACTGGTCAATGCCTTCATGATCCAGCTGTACATCCCGCTGAATTTTCTGGGCGTGATCTACCGCGAACTCAAGCAGAGCCTGGCCGACATGGAAAAAATGTTCGCGCTGCTCGACCAGCACCGTGAAGTGGCCGACGCCGCCGGCGCGCCGGCGCTGCAGGTCACGCAAGCCGAGCTGCGTTTCGAGCGGGTGAATTTCAGCTACGAGACCAAGCGCCAGATCCTGTTCGATGTCGACTTCACGGTGGCCGCGGGCACCACCACAGCCGTCGTCGGCCATAGCGGCTCCGGCAAGTCGACGCTGGCGAGGCTGCTGTTCCGCTTTTACGATGTCGATGGCGGAGCGATCCGGATCGACGGGCAGGACATCCGCGAGGTGACGCAGGCCTCGTTGCGGCAGGCGATCGGCATCGTGCCGCAGGACACCGTGCTCTTCAACGACAGCATCGAGTACAACATCGCCTACGGCCGACCGGGCGCCACGCATGACGAGATCGTCGCCGCGGCACGCGCCGCGTACATCCACGACTTCATCGCCCGCCTGCCGGATGGTTACCAGACCACGGTCGGCGAGCGCGGTCTGAAGCTCTCCGGCGGCGAAAAGCAGCGGGTGGCCATTGCGCGTGCGCTGCTGAAAAATCCGGCAATCCTGGTCTTCGACGAGGCTACCTCCGCGCTCGACTCGCATGCCGAGCAGGCGATTCAGGCGCAGCTGCGGGAGATTGCACGCGACCGGACGACGCTGGTGATTGCGCACCGGCTGTCCACCATCGCAGACGCGCAGCAGATTCTCGTGCTGTCCGAGGGGCGCATCGTCGAGCGCGGCACCCATGGCGAACTGCTCGCCCTGCAGGGGCGGTATGCCGCGATGTGGGAGCGCCAGCAGGTGCGCGGCAGCGATGCCGACGAAGATGCCGAGGCCGGCCAGTCGGCCGATGCGTCCGGTACCGGCCCGGACCTGGTTGCGGCGAGACGCGCCTGACCGGGGCCGATACGCAAGACACGTCGGGTAAAATTCCACATCTCTACCGAACGAGCAAGGCAACGATGTCCACTCCCGCCACCCTGACCCTGACCCGCCCCGACGACTGGCATGTGCACCTGCGTGACGGTATCGTGCTGGCGGACGTCGTACCCGACACGGCGCGGCAGTTCGCGCGTGCGATCGTGATGCCGAACCTCAAGCCGCCGGTCACGACCGCCGCCATGGCTGCCGCCTATCGCGAGCGTATCCTCGCCGCCGTGCCGCAAGGCTTGCGCTTCGAGCCGCTGATGACGCTTTACCTGACCGACAACACCAGCGCCGACGAGATCCGGCGCGCCGTCGACAGCGGCATCGTCCATGGCGTCAAGCTGTATCCGGCCGGCGCCACCACCAACTCCGACGCCGGCGTCACCGACCTCAGGCGCTGCATGGGCGCGCTGGAAGCCATGCAGGAGCTGCGGCTGCCGCTGCTGATTCACGGCGAGGTGACCGACGGCGACATTGACCTGTTCGACCGCGAAGCCGTGTTCATCGAGCGCATCCTGCAGCCGTTGCGTCGATCGCTGCCGGACCTGCGCGTCGTGTTCGAGCACATCACCACCCGCGATGCGGCCGACTACGTGCGCGAAGCCGACGGCGACATCGCCGCCACCATCACGGCCCATCATCTGCTGTACAACCGCAACGCGCTCTTCACCGGTGGCATCCGCCCGCACTATTACTGCCTGCCGGTGCTCAAGCGCGAAACCCATCGCCTCGCGCTGGTGGAGGCGGCCACCTCCGGCAATCCGCGCTTCTTCCTCGGCACCGATTCCGCGCCGCATCCGAAAGGCTTGAAGGAGCATGCCTGCGGCTGCGCCGGCTGCTACACCGCGCTGCATGCGATGGAACTCTATGCCCAGGCCTTCGAGGCGGCCGGCGCGCTCGACAAGCTCGAGGGTTTCGCCAGCTTCCACGGGCCGGATTTCTACCGCCTGCCGCGCAACAGCGATACCGTGACCCTGCGCCGCGAGGCGTGGATCATTCCCGACGAACTGAAAATGGGCGATACGCCGCTGGTGCCGCTCGATGCGGGGCAGACGCTGCAGTGGAAGTTCGTCTGAGCCGTAGATAGCCCGGCTCCCTGTCCCGACCCGGCGATGTCCCTGGCCGCGATCGACTGGCAGCGTCCATGGCTGTCGCTCCTGCGCGCCGTGGGCGAGCCGCTGGCCGCCGCCGACGACTGGATCGCGGCAGCCAACCGGCTGGCCGCCGATCGCCGCCTGACCAATCCCGGTGGCTTGCCGCTGCGTTTCATCGCGCAGGACCGGCTGCCCGCCGGGACGCCCTACGAGGCACACATTGCGGCCAGCGGGCAGGTGCCGACGCGGGACAACCTGCACGACTTCTTCAATGCGCTGATCTGGCTGCATTTTCCGCACACCAAGCGCACGCTCAATACGCTGCATGCTCCGCTGCTGCAAGTGCCGGCCGCTCCCGGCACGCGCGGCCGGCAGCGCGATGCAGCCACGCTGTTCGACGAGAATGCGGCACTGGTGGTCAGCGATGACCTCGGGTTGCTGGACGCCCTGCGCGAGCATCGCTGGCATCAGGCACTGATGCATCCTGCCGAACGCTTTGGCGCGCATGCCGAGGTGATGCTGTTCGGTCATGCGCTGATCGAGAAACTCGTCACGCCCTACAAGTCGATCACGGCGCATGTATGGACGGTGGCAGTGGAGGCAGGCTGGTTCGACAGGTCGCCGACAGATCGGCTGGCCGAGGTGGACAGGCAGGTCGCCGCCACGCTGGAGCAGGGTTTTGGCAGCCGCGATTTCTGCCATTTGCCCGTGCTGGGCGTTCCCGGCTGGTGGCAAGAGCAGGATCAGGCCTTTTACGATGACGCCGACGTATTCCGGCCGAAGCCTGTGCGCCAGCCGTCGTGAGACCAAGGTGGACCCCGGCGATGGCCGGGATCCTGCGGATTTCCAGGACTCCGGAGTTCAGAGCTCCGGAATTCAGAAGCCCTTTTGCACGCCCACGATGAACGCAGTCGACGAGCCGGTCTGCTGCACGCCGGCACCCATGGTCGACGAATCCACCAGCGCCGAATACGACGACGGCACGCCATTGGTGGCGCGATTGATCGCCGCGTACAGGTTGGTGGTTTTCGACAGCGAGTACATCGCCGACAGGTTGTAGATCTCCGGCGTGCCGGCACTGTCATTGCGTGCGTAGTTCACGCCGACGCTTGCGTTCGGCATCATCTTCATCTGCGCGCCCAGTACCCAGGTATTGCTCGAGCCGCCGGCTTCCGGGTTGAAGCGTACATAGTTGGCCGCCACCTTCACCGGCCCCACCGGAACGCTGGCGCCCACCAGCCACTGCCGGTATTGCTGGTCGCGGTCCGAGCCGGCGACCACCACGTTCAGGTCGCCGAACGCATAGCCGGCATTGGCCGACACAAAGCGGTTGCGGCTGGCCGAGCCCGCCACGCCGCCCGGTGCATACATCACGCTGCCGGTTACACCGGCCAGTAGTTCCGACGGCAGGCTGTAGGTGACCGAGTTCGGCACGAAGAAGCCGCCGGTCGATCCGCCAGCGACATCGGCGTCGGTGCCGCCGTTGAACAGTTGCGCTGGCCCACCAGCGCTGGCGACTGTGCCCGCATCACGGTGCATCAGCAGCGCTGGCACATAGAAGTTGTTGCCTGCGAGGCCCAGCGTCGATGTATACGCTGCGATGAAAGGCGACAGGTTGAGGCCGGCCGTGACCGAGCCGAAGCCGCCGCTCAGCCCGACATTGGCCATTCGGCTGAACACGCCGCTCGTGCCGCCGTTGGCAATCGCGCCGTTGCCTGCATTGAAGCCGCCCTCTAGACGAAAATGTGCCTTCATGCCGCCGCCGAGATCTTCCGATCCTTTCAGTCCCCAGACCGACGCTGCCCAGTTGCCTTCGCCGAAACTCCAGCGCCGATCGCTGCCCGGGCCGATGCCCGTCGCAGACACGACCGACGCATCGATGTTGCCGTACAGGGTCAGCCCCGATTGCGCCAGCGCCGAACCGCTCGCCAGCGAGGCCACGATTATCGAGGCAACAAGCTTTCTGTCCATCGCATTTCTCCAGTGGTTGACAAAACTCTGACCAGTCTGCGGATGCGAGGTTTTGCTGCCGCGCCGCGACACAACGGCTATGTCGGACGGGTTTGTGACGAGTCAAGCGGCTGAACTTTTCGCGAAAGTCACGTAATGGCGGCGTGGCCGCGATGGAGGGGGCGGAATGAAGGAAATAAAAAAAGCCGCTCCGAAGAGCGGCTTTCAGTGCTGCATGTTCTAAGCCAGTCGGTACGGGACCGACGGGGAATTAGAACGAGTGCGACAGGCCGACTGCCAGCAGCGACTTGGCTGCTGCCAGACCAGCTGCGTCGTTGGCTGCTGCGCCGCCGTTGGAGGCAACGCCGAAGCTGCTGTAGTTGACGTAGGCGTAGGTTGCCTTCGACAGGTCATACTGCAGCGAGACGGTGGTCGCGCGGCCGATCGTGTTGCGATCGTTGTTCGAGTAGGTCAGGCCGCCCGACAGAGCGCCAGCCAGCGGCATCGACGCGCCGAGGATGTAGCCCTTCGAATCCACGGTGCCCGAGTTGTTGGCATAGGCGGCGTTCACGCGGAGCGCGCCAACCGAGGTGTTTGCAGCGACCAGAACATTCGACGTAGCGACGCCGGTGTTCGGGGAAACGCGCTGATAACCAACTGCCAGGTTCACGCCGCCGAACGAGCCGGACAGGTTACCTGCGGTGTAGCCATTCTCGCTGGACGACTTTTCCTGAATGCGTTGCATCACGGCAGCACTGACGCCGTTGGCGTTGAAGTTCGCGCTGATGGCGCCCGGGATGAAGAAGCCACCGGTGCCGGTGTTGCCGACGGTGATGCCTGCCAGGCTGCCGCCGTCGAGGCGGAACAGGGCCGGAACGAACGCACCGTTGCCGCCGACAGCCGTGGTACCGGTCAGGCCGGCCAGGATGAACGGCGAGATCTGGGTGCCGACGGTCAGGCCAGCGTTTTCGGTGGACAGGCTGACATTGGCATTACGGTTGAACAGTGCCGTGCCGACACCACCGTTGGCGCCCAGTGCGCCGGTGGCTGCGTTGATGCCCGACTCGAGGTTGAAGCCGGCTTTCAGGCCGCCACCCAGATCTTCGGTGCCCTTCAGGCCGAACAGGGTCGTGCCGCTGTTACCGGCGCCGTAGAGGTTGGTGCCGTTCGAGTTGTGCGCCACACCGACGTCAACGGTGCCATAGACGGTCACGTCAGCCATTGCAGCAGCCGAAGCCACCAGAGCCACTGCTGCCAGAGCAACTTGAGTCTTTTTCATCGAATAATCTCCAAAGACTTGAAACGGATCAAAGACCCTGGCTCGGCACCCGCATGATTTCAGTACAAAATCCGTACATGAAGCGGTAGCTGTCCGTCAGCAGAAACTTTGATACATCTCTCTGGCGAATTTGGTGTTGCTTATGGTTAATATCACCAGTGGCAGCGGCGCTTTCAGCCGCCCTGCCGGCATCCAAATACCGTGACGTAGCTCCAAGGACTTTGATACACCGATCGACGATGGAAACCTGTTTGCCCGCCAACGATGATGCCTACGCCCTGCGGCAGGCGCGCTCCTTGCCGGTGTTGTCATCGATGACCGCGATCCGCGGCTATCCGAGCAAGCTGAAGATCTACCGGATACGCGGCAGCCGCTACTGGCAGGTGCGCTGCTACATGGAAGGCAAGATGTTCGTGCGCAGCACGCGTGTGCTTGAGAAGCAGCATGCGCAGGAAGCGGCCAAACAGTTTTACGAAGAACTGCTGCTGCGCTTTCGCACCGCCGGCGAAGGCGAAGTCGCGCGTCTGGATCGCGCGCAGCAAAAAGAAGTACCGGCCAAGTATCTGTTCCGGCAGGTGGCCGACAGGGCGCTCGAGGCCGAGCGCGGCCGCATGATGCGCGGCGAATTGTCGATGCAGTCGTTCAAGGCCTTGCGCAACCGCTTTACCAAGCAGATCAATCCGGTGCTCGGACAGCGCGATATCCGCAGCTTGAACCATGACGACCTGTCGCAGTTCATGGGCGGGCTGCAGCAGCGCAAGGCGTCCTCGATCACGATCACGCAGTACCTGCAGTCGGTGCGGCTGGTGTTCAAGCATGCGCTGGTCAATGAAGTGATCAACCGTATTCCGCCGTTCCCGAAGGTGCGGCTGCAGTCGCAGCCGCGCGGCGGCTTCACGGTTTCCGAGTACAAGACATTGCTGCGCACCGCAAAGCAGTTGGCGAAACTGCCGGACGAAGACAAGCCGGCCACCCATCGCAACCGCGCCGGCGGCATTTTTACCAAGACCGCGTCGGTGCCCATGGAGATGGCCTGGGTCATCGGCTTCATGGTCAACAGCTTCCTGCGCCCGACCGACCTCAAGTACATCCAGCATAAACATGTGGAGATCGTCCGCACCAGTCATCTGTACCTGCGGCTGACGATACCCGAGACCAAGCGCCACAAGGCGCAGATCGTCACGCTCAGGCCGGCGGTGCGGATCTACCAGAGCCTGCGCAAGTGGCAGGAGTCGCGCGGCATGGCCGGCGCCGACGACTATCTGTTCCTGCCGCATGTTGAAGACCGGGATGCGGCGGCGGTCGTGATCTCGCAGCATTTCAACAAGATCCTCGTCGCCACCGGCCTCAAGACCGGCGAGCTGGGCCAGGCGCGCAGCCTGTACAGCCTGCGGCACACGGCCATCATGTTCCGGCTGCTGCACGGGAAAGGCATCGACTTGCTGACGCTGGCGCGCAATGCGCGCACCTCGGTGCAGATGATCGAAGAGTTCTATGCGTCGAACCTGACGGCCGAGATGAACATCGACCTGCTGCACAGCAGGCGCCGCAGCGGGATGCGGCAGGTGGAGCTGGATTGGGGAGGCTCCTCCTGAGCGGGCTCGGCTATTGTGCAGCCGGGCTTGGTGCAGGCTTTGATGCGGCGTCAGCGGTGCGGCATCAGGCTGGTCGCCCCGACTTGACCTGCGACCATTTCGCGCCACGCCCCTTGCCGGTTGGGGCGATCACACCTTCGGCCTTCATGGCGCGCAGAATCACTCGCACCATGTCGCGGCTGATGCCGGGGCAGGCTTGCTCGATCTCCGCGATGGAGAAGGGCAGTTGGCGTTTGAGTATCTCCGAGCGAACGCGGTCGCCCTTGGCGCCTCGGCCACGCTCGATGGCGCCCACGCGCTCTTCAAACTTCTTGTAGGCGCGCAGCAGGGCACCCCAAAAGTAGTCCAGCCACGGGGCGATGTCGTGTGCGGCTTCGTGCCAGGCTCGCGAGCTGGCCTCCAGCGTTTCGTAATAGCTCTCCTTGGACTCCTCGAAGATGCGCTCGAGGCTGATGAAGCGGCCCACCGCGTAGTCGAAGTGATAGAGCAACTGCAGGGTCAGCAGTCGTGCCATGCGTCCGTTGCCATCCGGGAAGGGGTGAATGCACAGGAAATCTAGGATGGCCAGGGGTACGAGCACCAAGGGGTCGGCCAGGTGCTGATCCAACGCCAAGCGGTAGCGCGCGATCAAGTCCGCCATCGCCATGGGGGTGAGGTGCGCGGCGACTGGGCGAAAGCGGATACGCGAGCTGCCATCGGGGTGGCGCTCGACGATGTCGTTGTTGGTGGCCTTCCAGTGCCCGCCTGGTTGCGGCATGTAGCGGTATAGCATGCCGTGGATTTGCAGGACAGTGCCCTCCGAAAACGGCATTTGTTCGCCGCTCTCATGGATCAGGCCCAAGGCGTCGCGGTAACCCGCCACTTCCTGCTCGGAACGGCTCTGTGGTGCGGCATTCTTGAGCACCAGGGGCTTGAGCCGGTGGGCCGCCACAATCACGCCCTCGAGGCGGTTTGACGACTCGGTGGACTCGACAACAGCGACTTGGCGCAGGTCGCTCAAGACCTCGGGCAACTGTGCCACGAAAAGCTGCTGCTTGCCCCTGTACTCGCCGAGCGCCCGCAACGTCGCCAACTGCCGCGCGTCGAAGCGCAGCTTGGCGAGGTAGGTAGGGGAGAGTGATTGCATGCAGCGGCATCCGGACGATCAAGAATGGGGTAATACTATCTTATATTGGGGTATATAGACTCTTCATTACCCCAATAAACAACGATCACCCCATTCAGGCCGCCCGGATCAGCGTGACCCTGGTTCTTCGGAATCGAACGGAGCAAGCTCCAGCGTGGCCATCTTGCCAGGCGTCTCATGCTCGGTGCGTAGCGGCTTCAGGGGGTGGGCCGGTTTGCGATGCGGACGGTGGGGCGGGAGGCGCATGATTTCACGCCAGCCATTCATGTCCACGCACAGCCTTGGGACAAATTTGGGGCGCTGCCCGGGAAATTTGCGTTGCAACGACATGCACGCCGATCAAAAACGACAAAGCCCAAGTGCTTGATCCACTTGGGCTTTGTCGTTTTTTATCTGGTCGGGGTGAGAGGATTCGAACCTCCGGCCTCTACGTCCCGAACGTAGCGCTCTACCAGGCTAAGCTACACCCCGATTTCTTCGATCGTGCCTGAAGGCTTGCTGCCGCCTGGCGCATATCACGAAAGCCCGCGAGTATATCAAAACTTGGGCGTTGTGGCGATGCCCTGATTTAACGTAATGATTGTTTAATGATTGCGGTCGACGGCGAAGTCGGCCAACGTGCTCAATGCAGCCTTGTACGGGCCGTCGGGCAGCATCGCTACCGAGGCTTTCGCGCGCCGCGCCGCGCGTTCGGCCTGCTCCCGCGTGTAGTCGAGTGCCCCCGAGCCGGTAATCGCCGCCAGCACTTCGTCGAAATGGGCTTCGTCGCCGGTGGCGATGCAGTCGCGCACCAGCGAGCGCTCCTGCGGCGTCCCGTGCTGCATCAGATAGATCAGCGGCAGCGTCGGCTTGCCCTCGCGCAGGTCGTCACCGACGTTCTTGCCGATGTCGGCCGCATTGCCCGAATAGTCCAGCACGTCGTCGATCAGCTGGAAGGCGGTGCCGATCGAGCGGCCGTATTCGGCGCTGGCGGCGATCCCGTCTTCCGGCGCGCCGGCGATCAGGCTGCCAAGTTCGGTTGCGGCTTCGAACAGCTTGGCGGTCTTGGAGCGGATGACTTGCAGATAGCGCTCCTCGGTCACGTCTGGGTCGTGCATGTTCATCAGTTGCAGCACCTCGCCCTCGGCGATGACATTGGTCGCATCGGCGAGTATGCGCATGACGCGCATGCTGTCGACCGACACCATCATCTGGAAGGCGCGCGAGTAGACAAAGTCGCCGACCAGCACCGAGGCGGCGTTGCCAAACATCGCGTTGGCCGTCTGCCGTCCGCGGCGCAGCGCCGACTCGTCGACCACGTCGTCATGCAGCAGCGTCGCGGTATGGATGAACTCGACCACAGCCGCCAGCTTGGTGTGGTCGGTGCCCCGGTAGCCCCAGGCATTGGCCGTCAGCAGCACCAGCGCGGGCCGGATCCGCTTGCCGCCGGCGCTGATGATGTAGTCGGCGATCTGGCTGACCAGCGGAACGTCCGAATGCAATTGCGCGCGGATCGTGACATCGACGGCCTGCATGTCGGCGGCGATCACGGACAGGGGGTGGGTCTGGGCGGCTTGGGTAGCGGACACGATGCGGCGGAGGTCGGTCAAAGGCGGCGATTATACGATGCGGGGGCAAGGGGGCAGGGGATGGCGCGGCGCGGCGGATGTCACGCGTGGGGTGTGGCGGGTTTCGAGCGGGTGGTGTGGCGGATTTCGAGCGGGTGGCGTGGCGGATTTCGAGCGGGTGGCGTGGCGGATTCAAAGCGGGTGGCGTGGCGGATTTCAAGCGGGCGGCGTGGCGGATTTCGCTGCGCTCTATCCGCCCTACGGTTTCGGGACGGGCTGGGTGTTCCTGTAGGGCGGATAGAGCGCAGCGAAATCCGCCGGCTGCCCTGCAAGCCCGCAACCGCCGCCGGCTTTGACCGCCCATGTAAGTCCATGTATAATTGGAGGTTTTCCCGATTTGGCAACCTTCTGGGGCTAGGTCGGGGAAGGCAGTATCCCGGGGTCGCAAGGCTGCGGGCGTTCTTTCCAAACAATCGATGAGGTTCCCATGTACGCGGTCATAAAAACCGGTGGCAAGCAATACAAGGTTGCTGCTGGCGAAAAACTTAAAGTAGAACAGATACCGGCAGACATCGGCTCCGAAATCACCCTGGATCAGGTGCTCGCAGTGGGCGCCGGCGAAACGATGACATTCGGTACGCCGCTGGTTCAAGGTGCCAAGGTGCTGGCTACGGTAGTGGCGCACGGTCGCCACGACAAGGTGAAAATTTTCAAGATGCGTCGCCGCAAGCACTACCAGAAGCGTCAGGGCCATCGCCAGAACTACACCGAACTGCAGATCGTCTCGGTCAACGGCTAAGCCCGGCGAGACCCATTACCGAATCAGGAGCATCAGATGGCACACAAAAAAGGCGGCGGCACAACGCGCAACGGCCGCGACTCGGAGTCGAAGCGACTCGGCGTGAAGGTTTACGGCGGCCAGGCGATCAATGCCGGCGGCATCATCGTTCGCCAGCGCGGCACCAAGCTGCACGCCGGCGAGAACGTCGGCATGGGCAAGGATCACACCCTGTTCGCGCTGGTCGACGGCAAGGTGCAGTTCGCGACCAAGGGCGTGCTCAAGCGCCACATTGTGACCGTGGTTCCGGCCTGATAAGCTGAACCGGTCCTGCGAAAAGGCTCTGCCGCAGGCAGGGCCTTTTTCATTGGGGTTTTGATGGCGGATTTCGCCTTCGGCTCTATCCGCCCTACGAAGTAAGAACCCGCCACAACACTCGAAACACCACACCGGCAAATCATGAAGTTTATCGACGAAGCACGAATCGAAGTCGTGGCCGGCAATGGCGGCAACGGCGTGGCGTCGTTTTGCCGTGAAAAATTCCGGCCGTTCGGCGGCCCGGATGGCGGAGACGGCGGCAAGGGCGGCAGCATTTTTGCGATCGCCGACCGCAACATCAATACGCTGGTCGATTTCCGCTACGCGAAGCTGCACAAGGCGAAGAACGGCGAGAACGGCCGCGGCTCCGATTGCTATGGCAAGGGCGCGGACGACGTCTACCTGCGCATGCCGGTCGGCACGCTGGTCGTCGACCAGAACGACGGCGCGATCATCGCCGACCTGACCGAGCATGGGCAGGTCGCGCTGCTGGCCAAGGGCGGCGAGGGCGGCTGGGGCAACATCCATTTCAAGTCGTCGACCAATCGCGCGCCGCGCCAGAGGACCGACGGCAAGGAAGGCGAGCGCCGCGAACTGAAGCTTGAGTTGAAAGTGCTGGCCGACGTCGGCCTGCTGGGCATGCCGAATGCAGGCAAGTCGACCTTCATTGCGTCGGTGTCGAATGCGCGCCCGAAAATTGCCGACTACCCGTTCACCACGCTGCACCCGAACCTCGGTGTCGTGCGCGTCAGCCATGAAAAGAGCTTCGTGATCGCCGACATTCCGGGCCTGATCGAGGGTGCGGCCGACGGCGCCGGCCTCGGCGTGCAGTTCCTGCGCCACCTGCAGCGCACGCGTCTGCTGCTGCACATTGTCGATGTCGCGCCGTTCGATGCCAGCGTCGATCCGGTCAAGGAAGCCAAGGCCATCGTCAAGGAACTGAAGAAGTACGACGAGACCCTGTTCGACAAGCCGCGCTGGCTGGTGCTCAACAAGCTCGACATGGTGCCCGAGGCCGAGCGCGCCAAGCGCCTGAAGGATTTCGTCAAGCGCTTCGGCTGGAAGGGGCCGGTGTTTCACATTTCCGGCCTCACCCGCGAGGGCTGCGAAGACCTGGTTCAGGACATCTACGACTACCTTGCCGCCCAGCGCGGGCAGGAGGTGCGCGAGCAGTCGGGCATTGCCGAAGAGGCGCTCGGCATTGTCAGCGTCGATGCCGACGACCCGCGCTTCAAGCCGCATGATCCGCTCGCCGGCTGAGCGGGCCTCCGACCAGAATAACAACACAGTGTTTCCATGGCCTCCGTCATCCAGCAAGCGCAGCGCGTGATCGTCAAGGTGGGCTCGTCCCTGGTCACCAACGAGGGCCGCGGGCTAGACCATGCGGCCATCGCGAAATGGGCCGACCAGATCGCGCAGCTGCGCCGCATCGGCAAGCAGGTGGTGCTGGTCAGTTCAGGAGCGATTGCCGAAGGCATGCAGCGCCTCGGCTTCGACCAGCGCCCGACCGGCATCCATGAGTTGCAGGCCTGCGCCGCCGTCGGCCAGATGGGGCTGGCGCAGATTTATGAAACCAGCTTCGGCTCGCACGGTCTGCGCACGGCGCAGGTGCTGCTCACGCATGCCGACCTGGCCGACCGCGAGCGTTACCTGAATGCGCGCTCGACGCTGTTCACGCTGCTTGAGATGGGCGTGATCACCGTCATCAATGAAAACGATACCGTCGTCACCGACGAAATCAAGTTCGGCGACAACGACACGCTGGGCGCACTGGTCGCCAATTTGATCGAAGCCGACGCACTGATCATCCTGACCGACCAGCGGGGCCTCTACACGGCTGATCCGCGCAAGGACCCGGCCGCCGAATTCGTTCACGAGGCAGTGGCAGGCGACCCGACGCTCGAGGCGATGGCCGGCGGCGCCGGCAGCGGCATCGGCAGCGGCGGCATGCTGACCAAGATCCTGGCCGCGCGGCGCGCGGCGAATTCTGGCGCCCATACCGTGATCGCCTGGGGCCGTGAAGAGCAGGTGCTGGTGCGCCTTGCTCAGGGCGAGGCCATCGGCACGCAACTCGTCGCGCAGACCGCGCGCCTGACAGCGCGCAAGCAGTGGATGGCTGATCACCTGAAGACGGCGGGCCGGCTGGTGCTCGATGCGGGTGCCGTGCAGAAGCTGAGCGCCGAGGGCAAGTCGCTGCTACCGATCGGCGTGACCGAGGTCGACGGCGAGTTCGGCCGCGGCGACGTGGTCACCTGCGTCGACCCCGCCGGCCGCCCGATCGCGCGCGGCATCACCAACTACGCGAGCGCCGAAGTGCGCCGCATCCTGCGCAAGCCTTCCTCCGAGATTGCGTCTGTCCTCGGGTATGTGGAGGAGGACGAGTTGATCCATCGGGATAATCTGGTGCTGTTGTGAGGCGGGAGTTGGTGCGGCGGTCCGGCGGATTTCGCCTGCGGCTCTATCCGCCCTACGGAATTGGGGTGAGCGGGGCTGGCGGTCGAAGATCGTGTGCCGGCGGATTTCGCCTGCGGCTCTATCCGCCCTACGCGACTACGTCGTCGTATAAGTTCCTCGAGCCGTAGGGCGGATAGAGCCGCAGGCGAAATCCGCCGTTGCACCAC